>CAMLRG010000022.1 GCA_946482335.1 uncultured Duganella sp. | reverse complement strand
GATAGCTCAGTCGGTAGAGCGACGGACTGTTAATCCGCAGGTCCCTGGTTCGAGTCCAGGTCGGGGAGCCAGAATCAATAAAAAGCCCAGCCCTCCGTGGTTGGGCTTTTTGCTTTGCGCGGGAGGATGCCATGGCGAAGAAGAAAGAAGAACTCGATCCGGAAACCCTGGAACTGATCCAGTGGTGCATCGAGGTGGAGGGCTGGCTGGTCAAGGGCGGCGCCACGCAAAAGGAAGCCCAGGACCATATCGAGGAGCAGGTGGAGTGGTTCACGGACCTGTTCTATGACGGCTTGACGCCGGAAGAAGCGGCCAGGGAAGCCCTGGCTTAAGGCTTTGGCGCCGTTTTGGCGCGGTTTCGTCGCAAAGGCATTGCATGGCAGGCGCCCGTAGGGCGAAAATGCTTGCCATGCAGATAATCCTTTCCCGCTTTCCCTTGCGCCGCCTCGCCATCGACGGCATGTATGTGGCGGTGTTCAATGTGCTGTGCGCCATCCTGATCACTTTCGTGTTCGGCGGCGGGCGCAATTTCGGACCGAACCTGCTGGTGTCGATGTGCATCGGCACCATCACCTGGCTGCTGATCGACCTCGCGCGCTTTACGCTTTTGGGCGAGCGGGACAAGTTCAGATGGCTGTTCTTCGTGCCGGTGATGGCGGTCGCCGTGGTCGCGGGCGTGTTCCTGGGCTCCAAGCTGGCGGGATGGCTGATGGGCGTCGAGACCAACATCATGCGGGCGATCGGTGGTGACCGCGGGCGCAGCGCCTTGCTGTTCACGGTGTTCGCGACAGGCGCGGCGACCGTGTTTTTCGCCGGCCGCGACCGGCTGTCGCAGGCACGTGCCGAAGCGGCCGTGGAGAAAGCGCGGGCGGAAGCCGTCGAGCGCCAGGCGCTGCAGGCGCAGCTGCAATTGTTGCAGGCGCAGATCGAGCCGCACATGCTGTTCAACACCTTGGCCAACCTGCAGGGCTTGATCGCACTGGACCCGGCACGCGCCCAGGCCATGCTGGACCAGTTGATCGTCTACCTGCGTGCGACCCTGAGCGCGGCGCGTGCCGAACGCACCACGCTGGGCCAGGAATTCGCGCTGCTGGAGGCTTACCTTGGCCTGATGTCGGTGCGCATGGGCGCGCGCCTGAGCTTCGCGCTGGAGTTGCCGGACGATTTGCGCAACCGTGAGTTGCCGCCCATGCTGCTGCAGCCGTTGGTCGAGAATGCCATTGCCCATGGCGTGGAGCCCAACCTGGGTGGCGGCCACGTCCTGGTGGCTGCGCGCGCAGCCGGCAGCGGGCTGGAATTGCTGGTGTCCGACACGGGGCGCGGACTGGACGCCGGTCCCGGCAAACCCGGTACCGGCCTCGGTCTTGCCAATGTGCGGGAGCGCTTGAATGCCTTGTATGGCGGGCTTGCCTCCTTGTCGCTTGAAGCCGCGCCACAGGGCGCAACTGCACGTATCCATCTGCCATGACAACCGCACTGATTGCTGAAGACGAGCCAATCCTGGCTGCCACCCTGGAGGCCGCATTGCGGCGCCAATGGCCCGAACTATCGATCGTCGCGAACTGCGGCAATGGCGTCGAGGCGTTGGCGCAGGCCGCGGCCTTGCAGCCGCAGGTCCTGTTCCTCGACATCAAAATGCCTGGCAAGTCGGGGCTTGAGGTGGCCGAAGAACTGGCCGATGCCTGGAGCGGGCCGGCGCCATTCCCGCAGATCGTGTTCGTAACGGCCTACGATGAATTCGCGGTGCAGGCCTTCGACCAGGAGGCGGCCGATTATGTCCTGAAGCCTGTCAGCGATGAGCGCCTGGGCCGCACCGTGGCCCGCCTGCGCCAGCGTTTGCAGGACAAGCCTGGTGGCGGGCTGGAAGCGCTGGCGGCGCAACTGCGCGCGCTGGGTGTGCCGACGGCCGCGCCGGTGGCGCAGCGCTTGACGGTGATCCGCGCGGCCGTGGGCAACCAGGTGCGCATGGTGCCGGTGGCCGACGTGGTGTACTTCGAGGCGGCGGACAAGTACGTGAACGTGGTGACGGCCGACAGCGAGGTGCTGATCCGCATGAGCCTGAAGGAATTGCTGCCGCAGCTCGATGGGCAGGCATTCTGGCAGGTGCATCGCGGCACCATCGTCAATGCTTCCTGCGTGCTGAGCGCCATGCGGGAGGAGGGCGGCAAGTTGTCGCTGGTCTTGCGCGGCCGTCCGGAGAGGTTGCGCGTCTCTCCGCTGTACGCCCACCTGTTCCGCCAAATGTGATTCAGAATCCGCGCTGGATGCTGGCCAGCGCGACATGTCGCGCGTAGCGGCCGGCCAGGCCGCCGTAGTGGCGATAGCTGGCGGCCACCATCCAGGGACCGCTCTTCCAGCCGGCCGAGATGGTGGCGATGCGGCTGCCGGCGAGCGGACCGCTGCGTGGCTGCCAAAGCATGTCGGCCGACACTTCCACGTCGTCGAAATACTGGGATGCGCGCAGCATGCGGTTGCGTTGCTGGCCGGGCGCGGCGCTGCGGTCGGTCCAGGCTTCGCCCACGACCGAGAACTTGCTTTCCGTGGTCCAGGTGAATCCGGCGAGTGCCTTGCCGCCGTGCCGCGGGCGCTGCTGCCAGAGCAGGGAGGCGTGCAGTTCCAGGCCGGCGCCGGCCACTTGCGAGAACGATGCGCCGGCTTCGATGCCATTGCGGTCGGACAGCCGCAGCACGGCATATTCGTCGCGTGCGCCTCGCTGGCGGTAATGGCGGATGGCGATGGCCTCGTCATTGCGCTGGCGTGCGGTGGCGTCGGCCCGGCCGCGGCCGGGGTTGGCCCATACGACGGTGGTTGCGCTGTCGGCGTCGAAGCGTTCCCAGGCGAGCATGGGGATGCCGTCCAGGGCCAGCGGGTTCAGGGCGCGGCGGTCTTCACGCTGCACCACGTCGAGCGGGCGGAAGGCGTAGCCGACGTCCCAGCCCATCACCTTTTTTCCGGCCGTCAGGAAGCCGCCGGCCAATGCGTGGTCGATGGCCAGTTCGTTGGCGCGCAGGCGCAACTCGCCGCCGTCGACGCGGGTTGCGGTCAGGACCGCGCGCAATGGCCCGTCCTGCCAGCGTAGCTCGCCGGCCTGCAGGGATTGGGTGCCCAACTGGGCGCGGACGTTGGCGACGAGGTCCGCCGCCGGCGCGGCGCCGGGGGCCGCGGCTGCGGCGGCGATGGACAAAGCCAGTGTGGCCTGCTTACGGTGCTGCATTGGAGCGGCTCAGGTACATGGGGTTGAACAATTCGTCGCCGAACTGGCGCGGCCTGGCCGCGAGCGTTGTGACGACGGTTTCTCGCCCGGTATTGATTTCGTCCACGAGCACCATGCGGTCCTGGCTGAAGCGTGCCTGCTTGAGGCGTTTGTTGGACGTGGCGTACAGGTCCGCATGCACCGGCCGGTAGTCCGCTTTCGCGACGTGCAGCACCACGCGCTGGTAGCTCAGGGTCTTGCGCGTGGCAGTCAATTCCAGTTCGAGACAGGCAACGCCGTCGATCTCGGCTTCGCGTGCGACGCGGCCCTGGTAGTCGCCGGACCAGGACATGTTGGCGATGTCGCCGGTCGCGGCGTCGCCCAGCAGTTTCTGCAGCGGCGTGATGCGGATCGGCCGCGCGCTGCCCGGCAGCAGCATCCAGAAATCGTCGCCGGACATCAGTACCTTCTGTCCGGCCTCGCCGGGGGAGCGGAACAGGATCAGGGCCTTGCCGCCGGGGCGGATCAGCACCTGGTAGCGCTTTTCCTTATCCTGCTTGCCGTCCTTGAAGGTTTGCACCAGGGTGTCGACCTGGGAAGATGCATCGCGCAGCCGGTAGGAATCGGCCTTGCGCAGGATGGTCTCCACGTCCTGGGACGCGGCGCCACCCGCGGCAAGCGCCAGCGCGCCGGCGATCAAAGTCTTAAACATGGGCGAGTGCCTCCACAACGGATTGGTTGGCAGCCTTGCGGCTGACGAGCAGCGAAGCCAGGGCGGCGAGCACGGTCACTGCCAGCCCGGCGCAGGCGTACATGGCAGGCGAGACCACGACCACCAGCGGGTAGCCGCCAGTGCGTCCCGGTGGCGGCGGCATCTGGATCCCCAGCACCAGCAATGCCATCGCCACGCCAGCCGCCAGCGCCATGCCAAGCAGTGCGCCGCCGCCGCCCAGCACCAGGCCTTCCAGCGTGAACAGGCGGGCGACTTCGCCGGGTGTAGTGCCCATCGCGCGCAGGGTGCCGATTTCGCGGGTACGTTCCAGCACGGCCATCGACAGCGTGTTGGTGATGGCGAACAGCACGATCACCAGTACGATCACGCCGAGGAAGCCGAAGATGCGGTCGTACAAGCCCTTTACGCTCTGGTAGAACACGGCTTGTTGGAGCCAGGTGCGGATTTCAAGCTTGCCGGCGTATTGCGCTTTCCAGGCGGCGCCAACGGCTTCGCTGTGTTCGAGGTCGTCAAGATAGACGCTCAGGTAGCTGACCTTGTCCGTCACCAGCAATGCCTGAGCGGTCGCAAGGTCCACCATGGCGAGGCGCTTGTCGATGTCGGCAATGCCGCTGCTGACGATGCCCGTCACGGTCACGTCGACAGCATTCAGGCTGCCGGCGGTGGTGGTTGACATCAGCGTCAGGTCGCTGCCCGGTTTCGCGTTCAGGATGCGCGCCAGGCCTTTGCCCAGGACGATGCCGGTGCCGCGCTGTGCGGGCTGTGTGCTATCGCCCTCCAGCAGGCTGCCTTGTTCAAGTTTCATGAAGGGGCCTTTGACGAGGAATTCCTGGCGCGCATCGACGCCGGTGCCGAGGAAGATCTCGCTCTTGTCGCCATTGCTGATCAAGCCGGAGAACTGCAGGCGGGGCAGCACGCGTGTCACGCGCGGGTGTGCCAGCAGTTCGCGCGTGAGGCCGGCCCGGCCGGACAGGCCGTGTTCGAGCGGCATGCTGTCGGTACCGTCGAACTGACCGGGCGCGGCCAGTACCAGGTGGCCGGTGTCGCGCGCGCTGGCCTGCGCCAACGATTCATAGGTGTACAAGGCAAAGCCGCCGCCCAGCAGCGCCGCGGCCGTGCCGGTGGCGGCGATCGCCAGCGTGACCAGGGACCGGCGCCGGTTGCGCATGGTGTTGCGGCACGCCAGTGACAGCCATTTGAAATCAATGCGCATGGTGGGCTCCTTTGAGTACGCCATCGTCCAGCATCAGCGAGCGGTCGCAGTGCGGCAGCATGCGGTCGTCGTGCGTGGCCACCAGGAAGGTGGTGCCGTCGTGATGGGCCAGGGCGCGCATCAGGCCGATGATCTGGGACGCGGTCTGCGCGTCGAGGTTGGCGGTGGGCTCGTCGGCGATGACCAAGCGGGGGCGCTTGACGATGGCGCGAGCGATGGCCACGCGCTGGCGCTGGCCGCCGGACAACTGGTCCGGCTTATGGCCACCCAGCCCCTGCAGGCCGACACGCGCCAGCGCTTCCTGCACACGCTGGCGTCGTTCGGCCGGCGGCACCCCCAGCAGGTACAAGGGATAGTCGACGTTGTCATGCGCCGTCATCACCGGCACCAGGTTGAACCCCTGGAAGACGAAGCCGATGGCCTGGCGGCGCAAGCTGGTGCGGCGCGCCTCGTCCCCGGCCGACAGCGGTTCGCCATCGAACAGCAGCTCGCCGCCATCGGCTTTGTCCAGCAGGCCGCACAGGTTAAGCAGGGTACTCTTGCCGCTGCCGGACGGCCCGGTGACGGCGGCGATCTCGCCGCGCGCCAGTGCCAGGTCCACCGATTGCAGGGCGCGGATCACATTGCCGCCCAGCGCGTAAGACTTGCTGGCGCCATGCAGCGACAGCAGGGGTTCGGCGGCGTTCATTGGCCGATCTCCTTCAGGCGCGCCGCGGCCTTTGCGACGTGCGGCGTGCCGGACTGGGTGGCGATCACCTGGCGCAGGTAGCCGATTTCGTCGCCGCTGCGCTTCTCTTCGGCGGCGACCCGGGCGGCGACGGTAAACACGCTGGCACGCACCGGCGCCGGCGACTGCGCCAGGGCGGGCGAATCGAGCGCGGCTTGCAGTGCGCGCTTGCCGCCCGGGCGGCGGTTCATGAACTCGGGCAGGGCAAGCAGGGTATTGGCCGCGACCAGGCGGGTTTCGATGCTGGCCGGGGTCCCGTTCAGCAGCAGGCTGTCATGTTCGGCGGCCAGCAAGGCCAGCGCTTTCTCCACCATGTCGGCGCCCTGTTCCGCGAACTTCAGCTTATTCCACGGCATCATGGCGTCGCGGCCCTGGAGCGCAATACCGGCGCCCTGGTAGGCCAGGAAGAGCGGGTTGCCGGGCTGGGCGCCGGCCAGCTTGCCGAACGATTCGATGGCGGCGTCGCGCGCCGACGTGTCGCCGGCGGAGGCCGCGATGAACTGCTGGCGCGCCGCGCTGAAGGCAGAGCTGGTGTCCGATGCCTGCGCGGCAGGGAGGCAGCCGAAGGCGAGTGCGATGGCCAGCGCCAGGAAGGTGTGGTTCATGGTTTGCTCCAGGTGGTTGTGAATGCGGAAAGATTAGGGAGCGGGCGCTGCCACTGCCATGTGTTTGCGATGAAGGCCGTGTTTCGTGTCGCGAAACCGGGCCGGGCGGACGCAAGAAAAGTGTTTCACCGATAACTGGATTACCTGTCACGGATCCAGAGGAACGCTTGTGACGCGCGCCCTGTGCGAACGAACGGCTGCTCGATGGTCCGGCCGCGAAGTCCGAGCGCACCCGCAAGCTGCTGCGCGCCTTCGTCAGCACCGGACTGGACGCCTACCTGCAACCGATGGCGTTCGGTGCCGCATCCGATGCGCGCCTGCTGTTCGAAAAGGATGTGGCGAGCCGGGAACTGCAGTGGCGCCTGCGCGACATTGCGCGCGACCTGGTGCTGCAGGCGGACTCGCCGGACGAGAAAGTGGTGCTGGCATCGCTGGTCAACCTGCTGGACAGCGATGACGGCATCGTCGAAGCGCCGCAGCGGCAATTCCACCCAAGCCGCCACCGCGGCCCGCAGACGGCGGCCGACCGCCAACTGCGGGCCTGACGCCGGGCTGCCCGCTCAGGCGAGGTGGCAGACCATGGAAGCGCCGCCGACCGGCGTTCCCTGGGCGTTCAACTGGGCCACGTTGACCTGGTACTGCTCTCCCTGCGCCGCGGCGGACGGAATGGTGGTGCGCAGCGCGAGCGGGTACATCATGGCTGGCTGCTTCTCCATCGTGACCTTGACCACCGAGCGGGTGATGTCGACATAGCGTTTGCCGCCGCGCAGCACCACATCGCCGGCTTCCACCGTCACTTCGCCGAGCTTGTGGTGCGGCAGGCAATCGAAGTGCGAGCCCTTGGCCAGGGTCAGGATGCCGCAGCAGCAGCCAAAGCGGGTCTTGACGCGCGTGTCATCGAGGAACACCAGGCCGCAATCCTTCATCATGTCTTCGTCGCCATGGGGCTGGCCGGGCAACGGGTCGGACTGGTTGCCAAAGTCGATGGCTGGGAAGGCTGCGCCGTCATCGTCCAGCGACAGCGTGAGCGGCATGTCGGCCGGCAGGTGGCTGCGGTCGATCACCAGCGTCATGCGGGTTTCGCGGTTGTAGCGGCTGGCGGCCACGAAGGGGAAGCTGGCGTGTGCGCCCGCCAGCACGTCGATTACCGTCAGGTTGCGCTGGGCCAAGTTGTTGCGGCGCGCGCTGATCGGGTCGCCGCTCAGAGGCGCGGTGGCAAAGGCGTAGTCGTTGTCGGCATTGACCACCGCCAGCAGGCAAGGGTGCCACGGGTGGTCGGTCTGCCAGCCGTACAGGGTTTCGACCTGGGCCGCCTCGATGCGGAACTTGGCCATCGCCGTGCCGCCTGCCGGGACGCTGGCGAAGCTGGTGGTAATGCCGGTCGGACTGACGTGCATGGCGTCCACCTGGGTCCAGTCGGGCGGATAGACGAATTGCAGCCCGACATAGGGCGTGATGCGCGTGCTGACCGTCACGTTGCGGGCGTCGCGCGCGCCCTTGTTGGTCACGCGCACATAGATGTAGTTGGCCTGACCGCGTTCGACGTTCTTCGATTGCAGCGGGTCGCCGGGCACGAACACGTTGTCGTCGTTGATGCGCACCACGATGTCGGAGAAGTCCCAGAAATTGCCGCCGGTGAAAGGCTCGGCGCCGCTATCGGCCGGGGCATCCTTGATCATCACGTCGGCTTCATCGAGCGCGCGGAAGACGTTGATGCGGCCGTAGCCCATTTCCTGGTTCCAGGTGCCGTTGGACTTGCCGGCCGTTTCGGCGTAGGCCACCGCGCCGACCTTTTGCGCGGTCCGTTCGATATGGGCGCGCACTTCGACATTGCTCAGCGTAGGGTAGACGCTGCGGATCAGCGCGGCCAGGCCGGCCACGTGCGGCGTGGCCGACGAGGTGCCGTTGAACACCAGGTCGTAATCGCCCGGGACATAGCCGCCGCTGCCCTGGATATCGGTGGTCGGGATGTGCACGCCGGGCGACACCACCGAGATTTGCGGGCCGAAGTTGGAGCCCCAGGGTTCGCCGTCAGGGCTCATCGGGGTCTTGCGGTTGTCGATCTCGTCCGAGGCGCCGACCGCGATCACCAGCGGGTTGGTCGCGGGATAGGTGATCGGGCCGTTGTAGTTGTGGGTGGCGACGCACATCACCAGGTCATTGTTGAAGGCGTTCTGGATGGCCGGGTCGATGATGGCCGGGCTCCAGCCATTCCAGCCAAAGCTCATGCTGATCACGCTGGCGCCGTTGGCCGTAGCGTAGTTGATGCCGGCGGCCACTTCGACGTCGGTCCAGGCGTCGAACGCCACCGGAAGGATGCGCGCATCGCCCGCCACGCCGGTCACGCCGGTGCCATTGTTGTAAGTGGCGGCAACGATGCCGGCGCAGGCCGTGCCGTGGTTGCCGGTGGGTGAACCGTCGCCGCTCATGGTGCCGAGGTTGATACCGTTCGCATGGAAGCGCAGGTCGGGGTGTTTCAGGTCGCAGCCTTCATCGAGCACGCAGACCACGGCGGTGGCGACGCCGGTGGTGATGTCCCAGCCGGTGGTGCCGGGGCCGCCGGCTTCGATGCGCGTCATGTCCCACTGCTGCGGGAACAGGGTGTCGTTGGGGGCGATCGACGTGGGCGTCAGCAGCGGCATGGTCTCGAACTGGAAATCGGCGATCGGCGCATTGGGGATCTGGCGCAGGCGCTCGCGCAACTGGTACGCGTTGATTTCCTTGACGTTGGAAATCTGGAAGTAGCGGTGGCCGTTCAGGTAGCGCGATTTTTCCGGCACTTCCTGGATCATCGGCTCGGCCGCGCCCTTGGCGCCCAGGCCTTCGGGCAGCGTGACGGCGGCGTCGCGCGGCTGGCGCAGCTTGATCAGGGCCACGTGGGGCAAGGGCGCCATCAGGGCGCGGCGACCGCGCTGTCCGGCATGGCGGTAGACGGGGCCGATCCAGTCCAGGCCCAATTGAGCGCCGGCTTCCTCCAGCTTGGCCAGGCGGCCATCGTCCAGCGGGCGGCGCGATTGCACGAAGTAGCGCGTCCTGGTGTGGTTGACGCGTTCGCCCGGCACCATGCCTTCATCCGCCTCATCTTCCAGGAACAGTTCCTGGCTATGCAGGAACTGCTCAACGGTGCTACGCTCTTTCGGCTGTTTGAGCGCAATCAGGATGCGGGTCGGTTCCAGCGCCAAGGTGGCGCCCGAGGCGTGGCTCATCTCTTGCGGAAAGTTTTTCATGATGTCTCCTAGACGGTTCGGGGATCCCTTTGTTGCGGGGATCAAGCCAGTCTAGGAGGCCTATGTGAATGGGCTTTGACCTGCGTCTATCATGCGGCATAAACCAACCGAGGAGAACCATGAAAACTTTCGCCGCCGCGCTTGCCGCGCTCGCCGTCTTCGCTGCCCAGCCTGCTGTCGCGCTGGAACAGTCCGCTTCCGTCAAAGTCACCAAACTGCTGCAATCGCCCACCAGCTGGAATGGCGCCGCGCTGGCTTACCCGGGCGGGCAGGCCGAGGTCACCGCCATGCTGATCGAAATCGCGCCCGGCGCGGAAACAGGCTGGCACCTGCATCCGGTCGCCTCCTTCGCTTACATCCTGGAGGGCGAGCTGGAGGTGAGCCTGAAGGATGGTTCGGTGAAGCGCCTGGCGCCCGGACAGGCCCTGGCGGAAGTGGTGAATACCCTGCACAACGGCCGCAATGTGGGCAGCGGTCCGGTCAAGCTGGTGGTGTTCTATGCCGGCGCGGTCGGTAGCACGCTGACAATCAAGTGATAGTGCTGAAATCTTATAGTAGGTATATAATGCGCGCTATTTTTGCGGCGACAGACCGCAGCCGGTGGGGAGAGTAGGGGACATCCACAAAGCCACCCACAAGGAAAATCATGATGAAGTTGTCCAAGATGCATCTGGCCGTGACGCTGGCCACCGTGCAGATGACCGCCATGGCCCAGGAAGCCACCCAAGCCCCGGCAGGCCAGCTGGAAGTAGTGACCGTGACCGCGCAGCGCCGCGCCGAGAATATCCGCGAAGTGCCGGTTTCCGTGTCCATGATCAAGGACGAAAAGCTGGACATCCTGTTGTCCGGCGGCCAGGACATCCGCGTCCTGGCGGGCAAGACCCCATCGCTGAACGTCGAGTCGTCGACCGGCCGCGTATTCCCGCGCTTCTACATCCGCGGCTACGGTAACGCCGACTTCGCCGTGTTCGCCTCGCAGCCGGTTTCGCTGATTTACGACGACGTGGTGCAGGAGAACCCGATCCTGAAGGGTTACCCGATGTACGACCTGGCCAACGTGGAAGTGCTGCGCGGCCCGCAAGGCACCCTGTTCGGCCGCAACACCCCGGCCGGCGTGGTCAAGTTCGAATCGGCCAAGCCAAGCCTGCGCGGCGTGGAAGGCTTCTATAACGTTTCCTACGCGACCGACGCCACCATCAACCTGGAAGCAGCCGCCAACGTGCCGCTGTCGAAGGAATGGGCGCTGCGCGTATCGACCCTGCGCCAGCATCGCGACGACATCGTCGACAACACCTACACCGGCCAGAAGGACGCGCTGGAAGGCTACAACGAGCACGCCGAGCGCGTGCAGGTGCTGTACCAGCCGAACGGCGTGTTCAATGCCCTGTTCAACGTGCACCAGCGCCAGACCACCGGCAGCTCGCGCCTGTTCCGCGCCAACATCATCAAGAAGGGTTCCAACACCTTCGTCGACGGCTTCGATCCGGAAAAGATCGCCATCAACGGCCGTGAAGACCAGGAACTGAAGACCCAGGGCGCCAGCCTGCGCATGAGCTGGGACCTGGGCGCGCACAAGCTGTACTCGATCACCGGTTACGAGACCGTGGCCAAGTACAACTCGGCCGGCGACATCGACGGCGGCAACCCGACCAACGCGCCGGCCGTGCCGTTCCAGGTTGCCACCGCCGCCTTCGTACCCGACATCAAGCAGTACTCGCAAGAGTTCCGCGTCGAGTCCAAGTACACCGGCCCGGTGAACTGGCAGGCAGGCGTGTACTACTTCGACGAGAAGGCTGTGGCTGGCCAGGATAACTTCAACGTTGCCGGCAACCGCACCACCCGCGTGAAGTCGCAGCAGAAGAACGAAGCGTACGCGCTGTTCGGTTCCGTGAACTATGCCGTGAACGATGCGTTCACCGTGCGCGGCGGCGTGCGCTACACCGACGACAAGAAGGACTTCGACGTGCTGGAAACCACCGGCACCGTGCTGGTGGGTCCGAAGAGCGCCAACCTGTCCAAGGACAAGTTCAACTGGGACCTGAGCGGCACCTATAAGCTGAACAACGACGTCAGCGTGTATGCCCGCTACGCCACTGGCTTCCGCGCGCCATCGATCGCGGCTCCTTCCACCTCCGTGCCGATCACCGTGGCTGATGCTGAAACCATCACGTCGATCGAAGCCGGCGTGAAGGCCGACCTGTGGAACCGCCGCGCCCGCGCTTCCCTGAGCGTGTACGACTACGACGTGAAGAACCAGCAGCTGACCGTGGTCGGCGGCAATTCCAACGTCACCAAGCTGATCAACGCTGCCAAGACCAAGGGCCGCGGTATCGAAGGCGAGATCGAAGGCTTCGTCACCAACGACTTCAAGGTTTCGGCGAGCGCCTCGTACAACTTCACCGAGATCCGCGATCCTGCGCTGTCGGTGAACAAGTGCGCCCAGTGCACCGTGCTGGACCCGATCAACGCCGCTGGCCGCGTAGTCATCGACGGCAACGACCTGCCACAGGCACCGAAGTGGATCGTCAACCTGACCGCCCGCTACAACTACCCGCTGGCCGAAGGCAACCTGTTCGTGCTGACCGACTGGTCTTACCGTTCCAAGGTGAACTTCTTCCTGTACGAAGCAGTTGAATTCACCGGCGCACCGCTGACCGAAGGCGGCCTGCGCGTGGGCTACAACTGGGCCGGCGGCAAGTATGAAGT
Source organism: uncultured Duganella sp. (assembly GCA_946482335.1). The sequence continues at coordinate 29,679 of CAMLRG010000022.1, read as the reverse complement.
GGCAGCCTTCGCACGCAACATCACCGACCAGCGCCGCATCACCGGCGCCATCGACTTCAACAACCTGACCGGCTTCATCAATGAGCCACGTCAGTTTGGCGTGCAGTTCAAAGGCTCGTTCTAAGTAACAGCCGTACCGTCACGCCGGGCTCGCGGGCCCGGCGTGACGCCTTCACCGCGGCTTCCGCCCCGATTTCAGCCTGGCCAGTTCGGCCGCCACCCACTTCATCAACCGATCGTCATCCGTCATGTCGCCTGGATAAGCCAGGTCCGGCACGAATGGCTCGCGCGTGGCTTGCGTGGACGAATAGAGTGCCGACGGGATGAACAGCGTTCCTTTACCGCTTGGCAGCTCGAAGCGGTTGATTTCGCCGGTCGGCGAATAGCCCCAGGTCGTTTCGCCCAGCACCACGGTATCGCCGATGCCGCGCAATTGCTGCAGGAAGTTCATGCACGAGCTGAAGCAATTGCGGTCGATGACGGCGGCGATGCGCGGACCGCTGGGACGCTGGCGCACCTTGGCGGCTGTCGCCGCATGCTCCGCGGCGGTGGCGCCATACACCTGCACCAGCTTGTCGCCATTGGCCATGCCGGCCTCCAGCTTGCGCAAGGCGGCGCCGAATTCGTCGCGCGAGGCGGCAAACTCGGGCGCGGTGGCATAGTGTTTGTACAAGCCGATGGTCGCCTGGTCGGCGATCAGGTACTTGGCGTACGCCGGCAGTTCGCCCAGCTGCCGGCTGTATTCCTTGCCGTACAGGGCCTCCAGCGCACGGCTGCCCCATGAGGAGTCGCCGCCGCCATTGCCGCGCAAATCGAAGACGATCCAGTTTGCCTTGTGCAGTTTTTCCAGCTCGGGATAGAGCTGTTCATAGGCGGGACCGGACTTGGCTCCGTTGAAGTCGGGCATGCCGACCCAATGCATGCCGCGCGCGAGCGGATAAAGCCCTGGCGGACGCGCTTTCGCGATGAATTGCTTGCGCATCTTTTGTACATGCTCGTCGCCGATCTCGGAAGCTTCGCGCAGCGGCAATGCATAGGCGCGCACACTGCCGTCGGGCAGCGCAAACGTGCATTGTTTGGGCGGGATCACCAGGCCATTGTCGAACATCGCCTGGCGCGCTGCGGTGCTGGCTGCGGCGGGAAACTCGGCGCCATACGGGATGAACGGCGCGACGCCGAACTTCAGGAAACTGCCGGTCCAGACGCCGTCGCAGCTCTGCGCGACCGCGTTCACCGGCGGCAGGGGATGCGGCCAGCCCGGTTCCGACCAGACCACGCGGTACTGGTCGCCGCTGCGGTCCAGCACCAGGCCGTTCCAGGCCCGGATTTTCAACTGGTTCAGGTTGACGCTGGTATGCGGATCGGCAAAGCTGAAGATGAGGCGCGCCAGCGTCCGCCTGTAATCGCGCTCGGTTGTTGCCTGCTCCGCTTCCAGTAAAGCACTGCGGGAACTGGTCTCCAGCGATGCGACGATGTCGTACTGACCCGCAATCGCGCCGGCATGGTTGCGGCGCAGGGCGTCGACGGCGAACTGGACGTCTCGCGTGGCGAGCGCGGTCCAGTCGGCGGGGGAGGTCGTGGCCGCCTCTGGCGCAGCATGGCTGGCGCCGGCGGCTAAGCACAATAACAAGCTGGGTGTTACGGATAAGCGCAATCGCATCAAACAGGTTCCTCGGCTGGCAGTGTTGCAAAAAAAATATCACGGCCGTCATTGTTGCCTTGGGATTCTTTTTTTGCAAGCTCTTGTCAGGTTCAAAAAGGCTGGCTATAATGCGGCCTCTTTTCCCTGATAGCTCAGTCGGTAGAGCGACGGACTGTTAATCCGCAGGTCCCTGGTTCGAGTCCAGGTCGGGGAGCCAGGACATAGAAAAGCCCAGCCTTAACCGGTTGGGCTTTTTGCTTTGGCGGGCGCGGAGGATGGGCCTACAGGCGTTTCACCTGCAGGGTTTGACCCGGCGTCTTGATGTCGAACAGGCGGTCAATGTTGGGATGCTTTCCTGGGTTGGCGCGGGCATCTTGCGTGTGTTCGGCATAAATCCTGACGCCTACTTCCGCCGCCTCCGGGCTGATCGCGCCGAAAGCTTCGGCGAGCCAGGAATATACGCGCAGCGATCCCGCCTGGCCTGGCTTGTTTTCGATCTTTGCCACCGGAGTACCTGATTGGTCGAGAAGCTCGATTGCGGCAACCGTATCCACGGCGGGCAAGAGAGACAGGTTGTCCGAAAATTTGTCGCTAAAGCTGGGGAATTGCATAGGTGCCCTTACACAGTTAAACCAGTATTCTGTCATATAAGCCGGGCTCTTTGTCCTGAGTGGCGATGGTGTCGCCACAGCCTGCGGCGCGCAAGCTTAAATGGGGTAGACTTGTTGGCCAAGGAGGAGGCGCCATGAAAGCTTGGATTCTGGCCGCTCTGGCGGCTGTCACCCTGGCAGGATGCAGCACCCCGCAAGCGCACCAGCAGCAGCCCTTCATCTGCCGCACAGTGGAATCGGGCCTCGGCCAGCCGCTGGCCGACAACCAGCAGGGCATCGGGCATCCGGTACGCGACGAAGCCGGCAGGCTGGTTGGTCACAGCAGCCAGTGCGCGATCAAGAAGCGCATCCAGCATTTCTACTTCACCGGTTCGGGCTTCAAGCCGTTCGATATGGAGAACGGTTATAAACTGCCGCCGCCGGACATGAAGATGATTGTCGTGAATGGATCGACCATTCCTTTCGTGGTACGGGTGGAGGCTGGCACCATCAACCGCTTCATCTACACCATCGCGATGCTGGAGCGGGCGCCCTGGAACCATAAGCTCATTTACTGGATGCGCGGTGGCGTCGGCATCGGGCACCAGCAGGGCTTGGCCATGTGGTTCAACGATGCGCTGAATAGTTCGGAGAAGCAGCTGATGCCCAAGCTGCTGGCGGAAGGCTACGCCATCGCCAGCTCGTCAGGGAATGAGACCGGGGTGCATTACAACATGCGCCTGGCCGAGGAGACGGCGGCGCAAACCAAGGCTTACTTCGCGGCCAGCTATGGCAAGCCGGTGTACACCATCGGCATCGGCGGTTCGGGCGGCGCGGTGCAGCAGTATATGTTCGCGCAAAACCGCCCGGGCTTGTTCGATGCCGGCATTCCGGTGCAGTCCTACCCGGACATGGTGACGCAGTCGATCCCGATCTCCGATTGTCCTTTGCTGGGCCAATACTTCCGGGACGAGGTGGCGCGCGACCCCAGCTCCCCATGGGCGACGTGGAGCCGGCAGTCGCTGGTGGAAGGCATGAATGCCAGCGACACCGCGCGCAACCCGATCACCGGCAAGCCCGGTTCGACGGAATGCATCAATGGCTGGCGCTTTGCCATGCCGACGGTGCTGAACCCGCATTTCCGCGACAGCCGCTTCGATAAGGCAATCGCTTCCTATGGCTACGAGCCCGAAGCTTTCGCCAAGGTGAAGTGGACGCATTGGAACGACCTGGAGCAATTCTATGGGACCGATGCCGAGGGCTTCGCGCCCATCCCGATCGATAACGTGGGCGTGCAGTACGGCCTTACGGCGCTGGTGGCTGGCAGGATCGAGGCGGATGAGTTCCTGCGCGTCAATGCTTGCGTGGGCAGCTGGAAAGAGCAGCGCGACTTCGTGCCATGGAAGCAGGATAGCGATCCCTTCGATTCGGCCAATATGCACCGCAGTGCCACCTGCCGGGATCCGGAGGGGATGCCGGCGCCGCGCCGTGAAGCGGATCAGCGCGCAATTCGCGCGGCGTTCGACTCCGGGCATGTCTTCACCGGCAAGCAGCTCGGCATCCCGATGATCGACTTGCGCCCTTACCGTGAGGCAGAGCTGGACATGCACAATGCGCGGCAAGCGTTTTCGGTACGCGCCCGCCTGCTGGCCGCCAATCCGGTGGCGGCGAAACGGCAGGTGATCTGGTTCGCGCGGCCCGACACCGATTTGCCGGGGCAGGTCGTGAAGGCGCTGGGCGTGCTGGACAAATATCTCGCCAGCGGTAGTGCGCCGGCGGAATTTGCCGACCGCTGCGTCGATAGCGCGGGGACGGCGATCGGCTCCGGCCCCGATGCGTGGAGCGGCATCCTGGATGGCGGCAAGCCTGGCGCCTGCACCCAGGCTTTCCCGATCCATGGCAGCCCGCGCATGGCGGCGGGCGATTCGATCCGGGGTGATACCTTCAAGTGCCGGCTGAAGCCCGTGGCGCAGGCGCTTGCCGACGGTACCTACGGCCCCTCGGTACGCTTTACCGATGCGCAGAAAACCTGGCTCAACCGGATCTTCCCGAAAGGAGTGTGCGATTACAATAATGGGATATGAAGATCCCACCCTTGAAATACCTTGTCCCGGGCAGTTTGGCCGGGCTGCTGCTGGCGTACGCAGGCATCGGCTTCCTTGCCGTGCCGGCAATCGTCAAGTCGCAGGCCGCCCGGCTGGCCGAGGAAAAACTGCACCGCCAGCTCAGTATCGAAGAAGTGTCGTTCAACCCGTTCACACTCAGCGCCTCGGTGCGCGGCCTGAAGCTGATGGAGCAGGACGGCGGCACCGTTCTTGCCAGCTTTGATCGGCTGGGCGCCAACCTGTCGTGGCAATCGGTGGCGCGCCTGGCGCCGGTAGTGCAAGAGGTGCGGCTGACCAAGCCGTACGTGCATCTGGCGCGCAATGCCGACAACCGCTACAACATCGACGACATCCTGCAACTGATCGCCAGCCAGCCGCCATCGCCTGAACCGGCGCGCTTCTCGGTCAACAATATCCAGCTGGAGGAGGGCGCCCTGGCGTTTGACGATAAGCCGGCCGGGGTCACGCATCAGGTGCGGGAATTGAAACTGGGTTTGCCGTTCGTCTCGTCGCTGCCGGCGGATGTCACGATTTTCGTCGAGCCGCTATTCAGCGCCAACATCAACGGTGCGCCAGTGCAGCTGCAGGGCAAAGCGCGGCCGTTCGCGGATCCGAAAGATTATGCGCTCGAACTCAGGCTCGACAAGGTCGACCTGACAGCCTATGTGGGCTACCTGCCGTTCAAACCCGGCTTCAAGCTGCCGTCGGCGCAGCTCGACGCGGCCCTCAAGCTGAGCGTGGTGCAGCCGAAAGACAAGCCGGCATCGCTGGTATTTGGCGGCGAAGCCAGCCTGTCGGGCGTGCAATTGCAGCAGCTCGATGGCAAGCAGGTGGCCAGCCTCGACGCGCTGAAAGTCAAGCTGGGCAAGCTGGATCTGCTGGCGCAGCGATTCGAGATTGCGCAGGTCGGCATCGATGGCTTGGCCTTGGACGTCCAGCGCAGCAAGGATGGGAAACTGAACCTGGCGCAGCTGGTGCCGGCCGCATCGCCAGCTTCGGGGCAGACCGGCGCGCCGGCCGCCCAGCCGGACGCCAAGCCGGCTGGCGCCGCGAACGGCCCGCTGGTGCTGCTGAAGGAACTTACGGTCAATGGCGCGGCGCTGCGCTATGCCGACGAAAGCCCGCAGGGAAAACTGCGTGCCGACCTGGCGAAGTTTGGTTTGCACGCACGGGACATCGCGTTCGACAGCGGCAAGCGCACGCTGGACATCGCCTCGCTTGCCTCGCACAGTGCGGACATCGACGTCCACCAAGGCAAGGCCGCAGCCGCGCCCACACCGGCGGGCGCGAAGCCGCCGGTCAAGCCCGGAACTGAAGCGCCGCTTCAAATCAAGGTCGGCAAAGTGGAGATCAACGATTGGGCGGCGCGCCTGCAGGAAGACTTCCATAGCGAACCGACCATTTTCAAGCTGTCGCCCTTGGCGCTGACCGTGAAAGGCTATTCCAGCGTGCCGGGCACCATGGCCGAGGTGTCGCTGAAGACAGGCATCAACAAGGGACGATTGGAGTTGAAGGGACAACTGGCGCCGTCGCCGTTGAAAGCCGACCTGGCTCTCGATTTGAAGAACTTCGACCTGTTGCCGCTTCAGCCTTACGTGACCGATTACGTCAATTTGCGCCTGCTGCAGGCTGCCGTTTCGAGCAAGGCCCGCCTGCGCCTGGAAACCGGGCAGGATGGTGCGGTCGCCGGCGGCTTCAAGGGCGATGTCAGCGTGGACCGCCTGTCCACTGTCGACAAGTCAAGTTCGAACGACTTCCTCAGCTGGAAATCGCTGGCCTTCGGCGGCATGGACGTCAACTTCAAACCATTCGCGCTGAATATCGAGCGCGTGGCACTGCACGACTTCTTCGCCCGCGTCATCATCGACCCGAACGGCCGGATGAATGTGCAGGACGTGACGCGCAGGGAAGGCGAGGAAGGCAGGAGCCTGACCGAAGCCGGTGCGCGTGCGCAAGCTGCCAAAGAGGCCAAGAGCAAGTCGAACCGGGTGGCGCAGGCCGCGCCGCAAGTTGCGCCACCTGCTGCGCCGCCGGCCGCCGCCGAGCCGCTGCCGCCCATCCGCATCGGCAAGCTCTTGCTCTCGGGCGGGCGCGTGCGCTTCACCGACAACTTCATCAAGCCGAACTACAGCGCCAACCTGAAGGAGCTGGGCGGCACGGTAAGCGGTCTGTCATCCGATCCGGCGCATAGCGCCAACGTGGATTTGCGCGGCAACGTGAGCGGCGCACCGTTGCTGATCGCCGGCCGTATCCATCCGCTGAAACAGGAATTGTCGCTCGACCTGCGCGCGGATGTGCGCGGCATGGAACTGTCGCAGCTCTCGGCCTACGCCGACAAATACGTTGGCTACGGCATCGAGAAGGGGAAGCTGACCTTCGAAGTGGCCTATCAGCTGGAGAACCGCCAGTTGAAGGCCGAGAACCGCCTGCTGCTGGACCAGCTCACCTTCGGCAAGGAAAGCACCAATCCCGAAGCGACCAAGCTGCCGGTGCAATTGGCCGTCGCCTTGCTGAGCGACCGCAATGGTGTGATCGACATCAATGTGCCGATCGGCGGATCGCTGGACGATCCGCAATTCTCGCTGGGCGGCATCATCCTCAAGGTGATCGGCAACGCGGTCACGAAAGCCGTTGCCGCGCCGTTCGCCCTGCTCGGATCGCTGTTCGGCGGCGGCGAGGAATTGTCGATGCTGGAATTCGAACCGGCACGCGCGGCACTGCTGCCGGCGTCGGAAGGCAAGCTCAAATCGCTGGCGAAGGCGCTGGGCGAACGTCCGGGCTTGAAGCTGGACATCATCGGCCGCTTCGATGCGGACGCCGAGGCGGATGCACTGCGGCGCGTCGCGCTCGAACGCAAGCTACGGCAGCTCAAGACGCGCGATATCCAGGCACGCGGCGCGGCACTTCCGGAAGGTGGCGTGGTGGTGGCGAAGGACGAATATGGCGTCCTGCTGGCGCGCGCATACAAGGACGAGACTTTCGCCAAACCGCGCAATGCCCTGGGCCTGGCGAAATCGCTGCCGGCCGAAGAAATGGAAAAGCTGATGCTGGCCAATCTCAGCTTGGACGACGATGATTTCATCGCGCTCGGCAACCGCCGCGCGCAGGCGGCCAAGGACTGGCTGGTGAAGCAGGGGCAGGTGTCGCCGGAGCGCATTTTCCTGATCGCGCCCAAAGCCGGCGCCGCCGGCCGCGTCGACTTCGCCTTGCACTAGGAGCCGGACATGCCCCAATTGGAGCTGGGCGGGACGCAACTGCACTACGAGCTGATCGAGGGCGACCGGCACAAACCATTGCTGGTGTTCCTGCACGAAGGGCTTGGCTGCATCGCCATGTGGAAGGGCTTTCCGGAGCGCTTGTGCGCAGCCACCGGTTGCGCGGGCCTGGTCTATGACCGGCTTGGCTACGGCCAATCGTCGCCGCAAAGGGAAACGCGCAGCATTCATTACCTGCACCAATCTGCGCTGTCCGAACTGCCGGCAGTGATGGACCGCCTGGCGCGGGGCCGCGAACATATCGTCGTCGGCCACTCGGATGGCGGCAGCATTGCATTGATCTACGCGGCAGGGCGGCCGCCGGGCTTGCGCGGCGTCGTCACCGCCGCGGCGCACGTTTTCGTGGAAGAGATTACGCTGGACGGCATCCGCTCGGCGGTCTGCGCCCATGCGGCCGGCAAGCTGCGCGGCTTGTCACGCTATCACGGCAGCAAGGCGGGAGAGGTGTTCGGCTCATGGGCTGATACCTGGCTGGCGCCGCCGTTCCAGCACTGGAATATCGAACACCTGCTGCCGGCCGTCGCTTGCCCCTTGCTGGCAGTGCAGGGCAGCGCCGACCAGTATGGCTCGCAGGCGCAACTGGATGCCATCGAGCGCGGCGTGCCAGGCGCGCGGCAGCGGGTGCTGCCTGGCTGCGGCCACAGCCCGCACATCGAACAGCCGGAAGCAACGCTCCAGACGATGGCCGACTTCATCATTGCTTTGGCGGCTCAGGCGCCGGCTTCTGAGGCGTGGCATGCTTGAGCATCGCCGTGAGCAGGGTGACATCCTCGTCGTTTTCCTGCGCTGGAACGCTGGGCCGCCCGCGCTGCTCGGCGGCCGGCTTGGCCGGGCGCTGGCGGCCGGGTTTTGACACCGTTGGCGCGGGCGCGGCGGCAGCTGGGGAGGCCGCCTCGCCGACGGTGGCGGCAACGGGAATCGATGCCGCCTGCGGACCCTGAGGCGAAGCGGCATAGACGATGGTTGCGGGCTGCGGCGGCGCGGCGCCGGCATTCCCCATGCCGGCGGACGGCTGACGCGGTGCTGCCTGGGGCGGCGTTGCGCCGCCGTCGTCCCGCAGCCAGGCCCAGGCTGATATGCCGGCAGCCAGCAAGGCCGCCACTGCAACGATGCGCGCCTTGTGCGGCGCATTCCAGGCCCAGTCCCGTGCCGGCGCCGGCACGCTGCCACCATTTGCCAGTCGCGCCAGGAGCCGGTGGCTATCGTCGCGCATGGCGGACCCCGCAAACAAGTCCGGCCGCATAAGTCCTCCCAAAGCTTGATCTTGCTCGACCCATCCGGATGCAGGACGGCATAGGATGCAAGTGTCGCGCGCCTCATGCGCTTTCGTATTGATGGAACGCACCATGTTGCCATTTATCGTTGCCGGCATCTTCGTCGCTGCCAGCGCCACTGGCTGGCTGTTGCTCTTTCCACCCAGGCGCAAGCCCTGCCGGCGCCAGCGCCGCCTGCTGCTGATCGGCGCCGGCACCGCCTTCCTGGCAGGCATGCCGCCTTTGCTGGTGCGTTGGCTGCGTCCGCGGCAGATGCTTCCCGTGTTCGACGACGGTCAGCGCAGTGCCGACCCGCTCATTACCGCTTTGCTGCACGGCGAGCAGCTGGTGCCGCCGCCGCCCCCGCCGCCGCTGGCCTTCGCCAGCGCCGACGTGGAGTTGTTGCGGCCCATGCTGTCGCAGGCCGACCGCGATTGGCAGCGCCTGGACCAGGACTTCGCGCAGCGGCTGCTGGTGGTATTCAACGTGATGCGGGAACGCCACGGTTACGAGATGGCGCTGCTGGAGGGTTACCGCAGTCCGGAGCGGCAGGAACGGCTGGCGGCGGCCGGCAACCATGTCAGCAATGCGCGCGCCTTCCAGAGCTTCCATCAATACGGACTGGCTGCGGATTGCGCCTTCGTCCGCGCAGGCAAGCTGGTGATCAGCGAACGCGATCCCTGGGCCATGCGCGGCTATCAGTTGTATGGGCAGGTGGCCGAATCGGTCGGCATGGTGTGGGGCGGCCGCTGGACCATGATGGACTTCGGCCATACCGAATTGCGCTCACGCGAGACGAGGGCTTGAGGCGGCTCAAGAGGCGTGGTCCGGCTTGGTGGCAACATCGGCCAACCTGCCCACCTTTTCTCAGCCCATCATGCTGCAACGAACCTGGTACCTGCTGACAGACAGGCGCACTTTGAACGTCCTGGCTCTCGCCCTGGTGGCGGGCCTGTTCTTCCTCGGCGCCGAACTCCTGCAACTTGCGCTGGTATGGGCGGTGGCGGCCGTCGCGGCGCTCGCCCTGCTGGCCCTGGCGGTTTGGGGCGCGCGCCGCTACCTGGCGCGGCGGCGCGAAGCCGAACCTGTGGCGCCTGCCGAAAGGCGTGCCGAGGCCGACCTCGAAGCGGTGCGCAATGCGATGGCGGAAGCCGTCGGCACCATCAGGAATTCGCGCCTTGGCCGCGCCACCGGTGCCCGCGCGCTGTACGAACTCCCTTGGTATATGGTGATCGGCAACCCGGCGGCGGGCAAGAGCAGCGCCATTACGCAATCCGGCCTGCAATTCCCCTTTTCGGATCCGAGGGCGATCCAGGGTGTCGGCGGTACGCGCCATTGCGACTGGTTCTTCACGGCGCAAGGCATCCTGCTCGATACGGCTGGCCGTTATGCGGTGCAAGCCGCCGACAGGGAAGAGTGGCACGGCTTCCTTGGCTTGCTGAAGAAGCACAGGCCGCGGGCACCGGTCAACGGCATCATCATCGCCGTCAGCATCGCCGAGCTGCGCGGCGAAGATCCCGAGGCCGTGCTGGCGCTGGCGCGCAGCCTGCGCCAGCGCGTGCAGGACTTGATCGAAAAGCTGGAAGTCTTCGCGCCCGTGTACGTGATGTTCACCAAAGCCGACCTGGTGGCGGGATTTGCCGAATTCTTCATCGATGCCGATACGCCGGAGCGCGAGCGCCCGTGGGGCGCAACGATGCCGTTCCGCCAGAAGGCGGGCTGCCGCGACATGCTGGCGTTCTTCGAACAGAGTTTCGATGAATTGTGCGACGGCCTGCGCGATATGGCCGTCGCCACCATGACGCAGCGCCGCCGCGAACTGGTGCCTGCCGGCGTGCATACCTTTCCCCTGGAATTTGCCGCCCTGCGTGCCCCGCTGAAGGCCTTCCTCGCGACGCTGTTCGAAGACAACCCTTTCCAGTTCCGGCCGGTGTTCCGGGGCTACTACTTCACCAGCGCGTTGCAGGAGGGGCATCCCTTGTGCACGCAATCCCAGCGCGTCGCCCAGCGCTTCGGCCTGGCCCGGCCGGCCGATGGTGCCGCGCGCCCCGCCGCGGCGGCCGGCTATTTCCTGTCACGCCTGTTCCGCGACGTGATCTTTGCCGACAAGGACCTGGTCTCGCAATACGCCAGCCGCAGGCAGCGGCTGTTGCGCAATGGCGGCTTGGCAGTCGCGACGCTCCTGCTGGGCGCGCTGCTGGGCGCCTGGACCTGGGCGTACTCCGGCAATGCGCAGCTGGTCGCGCATGCGGCGGCGGACCTGGACAAGGTCGTCAGGCTGCAAGCGCAGCGGCCGGACCTGCAATCGCGCCTGGAAGCGCTGCAACTGTTGCAGGATCGGATCGAGCAGCTCGATAAGCTGGACCGCGAAACCCCATGGCTGTTGGGACTGGGCCTGTACCAGGGCCATACACTGGAGCGAAAGCTGCGCAGCGAATATTTCAAAGGGATGGCGGAGATCCTGCTGAAACCGGTCGCCGGCAGCCTGGAAGCGCAATTGTCCGGACGGGAACCCGGCAAGGTGGAAGATGCATACAATGCCTTGAAAGCCTACCTGATGCTGGCCGATAAATCCCATGCCGAAACCAGCCACCTCGGCGACCAGTTGACGCGCCATTGGCGCACCTGGCTGGAAACCAACCGCGGGGCGATGCCGCGTGAGCAGCTGTTGCGCAGCGCCGAATCCTTGTTGGCCTTTTACCTGACCCAGGTCAACGACCCGGCCTGGCCGCGCATCGAGCCCAGGCTGGCACTGGTCGACGCGGCGCGCGAACACTTGCGGCAGCTGGTGCGCGGCATGACGGCGCGCGAACGCGTCTACGCCGGGATCAAGGCCCGCGCCAGCACGCGCTATCCCGCCATGACGGTGTCGCGCATCGTTGGCGAGCAAGACCGCGCGCTGGTGCTGGGCAGCCATGCGGTCTCCGGGGCGTTCACCCGCGAAGCCTGGGAAGGCTATGTGCGCGCGGCGATCAGCGAGGCGGCAAACAGTACCCTGCAATCGAGCGACTGGGTGCTGAAAACAGCGGAGCGCAACGACTTGACGCTGGAAGGCAGTCCGGAACAGGTGCAGAAGGCACTCACCGAAAGCTACAAGGCCGAATATGCCAGGGAATGGCAAGCCTTCCTGCAGGGCGTGACAATTGCCGGCATGCCGGACTTCCCGCGTACGGTGGAAGCCATGAACCGCCTGGGCGACCCCACGATCTCGCCGCTGCTGAAAGTGTGGAGCACGGTGGTCGCGCAAACGGGCTGGGACCACCTGGGCCTGCAGGACGGCACCATGCGCCAGGCCGATCCGGGGCTGGCGCAATGGATCAAATCGCGCCTGTTCGAGCGGGCGCCCGCGACCGCTGCGGTGGCGGCGGCGCTGCCGCAGGCTGGCTCCCTTGGCCGCGAGTTTGCGCCGCTGGCCGGCCTGCTGGCGACGCGCGACAAGGATGCCTCCCTGATGCGCACATATCTCGAGCACCTGTCGCGCTTGCGGGCACGGCTGAACGGCATACGTAACCAGGGCGACCCGGGTCCCGGTGCCCGGCAATTGATGCAGCAGACGCTGGAAGGCAACGGCTCCGAGCTGGCCGATGCGGTGCGCCACGTGGAGGAGCAGATGATGGCGGGCATGACCGAGGCGCAGAAGCTGACCATCCGTCCTTTGCTGGTCAGGCCGCTGATGCAGGCGTTTGCGGGCCTGGTGGGCCCCACGGAAGCGGAAATCAACAAGACATGGCAGGCGCAAGTCTACCAGCCCTTCATGCGCACGCTGGCAGCCAAGTTTCCCTTCGCGCCAGGCGGGAGCGCGGAGGCCAGCCAGGCCGAGATCGGCCAGGTGTTCGGGCCGGATGGGGCCATCGCCAAGTTCGTCGCCGGCTCGCTTGGCGCGCTGGTGGTGCGGCGCGGCGACGTGCTGGCGCCGCGCACCTGGGCCGACATGGGGATCAGCATTGCGCCGCAGACCTTGCAGCGCTTCCCGGCATGGATGGCGCCCCTGTCAGCCGGAGGCGTGGCGGCATCGCCGCAGACGGTGTTCCAGCTGTTGCCGCACGGCGCCGCCGGACTTGCCGAATATTCGCTGGAGATCGATGGCCAGCTGCTGCGCTTTCGTAACGGCGTGCCGCAATGGACGAATATGGTCTATCCGGGACCGCAAGGCACCGGCGCGGTACGGATCAGCGGCGTCACGCCCGACGGCAAGGTGGTGGAACTGTTCAGCGAAAGCGGCGCCGCCGGCATGCGCCGGATGATCGACTCGGCCGCGCGCACGCGCAAGGAGGGCGGCGTGCATGAACTGCGCTGGAATAATGGCGCCATTGCCGTCACGGTGGACCTGCGCATCACCAGCGCGGCCGGTGGCGGGCAGGAGGCCGGCGGCTTCCGCGGCATGCGCCTGCCCGAGTCGGTCGCCGGCAAAGGAAGCGCGCCATGACGGGCCGCATTGCCTACTTCGGCAAGTTGCCGGAATGCGGCGACTTCGTGCGTTCGCCGGGCGACCAGGTGCTGGTGGAACTGACCGACCAATGGCTGGCCAACGCCATGCAAGGCCTGGCGGCCAATCCGCGCTGGCGGCAACATTACGATGCATGTGCGCCGCTCGATTTCGCCTTCGTCGGGACGCGTTCGCGCCAGGTCGTCGCCGGGCACCTGCTGGCCAGCCGCGACCAGTCGGCGCGGCGCTTCCCGTTTGCCTGCCTGTGGGTGCACCAGGTGGCGCAGCCGCGCGACTTCCTGCCGTGCAGCCCGCTGGCCCTGGCGCCGGCCTGGGCCGGGCTGGCGGCGGCCGCCGGTGCGGCCGAGGTGCGGCGGCCCGAAGGCCTCGCGCCGGGCGGCCTGCCGGACCTGGCGGCGGGGCGCGCGCAATTGGACGGCTACCTGGCCGGCGCCTGCCTGGCCGACCTGGAAGCGTCGCTGCCGGGCCGGTCCGGCAGCGCACGGGCGCGGCGCCTGCTGCTCGCATTGGGGCTGCTGCTGTCGCCGCTGCGCCGGCGCGCGCCGCTGCCGTCGCGCTGCCTGGCCTTGCCCCTGCCGCACGACGCGGCATTGCGGCTGGCGGTCGCCTCGTTCTGGATGACCTTGGCGGCGCCGCTGTTGACGCGCCAGGACCTGGAATTGGCCATGTTCCTGGCCCGCGCCGGCGGCCAGCCGGCCCTGGTCCTGGGCTTGGATGGCGCCAACCCGGCCAGCCTGCGCGCCGTCATCGATCCGGACACGGCGCAGGAAAGCATGGTGTTCCTCAGCGACTGCGCCTGGGTCGAGCAGGAGCTCGGCGGCGAACCCGCCTTGCAGCGCCTGGCCGCTTGCCTCGAGCAGGAGCAGCTTGGATTGCCCGCTGCCATACGGCTGTTCGGAGAAACCTTTTGCTGACTGGGAGACGGAACCATGCGACCCCTTGCCGCGATCACCTGTGTCATTTGCACTGCGGCTGCCGCGCAGGTGGCGCCAGCCGGCAGCAGCCTGCCTGTGGTGGTTTCCGGCACAGTGCCGGACGAGGCGACCAAGGCGGCCATCGTGCAGCGCTTGCGGTCCTTGTACGGCGCCGCGCGTGTGGTGGACCAACTGGTGGTCGGCAATGTCGTGGCGCCGCCCAACTGGAGCAGCCATATGCAGAAGTTGCTGTCCGAGCCGTTGAAGCAAGTGGCGCAGGGCCAGTTGGCGGTGGAAGGCAACCGGGTCGGGATCCGTGGCGACGTCGCCAACGAAGCGCTGCGCCAGCAGGTGGCCAGCGCACTGGCCAACAGCCTGAACCCGAGCTACACGATCAGCAATGGCTTGCGCGTCAACGCACCTGCGCAGAAGGTGCTCGATGGCGCGCTGGCGCGCCGCATCATCGAGTTTGAAAGCGGACAAGCCGTGCTCCGGCCCTCCGGCCTGCAGATCCTGGACGAAATGGCGGCGGCGATGATGCAGATCGGCGAACGCAAGGTGGAAGTGATCGGCCACACGGACAATACCGGCTCGCGCGAAGCCAACCTGTCGCTCAGCCTGGCGCGCGCCGGTGCCGTGCGCAGCTACCTGGCCGGCAAGGGTATCGCCGCGGCCAGCATTGCGATTGCCGGCGCCGGGCCGGACCAGCCGGTGGCGGACAATACCAGCGCCGACGGCCGGGCGCGCAACCGGCGCATCGAGTTCCGCGTCGCCGACTGATGCCGTTCAAGGCAGGGTCACGTGCAGCGTGGCCTGGCGCGGCGGCTGCTTGACGACATCCTGGTAGCCGGCCAGCGCGGCATCGGTGGTGCTGTCCAGCGAGTAGCGCATGGCCCCGAACGCGGACGCGGCGGCCAGCCCGAAGACGGCGCCGGCGATCCACAAAGGGCCGTTGCTTTGCAGCTTATGGGCGACGTTATCGGGTCGCGCGGCGCGCGGCGCAAAGCCCTTTCCCTTGCCGCGCAGGTGGGCGATTTCGTCGCCCAGCCGGGCGGCCAGGTAGGCCAGCCGGTCGGCGCCGTCCAGCGCGTAGCGCCCTTTGAAGCCAAGCAGCAGGCACATATGGAAGACCTGCAAGGCTTGCAGCCTTTCGCTGCCGCGCAGGCGCAATTGCTCCAGCTTGTCGAAGAAGTGCTCGCCGGCGAGCTGGTCGCCGAACAGCAGCAATTGCAAGGGCCTGCGTTCCCATGCGCTGCGCAGCGGGAAGCGCGACGCCAGGATCGCTTCATCCAGCGCGGCGCAGAATGCGTACTGGGCCGCCTCGATGTCTTCCGCGGCAATGTGCTGCGCGCGCGCCTCGCTGCCGACGGTATCGAGGAAGCCGCGGATGGCGGCCGCGAATTCCGCCTCCCCCGGCGGCACGCTGCCATGGCGCAGCAGGGAAAGCATGTGGAAGCCCTCGTGCATCAAGTCCACCAGGGCCGGCGCGCGTTGCTGGGGCGGCGCTGCGCGCCGTTCGATGAAATGGCTCATGCTGTCACCACCAGGAGTTCGAGCCGCAGTTCCTTGATCCCTGCGGGCACGTAGATGGAAATCGATTGCGCCTTGAGCATCTGCTCGTACAGCACGCCGCGGTTCTCCAGCGCGAAATAGCAGGTGTCGGGACGCACCGGGATGGCGGAGGGCACCTGGGGGGCATGCACCAGCTTGACGCCCGGCATGGCCGACAGCACGCACTGCTCCACGTCGTCCGGTGCGCCCGCCTTGACGCGCAGCGGCACCGCATCGACCAGTTCCAGCAGCGGCATGGCGGCGGCCATGGCCAGGTAGAGTGTGGCGCCGGCGCCGATCTTGCCGGAATCGAGCTTGCCGATGTGGTAGCCAGGCTTTTCCTCGCGCAGCGCGATGGCGAAATAGCGCGCGGAGATCACGGTGTCGAGCAATTCGCGGATCAGCGCGTCCAATTGCAGGAAGGCGGGCCCGGGTGCGGCATGGTCATAGGCCGGCAGGCTGCCCAGGTGCACCTTGCGCGAATAGGTCATCAGGCCACCCGCCAGGCCAAGCATGGCCTGGTACAGCCGTTCCGGATGCAGCGCGGGATGGCGCAACAGGTGCAGCAGCGTCGCCGCCGATGTGGACACGGTATGCAGCAGCCAGAACGAGGAGACGTCGCTGCCGCGGAACTCGATCACGTTGCGGCTTGGCTCGCGCAGATGGCCTTGCAGGGCATTCGCCTTGGCCTGCAGGGCATCCATCAGCTGGTCCAGCAGCAGTTTGAGGCGGGCCGTGGCGCCGATCGAGAGAGTGGGCGGCATGAACGAGGGATCGTGCTCGAAACTGCCCGACACGGCGCGGCGCAGGCGCAGCAGGGGAAAGCTGTCGTATGCGCCGCGCGGCTCCATGTCCGACACCAGCCGTACCTGTTTGCGCAAGTAGGTCAGTCCGGCCGGCAAGGCTTCGCTGAACAGGTCCGCCGTTTCGTGCTCGCTCTGCTGGAAGCGTTCCGATGCCAGCGACGGCAGCGCGGCATGGTAGGTCACTTCCTGCATCTCCGGCGGCAGCGCGTCAAGCTCGATGACCGGAGGCAGCGGATCGCCGGCTGGCGCGTCGAATATTTCGCCTTCGCGGAAAATGGCACGCAAGGCCAGCAGGCGCAGCTTGCCGTTGGCCAGCGCCGCCGCGTCCCACTCGACCAGCTGCACACCCCATAACATTGGCTGCGCCGCAAGCAATGCGGCGTGCATGCGGGCTTCGTGGTAACGGTCCTGCTGCTGGAAGTGCTGCGGCCGCAGGAACAGGCCTTCGCTCCAGAGGACTTTCGCGGGGTATGTCATGCCGGCCTCCTTGGTTGAGTATCCATTAGAGCTGGGCGCACGCGGTGCGCGTTTGCGCTGTCGCAAACAGCGCGGCAGCCAAGTCCCTGCTGTTTGAGACAACGCAATGGCAAGCGCACGCATCGCTTCGATAATGGCCTTCACTTTGCAGAAGGAGGGAACGATGCGCAAATCATTGATTGCAACGCTGATAGGCGTCGCCACGCTGGCAGGCTGCGCCACAGAAGCTCCGCTGCCACGCAGCGAGAGGGCCGTTCAGCAATCGCTGGAAAGCATGATGGCCGATGCCGACCGCGCCGCCGCGGCCGGCGAACCGGAAAAGTCGCAGGCGGCGCTGAAAGCTGCGGCGGCGAGCTACCCGGCGGATAAGGCGCCATGGCTGCAAATGGCGCAAATGCGCTTCGACCGCGGCAACTACAGTGAAGCCATCGTGCAGGCGCAGGAGGCGCTGCAACGTGACCCAAGCGACAAACAGGCGCTCAGCATCGTCGCTGTCAGCGGCCTGCGTTTGTCGATACGCTCGCTGGCGGACTTGAGCCGGCAAAGCAATCTGGGCGGCACGGTGCGCAGCGAAGCGCAGGAACTGGCGCGCATGCTGCGCACCACGCTGGGCGAAGATGTGCTGGTGCCGGTTGCCGGCGCCCCGCGCCAGCCCAGGAAGGCCGCGCCACCGATCAAGGTGCCGGCGCCGCGCACTGCGCCCAATCCCTCCACCAACGCCGATCCCTTCGGTGCACTCAAATAAGGAGCAGCAAATGGCAAATCGTGACAGTGTGCAGAAACGCCTGACCAAGGTCCGTCCGCCGCGCGTGCAGATGACCTATGACGTGGAAGTCGGCGATGCCATGGAAAACAAGGAACTGCCCTTCGTGGTCGGTGTCATGGGCGATTTTGGGGGCAACCCGGCGCTGCCGCCAAAGCGGCTGAAGGAGCGCAACTTCGTCAATATCGACAGCAACAACTTCGACGAAGTGCTGGCCGGGGTCGACCCGGTACTGAATTTCCAGGTGGAGAACCGCTTGGGCGGCGCAGGGGAATTCCCGGTGCAGCTGCGCTTCCAGTCGATGCAGGACTTCCGGCCGGAAGCGATCGTGCACCAGGTCGAGCCACTGGGCAAGCTGCTCGAGGCGCGCGGCAAGCTGGCCGACCTGCGCAACAAGCTGGCAGGCAACGACCGGCTGGAAGATCTGCTGAGCGAAGTGCTGCAAAACACGGAACAGTTGGCGGCCATTGCGCCCAAGGAGGAATGACATGAGTGCGCAATTGATGGCCGCCGCGCCGGCCGTAGCGGAAGAGGGCGACCTGCTGGACCGCATTGTCGAGGAAAGCAAGGTGGCCAAGTCCAGCAGCGAACACGAACGCGCGCGCCACATCATCGGTGAGCTGGCGCGCCAGGTGGTGCAGGGCAGCGTGCAGATGTCGCATAACCTGTCGGCCACCATCGATGCGCGGGTGGCGGAGCTGGACCGCATGATCTCCGACCAGTTGAGCGCCATCATGCACACGCCGGCGTTCCAGAACCTCGAACGCAGCTGGACCGGCCTGCATTACCTGGTGCGCAACACGGCAAGCGGACCGACGCTGAAAGTGCGCATGCTGAACGCCAGCAAGCGCGAACTGGTACGCGATTTCCAGAGCGCGCTGGAGTTCGACCAGAGCACCATCTTCAAGAAAGTCTATGAGGAGGAATTCGGCACCTTCGGCGGTTCGCCGTATGCGGCGCTGCTGGGGGACTTCGAGATTTCGCGGCAGCCGGAAGATATCTATTTCATCGAACAGATGTCGCACCTGGCAGCGGCGGCCCACGCACCGTTCATCAGCGCAGCGGCGCCCGAACTGTTCGGCCTGGAGAGCTACGGCGACCTGGGCAAGCCGCGGGACCTGGCCAAGGTGTTCGATACCGTCGAATACGCGAAGTGGAAGGCGTTCCGCGAATCCGAAGATGCACGCTACGTGGGCTTGACGCTGCCGCGCTTCCTCGGTCGCCTGCCCTACAATCCCGTCGACGGTACCACGGTGGAAGGCTTCAATTTCGTCGAGGAGGTGGACGGCCGCGACCACCATAAATACCTGTGGTGCAATGCCGCCTATGCGTTTGGCGCCCGCTTGACCAAGGCGCACGAGCAGTTCGGCTGGTGCGCCGCCATCCGTGGCGTGGAGGGCGGCGGCCTGGTGGACGACTTGCCGACCCATACCTTCAAGACCGACGAAGGCGAGGTGGCGCTGAAATGCCCGACCGAGGTGGCCATCACCGACCGGCGCGAGAAGGAACTGAGCGATCTGGGCTTCATTTCCCTGGTCCATTGCAAGAACACTGCCTATGCCGCCTTTTTCGGCGCGCAGTCGGCGCAAAAGACCATGCGTTACAGCTCCGAGGCCGCCAATGCCAATGCCGTGCTGTCGTCCCAGTTGCAATACATCTTTGCCGTGTCGCGCATCGCGCACTACATGAAGGCCATGATGCGCGACAAGATCGGCAGCTTCGCCGCCGCCGCCAATGTCGAAGACTTCCTGAACCGCTGGCTGATGAAATACGTGCTGCTGGACGATAACGCCAGCCAGGAACAGAAAGCACTGTTTCCGCTGCGCGAAGCATCGGTCCAGGTCAGCGAGATGCCGGGGCGTCCCGGCGTATTCCGGGCCGTGAGTTTCCTGCGGCCCCACTTCCAGCTCGACGAGCTGACGGTGTCGCTCCGCCTCGTGGCGGAACTGCCGCAAACCACCAACCACTGAAAAGGAGTATTGCGATGGCAATTGACGTCTACCTGCATATCGACGGCATCAAGGGCGAATCGGCCGATGACCGCCACAAGGACTGGATCGAGTGCAAATCGGTCAGCTGGGCGGTTGAGCAGCCGCGTTCGGCCACGTCCTCCACCGGCGGCGGCCATACGGCCGAGCGTTGCGAGCACCGCGATGTCGTGATCACCAAGCTGGCCGACCTGGCTTCGCCGATCCTGCTGCAAACCTGTGCGGCCGGGCGCACCATCCCCAAGGCCAAGCTGGAATTCATGCGTGCCGATGCGCAGGGCGAGCGGGTCAAATACTTCGAAATCGAACTGGATAACGTGCTGATCGGCGCGGTGTCGCCGTCGGTAAGCGAGGGCGACATCCTGACCGAGGAAGTGGGCATGAAGTTCTCCAAAGTGCGCTGGAAGTACACGCAACAACGCATTTCCGGCGGCGTGGGCGGCAACACCTCGGGCGGCTGGGACTTGGCGGCCAACCGCATCGTCTGATTTTGGAGGGAGTTGCGGCTGCGGCGCGCCAGCGCTGCAGCCGTTTTTTTCGGAGATGCGCCATGGACGGCTACAGGCCAGGATTGCTGGAGCGCTTGCTGGGAAGCCACGCCGGCGGGCGCTTCCTGTCGCAGGAACAATTGAAGGATAGCGTGGCACGCGACCTGGAAATCCTGCTCAATACCCGTACGGCGCTGCCGCAGCAACTGCTGCAGGCCTACCCTGAGTGCGCCGCCTCGATCCTGAACTTCGGCCTGGCCGATTTCGCCGGCCTGTCGCATAGCGGCAGCGAAGACCGCGGACGCATCTGCGGCTGCGTGCGGCAGGCAGTGGAGCGCTACGAGCCGCGCCTGTGCAATGTGGAAGTCGCACTGGCCGGATCGCCCGGCACCGTCAATCGCATCGATATCGTCATCAGCGGCATGCTGCGGGCGCAGGGCACCTGTGAAGCGGTCAGCTTCAGTGCCGCCTTGCAGCCATCGTCGCTGCACTATTCCATCAAGCGCGGAGGCATCGCATGAGTATCCAGTTGAAAACCCTGATCGGAAAGCTGAACGGCACCTGCCGCCATGCCGCCACCCGCGCTGCCAACATCGCCATTGGCATGGGACACGGCGAAGTCGACGTCGAGCATTTGCTGCTTGCCTTGCTGGAGCAGCCCGGTTGCGACGTGCTGGCGATCGCCCGGCGCTGCGACGTCAGCCCGACGGCGTTGGAAGCGGACTTGCGGCGCGAGCTGGCCGCCGTGCGGCTCGCCGCGGCCCGGGTCCCGGTGTTTGCCCGGCGCCTGCAACTGATGCTGGAGCACGCCTGGCTGATCGCCTCGCTCGCCTTGCCGCAGCCGGACCAGGTACGCAGCGGCCATCTGCTGCTGGCGTTGTTGACCGAGTCGGAACTGTCGCAGCAGGCCGCCCGCATCTCCGGCCTGTTCGCGCGCTTTCCGGTCGATGGCTTGAAGCACCGGCTGGAAAAATATACCGCCGGTTCGGCCGAAGACGCCGTGGCTGCGCTGCCGGCCGACGGCGCGCAGGCGTTGACGGCGCCGACGCCCGCGCCCGCGCTGGCCCAGTACACGGTCAACCTGTGCCAGCTGGCGCGCGACGGCAAGCTCGATCCGGTGGTGGGGCGGGAGGCGCAAGTGCGGCAATTGATGGACATCCTGCTGCGCCGGCGCCAGAACAATCCCATCCTGACCGGCGAGGCGGGCGTGGGCAAGACCGCCGTGGTGGAAGGGCTGGCCCTGCGTATCGCCGCCGGCGAGGTGCCGCCGCCCCTGCAGAATGTTGCGCTGCATGCGCTCGACCTGGCGCTATTGCAGGCTGGCGCCAGCGTACGCGGCGAATTCGAGGCGCGCCTGAAGAATGTGATCGACGAGGTGCGCAGCAGCCCGCATCCGGTGGTGCTGTTCATTGACGAAGCGCATACGATGATCGGTGCCGGCGGCGCGCCGGGGCAGGGCGACGCCGCCAACCTGCTCAAGCCTGCGCTGGCGCGCGGCGAACTGCGCACCATCGCCGCCACGACTTGGAGCGAATACAAGCGCTATTTCGAGAAGGACGCCGCGCTGGCGCGGCGCTTCCAGGTGGTCAAGGTGGAGGAGCCGGACGAGGAGACCGCGGCGGCCATGCTGCGTGCCATGGTGCCGCTGATGGAGCGCCATTTCGGCGTGCGCGTGCGCGACGACGCCGTGACGGCAGCGGTGCGCCTTGCCCACCGCTACATCAACAGCCGCCAGTTGCCGGACAAGGCGGTCGGCGTGCTCGATACGGCCTGCGCCCGGGTCGCCCTGGGCCAGTGCGCCCCGCCGGCGCTGCTGGAGGATGCCGCGTGCCAGATCGCGCGCCTGTCGGTGCGCATTGCCGCGCTGGAGCGCGATGCGCAGGCCGGGGCCGGGCAGGATGGCGCTCCGCCGTCACCGCTGCCGGCCCTGCGTGACGAACGGGGCAGCCTGCAAGCCTGGCACGCCGAGCTGGCGGCGCGCCACGAGCGCGAGCGCGACTTGTGCAGCCGCGTGGTGGCGCTGCGCCAGCAGGGCGACGCGGCCGCGGCGGCCGGTGCGCAACAGGAGCTGCAAGCCTTGCAGCGCGAATCGCCGATGGTGCCGCTGGAGGTCGACCGCCACGTGGTCGCCGGCGTGGTCGCGGCATGGACCGGCATTCCGGTCGGGCGTATGCTGCGCGACGAGATCCGCACCGTGCAGCAGCTCAAGCCCGCGCTGGAGTCGCGCGTGCTTGGACAGGCGCATGCGGTGGCCGCCATCGTCCAGCGCATGCGCACCGCGCGCGCCGGCCTGGACGACCCGCGCAAGCCGAAAGGCGTGTTCCTGCTGACCGGCCCGTCCGGTGTCGGCAAGACCGAGACGGCGCTGGCCCTGGCCGACCTGCTGTTCGGCGGGGAGCGCAAGCTGGTCACCATCAACATGAGCGAATACCAGGAGCCGCACAGCGTGGCCGGCCTGAAAGGCTCGCCCCCTGGCTACGTCGGCTACGGGGAGGGCGGCGTGCTGACCGAGGCGGTGCGGCGCAACCCGTATTGCGTGGTGCTGCTCGACGAAGCCGACAAGGCGCATCCCGATGTGCTGGAACTGTTCTACCAGGTGTTCGACCGCGGCACGCTGGAAGACGCGGAAGGGCAACTGGTCGACTTCAGCAATACCGTCATCGTGCTGACGTCGAACCTGGGTTCGGGCGCCATCATGCAGGCCTGCCTGAACCGCGGCGACGCGCCGCTGCCGACGCCGGAGCAACTCGATACGCTGCTGCGGCCGCAGTTGGTGCGCCATTTCAAGCCCGCCTTCCTGGGCCGGCTGCAGGTGGTGCCCTACTATCCGATTTCCGACGAGGCGCTGGCCCAGGTCATCGCGCTCAAGCTGGGCCGCATCGGCCAGCGCATCGGCGAGCAGCACCACGCGGAATTCTGCTGGGATGAGGCATTGGTGCAGGCGGTACTGGCGCGCTGCACCGAAACCGATTCGGGCGCGCGCAATATCGACAATATCCTGCATGGCAGCCTGTTGCCCGGCCTGGCCGACGTGCTGCTGGCACGCATGGCGGAAGGCGCGCCGCTGGCGAAGATCCGGGCCGGCGTCACGCGCCAGGGCCAGTTCCGCATCACGACCAGGTAGGGGGAACCATGTTTACCAATGAGGATTTACTGGTGCCGGTCAGCGTCAGCCAGCCCTGCGGGGAAGATGTGTCGTTCGACGCCTGCATGGATGCCATCGCGGCCGCGCGGCGGCAGGACGACCCGACGCTGGAACAGGGCGAGTGGACCGCGCCATTGCATAGCGCCGATTGGCCATTGGTGGCAAACCGCTGCGCCGAGCTGCTGCGCTCGCGCAGCAAGGATTTGCGCCTGGCGGTGTGGCTGGCGGAAGCGCGTGCCCACACCCACCGCCTGCGCGGGCTGGGCGATGGCTTCCTGCTGCTGGCCGGCCTGTGCGAGCGGTTCTGGGAGCATGTCCACCCCTTGCCCGAAGGCGGCGAGCATGAGCAGCGCAGCGGCAACCTGGCCTGGCTGCTGGGGCGCACCCCGGCGCTGGCGCGCGATTACCCATGCGAAGGCGATGCCGAGGCTTGCCTGCACGATGCGCGGCATTGCTTGTCGGCCCTGCAGCAATTGCAAGCCGTCGTCGACGCCCGCCTGGGCGCCGCCGGTCCAGCTTTCGGGCCGGCGCGTGAAGCCCTGCAGCAGGCCGTTGCCGATGCGGAGTGCAATGCGCCGTCGGCCAGTGGCGGCGCTACCGCTGCCGGCGCCGGCGGTGCCAGCGGCACCGGCGGCGGCTACGCTGCCGGCCAGCCCGCCATGCCGCAGTCGCGCGCGCAGGCGCTGGCGCAGCTGCGCCTGGTGGCGGAGTTCTTCCGCCGCAGCGAGCCGCATAGTCCCGTCGCCTACCTGGCCGACAAGGCGGCCAGCTGGGGCGAATTGCCGCTGCACGAGTGGCTGCGTGCCGTGGTCAAGGATCCGGCGCAGATCGCGCAGCTGGAAGAATTGCTGGGCGCGCGACCATCGGCCTAGTGTATGATCCGCGGCATGAGTATCCTGCCGCGGCGACCGATGTGCGCCACCTGCCTGCGCCCCGCCGCCACCTGCATCTGCCACTGGGCGTCGCCGGCGCCAAGCGAAGTCGACGTCCTGATCCTGCAGCATCCGATGGAAGTGGCCAACGCCAAGGGCAGTGCGCGCCTGTTGCATCTGTGCCTGCCGGGCAGCCGCATCGAAACCGGCGAGCAGTTCGAGGCGAACCATCTGCAAGGCTTGCTGGGCCAGGATGGCCGGCAGCCGGTGCTGCTGTACCCCGACACGCCCGGCGACCGTTCGCTCGGCATCGCCGCGCCGCCGCCGTACCGTGCGGGCACGCCGCCTGCCCAACTGCGCCTGGTGGTGCTGGACGCCACCTGGCGCAAGAGCCGCAAGATGCTGTACCTGAACCCGGCCTTGCAGGCTTTGCCGCGCCTGCCGCTGCGCGGCACGCCGCCGTCGCATTACCTGATCCGCAAGGCGCACGCACCCGACCAGCTCTCGACGCTGGAAGCGGCATGCTACGCGCTGGCGCAACTGGAACACGCGCCGCACCGCTACGATGGCGTGCTGGCGGCCTTCGACGGTTTCGTCGCGCAGCAGCAGGAGCAGGCGGCGCGCGGCGCCACTAGCTGAGCAGCTTCAAGCCTGGCGGCAGGGCTTCTCCCAACATGCGCTGCTCGCTGGCCTGGTCCAGCTGCACCACCTCGCGCACCATGGCCGGCCAGCTCGGCGGCGCGCCGGCCGCTTCCAGACGGCGCACCACCTCGGCCCGCAGGGCGTCGCCGATGTCGCGCGAACGGTCGCCCGTCATGCGCGCCAGGTGGGCCGCCGCGAAACCTGCCGGCTCGACCTTGCGCCAGTCCAGCTGCAGCACCGCCTGCAGCCATTGTTCGACCGTGTGCGCCGGGGCGACATCGTGCGCACTGCCATGGAAGGGGCGGCGGGCGCCGACGCGGCCCAGCGCCCACAGGTAACGGGTCTGGACCGCCAGCGTCTTTGCCTTCGGCAGTTCGCCCACCATCCAGTTGCCGATTTCGGCTTTGTAGGCCGACGGGATGCGCTCCAGCGAGGCGCCCAGGCGCAGCATGTCTTCTTCGCTGCCGTTGACCAGGGTGACGGGACGGCGTCCGCGCTCGGCGGCATCGGCCTGCAGGTTGAAGGCGAAATCGTCGAGCAGGCGCAGTTGCGCCGCCGGCGGCAGCCCGCCCGCCACGCGGCGCCACAACGTCCACCATTCGGCGCAGACCTGGCTGTCCTTGTGGTGCTGCACGCCGCCCTCGAAGATCGCCCACAGTTGCTCGATGCGCCATTCGTCCAGCGCATGGCCGAAGCCTGGGCGCAGGCAGTAGCCGGCCAGGTTCAGCCAGGTGCGTTCATGTTCCGGCGAGCGGCGCCGCCCCTTGGCGCGCTCCATCAGCGCGTCGAACAGGCGGCGCAGCAGGGGCGTGGCCCAGCGTTCGCGGCTGCCCAGCAGATGTTCGAGCTGGCTGCGCAACTGGCGCACTTCCTTGACGTCCACCTGCTGCGCGCGGCTGCCGAAGATGCGCTCGACCTTTTCCAGCGCGTCCGGCAAGCGCGCCGGCAGCGCATTGGCGGCGGCCGCGCTGCCGTCAGCGGCGCCATCGGCGGCCGCGCTATCGCCGTCACCGCCGTCGCCATGCTCGCGCAGCTGGAATTCCAGCTGCCAGCGCTGGCTGCCGGACGCGCAATGCACTTCCAGCGTGCCGACTTCGGTCAGCGATGCGGTCAGCTGCACGGTGATTTCCTTGCGCGCGCCGGCGTCGCTGCTGTCGCGCAGCACGGTGGCAATGGCGGGCAGCGCCGTGAGCGCGTCCGGCGCCAGGTCGGCGACGTCGCCTGCCTGCGGTGGCGCGGCATCGGCCAGCGTGGTGGCGATATGGAAGCGCACCGGCCGGCCGAGGCGCAGCGCGAAATTGCGTCCGGCCAGGCGCACTTCGGTGCCCGCTGCGGTACCGCGCGGCAGCAGGCAGACTGCGCGCCGCGTTACGCCCGGCGCGCGCGCATTGTCAAGCAAGAGCCAGTAGCTGCGCGGCGATCCGCCGGCAATGGTGGGCGCCAGGCCTTGCCTGCCGAGCGCATAGGCGACGCCGCCGCGCGCCACCGCCACGTCGGGGTTATCGTTGTGCAGCATCCGCAGCGGGGCGCCGCGCCAGCCGGCCAGGGTTTGCGCCAGGCGCTCCGCCAGGTGGGCGGCGCGGAATACGCCGCCATTCAGCAGCAGGGTGTCGGGGATGGGCAGCTTGCCGTCATCGTGCAGCCCCAGCGCTTCGCGCGCGGCGGCGGCATGCTGGCGCAGGAAGCCGGCCAGGTGGCGCGTGATGGCGGGATCGCTGGCGTAAGGCAGGCCGAATTCGACGATGCCGCCGCGTTTGGCCTGGGCCGGCTGCTGTGCCTCATTGAGCGGGAAAAAGCCGTCCAGCACGACGCGTTCCACGTCTTCCCGCCGCAAGGCCACCGAACGGCTGCCGCCGATCAGTTTCGAGCCCGCTCCCAGCAGCGTGACGGTGACGTGCTGCGGCGCGTCGGGGGCCAGCAGGGTTTCCTTGGCGGCGCGGCAGCGTTCCGTGAGCTGCGCCAGGCGCGCCGCCGACAGGCGCTGGGGCTGCGCCGCGTCCTGCCCGCCGGCGGCCAAGCCTTGCTCGGCCAGGTGGGCCAGCGCCAGGTCCATATTGTCGCCGCCCAGGATCAGGTAGTTGCCGACGCCGATGCGGGTCAGCTGCGGTTCGCCGCCGGCCATCTCCACCTTGACCAGCGTGAAGTCGGTGGTGCCGCCGCCGACGTCCGCCACCAGCACCAGGTGCACCCCGGCCAGCTCCTGCGCCAGCGCCGCCCGGCGGCGGTACAGCCAGTCGTACAGGGCGGCCTGCGGCTCTTCCAGCAGCCGCAGTGCCGGCAAGCCCGCCATGCGCGCCGCTTCCAGGGTGAGCGCGCGGGCGCCCTCATCGAAAGAGGCGGGGATGGTGAGCACCACCTGCTGGCGTTCCAGCGGCGCATCGGGGAAGCGGGTATTCCACGCCGCCCGCAAATGCGCCAGGTAGCTGGCGCTGGCGGCGACCGGCGACACGCGCGCCACGTCATCGTTGGCACCCCACGGCAGGATGGGGGCCATGCGGTCGACACCGGGATGGGAAAGCCAGCTTTTGGCGCTGGACACCAGCCGCCCCGGCACCTGGCCGCCCAATTGGCGCGCCAGGCGCCCGATGACGGCGCCCTGCGGCGCATCGGCAACGCGCGGTTCAGGCCACGGCAATTGCAGTTCGCCGGCGGCCAATTCGCCGGCCGCGGGATGGTAGCGGGAGGAGGGCAGCAGCGCCGCGCTGCCCACTTGGCCGGGGGCGGTGAGCTGTTCGACCTCGAACAACTGCACGTCGCCGCCCGGCGCGGCATAGGCAAGCACCGAGTTGGTGGTGCCCAGGTCGATACTGACCAGGTACTGCGTCATTGGCCTTCGCCGGCGCCGCGCACGTCGAATTCGACCTTCCAGCGTTGGCCATCCTGCGCCACCGCCAGCAGTTCCAGCGTTCCGGCCTCGCTGGCGTAGGCGTGCAGGTGGACTTGCACCACTTCGCCAACGGCGCGGCCTTCCGGCGACAGCGTAGCCTGGATTTCGTTGAGTTCAATCAGTTCGTCCGGGCCCCAGAAATCGAGCACGGTGCCGATCTGGTCCTGGCGGCGCACGGAGGAACCGAAGAAGCGGAAGTGCACCGGCTCGCCCACCACCAGGCCGAATTCCTGACCCGGCAATTCCAGCTCGCTGCCTTCTTCCATGCCGAAGGGGGCGACGCACAGTGCCTGGATCGGCGGCTCCATGCCCGGGATGGCAGGCATCGACGATTCCACCGCCACATAATAGGAACGCGCCGTGCCGCCGCGGATGCGCACGCCGGCGCCACGCCGCACGTAGCTGTAATAAGCCGCACCGCGCGCCACGGCCAGGTCCAGGTCGGCGCCGCCCAGCATGCGGGCGGATTCCGCGCCCTCCGCCGCCAGCCAGCCGTTGATGGTGTCCATCACGCGCCTGGCCAGCAGCTCAGACTTGAACACGCCGCCATTGAACAGCACCGCGCTCGGATGCAGGAAACTGTGCTCCGCGCTGGCGCTGCCGGCAAAGCCTTCCAGTGCCGCCGTGGCGCCGGCCTGGCGGGCCAGGAAGGCTGCCAGGTGTTTGGTGATGGCGGCATCCTGCGCATAAGGCAGGCCAAGCTGGGTCAGGCCGGCGCGGGTGCGCACGGCGGGACGCGCCGACGCTTCCACCTGGGGGAAGAAACCGTCGGTGATGAAGCCCGACACTTCGGCGCGCGTCAGTTCGGTACGGATCGAACCGCCGATCAGTTTCGAGCCGCGGCTCGGCACCACGATCGGCCAGGTTTCCGCCTGGGCATCGGCCAGCAGGTTTTCCTTCGCGCTGCGGCAGCCGTAAGTCAGTGCACGCATCTGCCAGGCATCGAGCTGGGTGCCGTTGGCGGCCAGCTTGCGCGCCACCAGGTGGGCCAGCGCCAGGTCCATATTGTCGCCGCCCAGCAGGATATGGTCGCCTACCGCCACGCGGTGCGGTTCCAGCACGCCGTCGCGCTCGAGGATGGCGATCAGCGAAAAGTCGCTGGTGCCGCCGCCCACGTCCACCACCAGGATGATGTCGCCCGGCTTCACTTCCTTGCGCCAGCGGCCATCGCTATTCTGGATCCAGCTGTACAGGGCTGCCTGCGGTTCTTCCAGCAGGGTCATGGCATCGTAGCCGGCCGCCCGCGCCGCTTCGGCGGTCAGCTCGCGCGCCGCCGGGTCGAACGAGGCGGGGATGGTCACGGTGACTGCCTGCTGCGAGAACGGCGCGTCCGGATGGGCGTGGTCCCAGGCGGCGCGCAAATGCTGCAGGTAGCGGGTCGATGCTGCCAGCGGCGAGACGCGTGCCACTTCTTCCGGCGCGTCGTGCGGCAGGATGGCGGCGCGGCGGTCAACGCCGGGGTGGCACAGCCAGCTCTTGGCGCTCGACACCAGGCGGATCGGCGTGGTGGCGCCGCGGCTGCGCGCCATGTCACCGGCGACGCCCGGCTGGCCGGCTGTGCTCCAGGGCAGGGCCAGTTCGCCCGGCGCCAGTTCGTCCGGATGCGGCAGGTAGAGGAAGCTTGGCAGCAGCGGCAATTCTTCCACCGTGCCCGGCGCGGTCAGCTGGGGCACGGCCAGTACGCCGTGACTGGTTTTCTCGCCGTCGCTGCCGGCCAGTTCCACATAGGACAGCGCGCTGTGGGTGGTGCCAAGGTCGATGCCGATGGCGTAACGCGGTTCGCTCACAGTTCCACCTCGGCCGGTGCCAGTACCTTGGCGTCATGCGCTTCCGC
>CAMLRG010000021.1 GCA_946482335.1 uncultured Duganella sp. | reverse complement strand
ATTCCCACTGGAAGAAGGCGAAGAAGCCCAGGATGATCACCACGTCGTGCAGGTTTGCAATGATCGCCGCCACCGCGAATTTCCATTCGAAGCGGATGGCCAGGTAGATCATCACGCCAATCACCACCATGACCAGGGCGCTCAGGCCGTCCTGCGCCAGTTCTTCACCCACCTGGGGGCCGACGAACTCCACCTTCTCGAGCGATACGCCTTCGGAACCGTCGGCGTGGAGACAGGCGCTCTTCATTTCATGCGCGCCCTTTTCGGTCACCTTGTCGACCTGCTTGACGCTGCCCTGCTCGGCCTTGCACAGCTCACCGAACACGCGCGAAGCAGTGTCGGCGGCGGTGGTGCCGGCTGCGTTGGGCAAGCGGATCATGGCATCACGCGCGGTGTCGATGCTCGACACTTCCGGATGGTATCCAAGCGCGGTCAGCGTGCCGCGTACCTTCTCCAGGTTGGCGGCTTGCGCGTATTTCACTTCCATCACGGTGCCGCCGGTGAATTCCACCGAGAAGTTCAGGGGACGCGTGATCAGGAAGAACACCGCCGCCACGAAGGTCAGCGCCGAAACCACGTTGAACACCAACGCGTGGCGCATGAACGGGATGTCTTTACGGATGCGGAAAAATTCCATCTCTATTCCTTAGTTCGCGGGTTTCCAGACGGTGCCGATCGACAGCGACTGCAGTTTCTTCTTACGGCCATACCACAGGTTCACCACGCCGCGCGAAACGAAGACCGCGGAGAACATCGAAGTCAGGATGCCCAGGCTGTGCACCACGGCGAAGCCGCGCACCGCACCCGAACCGAACACCAGCAGCGCGATACCCACGATCAGGGTGGTCACGTTGGAGTCCAGGATGGTGTGCCAGGCGTGCTCGAAGCCGGCCGAAATCGCCGACTGCGGATTGGCGCCGTTGCGCAGCTCTTCGCGGATACGCTCGTTGATCAGCACGTTGGCGTCGATCGCCATGCCGAGCGCCAGCGCGATTGCCGCGATACCCGGCAAGGTCAGCGTGGCTTGCAGCATCGACAGCAAGGCAACCAGCAGGAGCAGGTTGACCGCCAGCGCCAGCACGCTGAAGAAGCCGAACATCATGTAGTAGACGATCATGAAGACCGCGATGGCGGCAAAGCCGTACATCGTCGAATAGAAGCCCTTCTTGATGTTTTCGGCACCCAGTGCAGGGCCCACGGTACGCTGCTCGATCACTTCCATCGGGGCATACAATGCGCCGGCGCGCAGCAGCAGCGCCAATTCGTTGGAGTTTTCCATGCTGCCCATGCCGGTGATCTGGAAGCTGCTACCCAGTTCGCTCTGGATGGTTGCCACCGACAGCACTTCCGCCTTCTTCTTTTCGAACAGCACGATGGCCATCTTCTTGCCGACGCGGTCGCGGGTCGCTTCGCGCATCTTGCGGCCGCCGTCGCCGTTCAGGTCCAGGCTGACGGCAGGCTGCTGGTTCTGGTCGAACGTGGCGGTAGCGCTGGAGATGTAGTCGCCGGTCAGGACCACGTCCTTGTGCAGCACTACCGGGGTGTTCTTGCCGACGGTGAAGAGCTCCGAGTTGTACGGGATCGTTGCGGTCAGCTCGGTGCCGGGGGTAATGCTTTCGTCGACCATGCGCACTTCGAGGGTGGCGGTACGGCCGATGATGTCCTTGGCGCGCGCGGCATCCTGCACACCCGGCAGCTGCACCACGATGCGGTCGGGACCTTGCTGCTGGATGATGGGTTCAGTCACACCCAGTTCGTTCACGCGCTTGCCCAGGGTGGCGATGTTCTGTTGCACGCCATTGTCCAGCGTGGCTTTCAGCGCGGCCGGCTTCAGGGACGCAACCAGGCGCAGTTCATCGCCTTCCGTGGCGTCGGCCACGTTCAGGTCAGGCTGCTGTTCCTGGATGACGGCCTTGGCTTGCTGGCGGACCGCATCTTCGCGGAACTTGACCACGATGGTATCGCCCTGGCGCTCGATGCCGGCGTGGCGCACATTCTTGTCGCGCAGCTGCGACTTGATCGCGGCCTGCATGCCCTGGACACGCTTGGTCAGGGCAGCCTTGGTATCGACCTGCATCAGGAAGTGCACGCCGCCGCGCAGGTCCAGGCCCAGGTACATAGGCAGCGCATGCAGGGCCTGCATCCATTGCGGGGTATTCGAAACCAGGTTGACGGTGACGATATAGGTCGGATCGTTCGGATCCGGGTTCAGGCCTTTTTCAAGCGCCAGGCGGCCCTTGAACTGGGTGTCGGTGTCGGCGAATCGGGCGCGCACGGAAGTGTGCAGGCCGCTGCCGTCCACGGCGACGCCTTCGGTCTTGATGTTCTCTTTTTTCAGCAGCTCTTCCACCTGGGTGGCGAGGGCATGCGTCACTTTCACGGTGGACTTGCCGCTGGTCACCTGCAACGCAGGGGTCTGACCAAAGTAGTTGGGCGCCGTGTACAGCGCGCCGAGCAGCACGACCACGGCGATGACGATATATTTCCAGCGAGGATAACGATTCTTAGTCTCCCGCGTTCGGGCGGGGGCGGCAAGGCGCCGCCCACGCCGGTTATCACAGACCCTTCAGGGTGCCTTTCGGCAGCAGGGTGGAAACGGCATGCTTCTGCACCACGACTTCGGTGCCGCTGGCAACTTCCAGGGTGACGTATTGCTCGTTGACCTTGGACACCTTGCCCAGGATGCCGCCGATGGTGACCACTTCGTCACCCTTGGCCAGGGCTTCCATCATGGCTTTCTGCTCTTTCGCGCGCTTTTGCTGCGGGCGGATCATCAGGAAATACATCACCACGAACATCAGGATCAGTGGTGCGAAGGTGGTCAGGCTGCCCATGGCGCCGGCGTCGGCTGCTGCAGTCTGGGCAAATGCGTTGGAAATGAACACGGTGACTCCAAGGTTCTAGTTAAAAATAGCGGTGTATTCTAGCACCGCGCTTGCTGCCCACCTATATAAAGGCGGGTTGTCAGGATTTAAATACCACGCGCGCGGTCGGCGTGGAATTGCTGGACCCAGTCCGGGAAGCGGTCCGCATCCAGGGCGTCGCGCATCTGCTGCATGATGTCGAGGTAGAAATGCAGGTTGTGGATGGTGTTCAGGCGCGCCCCCAGGATTTCCTGTGCACGGTGCAGGTGGTGCAGGTAGGCGCGGCTGAAGTTGCGGCAGGCGTAGCAGGAGCAGGTCGGGTCGAGCGGCTCCTTGTCATCCTTATAACGCGCGTTCTTGATCTTGATGTCGCCGAAGCGGGTGAAGATCCAGCCGTTGCGCGCGTTGCGGGTCGGCATCACGCAGTCGAACATGTCGACGCCGTTGGCCACGCCATTGACCAGGTCTTCCGGGGTGCCGACGCCCATCAGGTAGTGCGGTTTGTTCTGCGGCAGGCGCGGGCCGACGTGCGCCAGGATGCGCATCATGTCTTCCTTCGGTTCGCCGACGGACAGGCCGCCGATGGCCAGGCCGGGGAAATCGATCTGCTCCAGCCCCGCCAGCGATTCGTCGCGCAGGTTTTCGTACATGCCGCCCTGGACGATGCCGAACAGCGCGTTCGGGTTCTCGCCGGCGTTGAATTCGTTCATCGAGCGCTGGGCCCAGCGCAGCGACATGCGCATCGACTTGGCGGCTTCCTCCAGCGTGGCCGGGCGGCCGTCGATCTCATACGGCGTGCATTCGTCGAACTGCATCACGATGTCGGAATTCAGCACGCGCTGGATCTGCATCGAGATTTCCGGCGACAGGAACAGCTTGTCGCCGTTGATCGGCGAGTTGAAGGTCACGCCTTCCTCGGTGATCTTACGCATTTCGCCCAGGGAGAACACCTGGAAGCCGCCGGAGTCGGTCAGGATCGGCTTGTCCCAGCCCATGAAGCCATGCAGGCCGCCGAACTTGGACATCACGTCGTTGCCGGGGCGCAGCCACAGGTGGAAGGTGTTGCCGAGGATGATCTGGGCGCCGATTTCCTTCAGTTCCAGCGGCGACATCGCCTTCACGGAGCCGTAAGTACCGACCGGCATGAAGATCGGGGTCTGCACCTCGCCATGATTGAGCTTGACCGTGCCGCGTCGGGCGTGGGTCTTGCCGGTGGTGTCTTTCTTGATGAGTTTGAATTCCAGCATCGCTGTTCCTTATGCTCTGTTGTGCGTCGTCAGCAGCATGGCGTCGCCATAGCTGAAGAAGCGGTATTCGTTCGCGATCGCGTGCTGATAGGCGTGGCGGATTTCGGTAAAGCCTGCGAAAGCGCTCACCAGCATCAGCAGGGTGGACTTGGGCAGGTGGAAGTTGGTGATCAGTCGCGTCACCGTCTTGAATTGGTAGCCTGGGGTGATGAACAAGGCGGTATCGGCGCTGCCGGCTTCCAGCTGGCCGCTTTGCGAGGCCGATTCCAGCGCACGCAGCGAGGTGGTGCCGACGGCGACCACATCGCGGCCCGCGGCGCGGGCTTCGCGCACGGCGTCCACCGTTTCCTGCGGCATGGTGTACCACTCGGTGTGCATCTTGTGCTCGGCCAGGTTCTCGGTGCGCACCGGCTGGAAGGTGCCGGCGCCCACGTGCAGGGTCACATAGGCGAACTTCACGCCCTTGGCACGCAGCTTCTCCAGCAGCGGCTCGTCGAAGTGCAGGCCGGCGGTCGGCGCGGCCACGGCGCCGGGCACCTTGTTGAACACCGTCTGGTAGCGCGTTTCATCCACTTCGCCGGGCGCGTGTTCGATGTAGGGCGGCAGCGGCAGGCGGCCATACTGCTCGATCAGGTCGAACACGTCGGCATCGAAGTGCAGCGTGAAAAACTCGCCGGCACGCTCGCCCACCGTCACGTCGAAGGCATCGGCCAGGCGGATCTTCACGCCGGGGCCGGGCGACTTGGAGGCACGCAGCTGGGCCAGCACGGTGCGGGTATCCAGCACGCGCTCGACCAGCGCTTCGACCTTGCCGCCGCTCTCCTTCACGCCGAAGAATCGGGCCTTGAGCACGCGGGTATTGTTCATCACCAGCAGGTCGCCGGCTTGCAGTTGGTCGACGATGTCGGTGAACTGGCGGTCGTGCAGCGTCTTGCCGTCCACGTGCAGCAGGCGCGACGCGCTGCGGTCGGCAAGCGGAAATTGCGCAATACGCTCTGGCGGCAAGTTAAAATCGAAATCTGATAGCGAGTACATTGACGGACCACTAAAACTGTTGGGCAACCCTCTATTTTACTTTACCTGCCCAAAAACCACGCAAACATGCCGGAAACGAAGCGAAAAACGCCTGCCGCGCCAAAAAAACCCGCAGCCACCGCCGAGAGCAAACTCGCCAAGCTTGGCTTGCGCACGGACATGGACCTGGTGCTGCATCTCCCCATGCGCTACGAGGATGAGACGGAGGTCTTGACCATCCGCGAAGCCTGCCTGCGCGGCGGCGAAGTGTCGCAGGTGGAAGGCGTGGTCACGTCCAGCGAAATCGCTTACAAGCCGCGCCGCCAGCTGCTGGTGCATATCGCCGACGAGACGGGCGACATCCAGCTGCGCTTCATGAACTTCTACGGCAGCCAGGTCAAGCAACTGGCCGAGGGCACCCGGGTGCGGGCGCGCGGCGAAGTGCGGCATGGCTTTTTCGGTGCGGAGATTGTGCACCCCGCCTACAAGATCGTCAACGAAGGGGCGCCGCTGCCGACTTCGCTGACGCCTGTCTACCCTTCCGGCGAAGGACTGTCCCAACTGGTGCTGCGGCGGGCGATTGCCGATGCGATGAAACGCGTGGACTGGACCGACACGCTGCCGCCGGAGGTGCTGGAGACCATGCGCTTGCATCCGCTCGAATCGGCGGTACGCACCCTGCATTACCCGCCCGCCGAGATCGACGAGAACGCGCTGGTCGAGCGCAGCCATCCGGCATGGACGCGCGTGAAATTCGACGAGCTGCTGGCACAGCAACTGTCGCTGAAGCGCGCCCAGCGCGCGCGCCGCGCCAAGGGCGCTGCCGTGCTGGGCAAGGTGGGCACGCTGTCGTCGGCCTTCGAAGCCTCGCTGCCATTCAAGCTGACCAAGGCCCAGCAGCGCGTGCTGAAGGAAATCCGGGCCGACATCAAGCAGCCCTACCCCATGCAGCGCCTGCTGCAAGGCGACGTGGGCAGCGGCAAGACCATCGTGGCCGCGCTGTCGGCCGCGCAGGCAATCGACAGCGGCTACCAGGCCGCGCTGATGGCGCCGACCGAAATCCTGGCCGACCAGCACTTCCGCAAGATCGCGGCCTGGCTGGAACCGCTGGGCGTGAAGGTGGCGTGGCTGACGGGCAGCCTGAAAAAGAAGGAAAAGGAAGCCGCCTATGCGCTGGTGGAATCGGGCGAGGCGCAGCTGGTGATCGGCACCCACGCCATCATCCAGGATGCGGTGCAGTTCGCGAAGCTCGGCCTGGTCATCGTGGATGAGCAGCACCGCTTCGGCGTCGGCCAGCGCCTGACCTTGCGCAACAAGGGTAATGGCGAACATGTGCCGCACCAGCTGATGATGTCCGCCACGCCCATCCCGCGCACGCTGGCCATGACTTATTACGCCGACCTGGAAGTGTCCGTGATCGACGAGCTGCCGCCCGGCCGCACGCCGATTGTCACCGCCGTGGTCGACCAGAACCGGCGCGATGAAGTGATTGCCCGTGTCCATGCCGCCGCGCTCGAAGGCCGCCAGGCTTACTGGGTCTGTCCGCTGATCGAGGAGTCGGAAGCGCTGCAGCTGCAAACCGCGACGGAAACCTATGAAACCCTGGCCGCCGCCCTGCCCGACCTGCGCGTCGGCCTGGTGCACGGCCGCCTCAAGCCGGCGGAAAAGGCGGAAGTGATGGATGCTTTCGCCGCCGGCGAAATCCACGTGCTGGTCGCAACAACGGTGATCGAGGTCGGGGTGGACGTGCCGAATTCCTCGCTGATGGTGATCGAACATGCCGAGCGTTTCGGCCTGTCGCAGCTGCACCAGTTACGCGGCCGCGTAGGACGCGGTTCGGCGGCTTCGGTCTGCCTGCTGCTGTACCAAAGCCCGCTCGGCCCCGTCGCCAAGCAGCGCTTGATGACGATGCGCGAAACCACGGACGGCTTCGAGATCGCCCGCCGCGACCTCGAGATCCGCGGGCCCGGTGAATTCCTCGGCGCACGCCAGTCGGGCCAGGCCATGCTGCGTTTCGCCGACCTGGAAACGGATGGCTGGCTGGTGGACCAGGCACGCGACCTGGCCCATGCGCTGCTGCAGGAGTCCACGCCGGCCAACCAGGCCACGGTGGAAGCCCACCTCGAACGCTGGCTGGGCGGCCGCGAAGAATTCCTGAAGGTCTAGCGCCGCTTCAATTCCGGCCGGTCGGGGTGGCCACCAGCGATTCCACCTCCGCCGTCAGCGCAATGATGCGCGGAACGCCATCGACCAGTGCAATCTCGGCTTTCTGCTTGCTCAGCGATTCCATGCGCTCGCCGGGCAGCAGCACCACTTCCTTCGCAATGTCGCGCGCCGTGGCGCTGCGGCCGTTGGCCGCCAGCGTCACTTCGCGCCGGCTGACTTCATAACTCGATTGCAGTTGCACTTTCCACAAGCCTTCCAGCATGGTCTTGTACTCCCCCACGCTCATGCGCGAGAGGCCGCCGCCGGTGCCCGGCATCGATACCATGATCAGGGCGTGCGGGGCGAAATGGGCCGTCAAGCCGTTGGCATCGTGACGCTTGACCGAAGTTTCCAGGTTGGCCATGACGGTACGGACCTCGGCTTCGGTAAGGCGTTTGCCGCCGCAAGCGGCCAGTGCGGCCGAGATTGTGATAATGATTGCAAGCTTCTTCATATAGTCATCATAACCGTGTGACATCTGTCGCATAAGCCCCTTGCGCTCGCGCGACAGATGTCGCACAATCACGTCATACGTCACAAGGAGCCGCCCATGGCCATCCCATCGATTACCGAACTGACCCTGCTCAAGTGCCTGTGGAAGCAGCACCCGCTCAGCGCCCGCGAAATCCACGACCGCGTGGAAGAGGAACTGGCCTGGTCCTACTCCTCTACGCGCAAGACCCTGGAACGCATGCTGGAAAAAGGCATGATCAGCCAGCACACCGCCCATGGTATGCACGTATACGCGCCAGTGCTCGAAAAGGTTGAAACGCTGGCCGAATTTGCCCACGATTTCAGCCATCGCGTGATGGAATTGAACACCCCTCTGCCCGTCAACATGTTCACCGGCTCGCGGCTGGTGAACCAGCATGAGCTCAAGGAACTGGAACAGTTGCTGTCCGAATGGCCGGAAGAGAAGGAGTAAGCATGTTCGCCCTGGTTTTCCTGCAGGCGAGCATTGCCAGCCTGCTGGCCGGGACTTGCGCCTGGCTGCTGCTGCGCCTTGCCGCGCGCGCCTGGCCGGCACTGGAAGCCCGCCGCACGCCCTGGCTGCTGGCCCTTGCCGCCGTCGCCACCACCCTGGCGCTGGGCCTGCTGCCGGCGTCGGCACGCCTGAGCCTTGTCCCGGCACTGGAACTGCCGGGCGTGCCGCCGGCTGACAGCAGGCAGCCGGCGTCCGGCGCCTGCGGCGCCGCCAAGGCGGGCCCGGTCGCGGCACAGTCCGCCTGCCCAGGCCAGGCTGCCGGCGCCGAGCCTGGCGACGCCAATGACGCTGCCGGCGACTTCCATGACGGCCATGGCGCCTGGGCGGTCGAACCGTCGCCGGCCTTGCGTTGGCTCGGCTATGCCTGGCTCGCCATCTACGCGGGCGGCCTGGCCACGGCGTCCGCGCGCTGGCTGCAGGCGCGGCGCCGCCTCGCGACGCTGATGGCCGGCGCGCAGCAGCTGGACCGCTTCGCGCTGGCGGCCCATCCCGGTTTCGCCAGCCTGCACCGCGCGCTGCCGGAAGTACGTGAAATCGATGCGCCCATCGCACCGATGCTGGTCGGCCTGGTGCGCCCGGTCCTGCTGCTGCCGCGCCATCTGCGCGGCTTCGATCCCGCCCAGCAGCGCCTGGTCGTCGAGCACGAACTGACCCACCTGGCCCGCCGCGACCCGCTCTGGATCCATGCCTGCTGGCTGTTGCAAGCGGTGCAGTGGTTCAATCCTGCCGCCAAGCGCCTTGGCGGCCACATGGTATGGGCCCAGGAGCTGGGCTGTGACCGCGCCGTGCTGCAAGGGCGGCCATCTGCCCAACGCCGCGCCTACGCAGCCGCACTCGTCGCGCAGATGCGCATGCAGGCCACGCCGGGCCACGGCATCGCCCTCGCATTCGGCGGGCGCGCGGTCGATGCGGTCGCCGCCCGCATCCGCCTGGTGCGCGATGGCGTGCCGTCGATGCCGCGCGCTGTCCTCGGTGCACTGGCGTGGGCCGCCCTGCCCGCATTGCTCGCCGCCAGCGTATTGCTGCAACCGGCATTGGCCTGGCGTCTCGATGCCGCACCCGCCACTTCCGCCGTCGCCGCGCCCTCGGTGCCCGCCGCACGCGCAGCCGCTCCAGCAGCCACCGCGTCGGAACCAGCGGCCGCGCATGCGCCGTCCTGGCAAGCCCCGATGGCACGCTTGCGTGTCAGCGCCTTCTATGGAATCGCTCATGCACCGACCGGCCGTCGCCATGGCGGCATGGACTTCGCCACCCGCACCGGCACACCCATCATGGCCCCGGCGGACGGCATCGTGATCGCCTCGACCAACCGCTACAGGGGCGAAGACAAGTGGGGCGAACTGGTCGCCATCGACCACGGCAACGGACTGCACTCGCTGTACGCCCACCTGGACCGGCGGCAAGTGCGGGAAGGCGAACGCGTCACGGCTGGCCAGCAAATCGGCACGTCAGGCGCCACCGGCAAAGTCACCGGCCCGCACCTGCACATGGAAGTCAGCCGCGACGGCGACAACATCGACCCGCAAACCCTGCTCGGCAATCTCGAAGCCGATGCCACCAGGACCGCGCTGCAGCGGCTGAAGACCAGCCGCATCAACTAAACCACGCCGTCGCCACTGAGCCGACGCCGCGCACTGCCCGGCAGTGGCGGCGCTCGCCCTCAGGAATCGAATGAAGAAGACCACTTTCATGCTGGCTGCCGCGCTGGCAGGCCAGGCTGCATCCGCCCAGCAGCCGCCCGCCGTGGAAATCAGGACCGCGCGCCTCGACCAGCGCAAGGAAGATACCGCCAGCACTGTCGTGCTGACGCGCGACGAACTCACCGTGCATGGCGACCGCACGCTGGCCGATGCCCTGCGCCGCCTGCCCGGCATCACCGTCAGCGAAACTGCGGGCATCCGCATGCGCGGCCTGGGCAACGGCTATACGCAAGTGCTGCTGAACGGCCAGCCCGCCCCCAGCGGCTTCTCGCTCGACAGCTTGCCGCCGGAAGTGATCGAGCGCGTCGAAGTGCTGCGCAGCGCTTCCGCCGTGCTGGGCACGCAGGGCATTGCCGGCACGGTCAATATCGTGCTGCGCAAGTCCGCCAGCCGCGGCACGCAGGAATTGCAGCTCGGCCTGGACCGCCTGCATGGCGCCGGATCGCCGCGGATCGCCGCGCAATCGAGCGGCAAGGCCGACGGCTGGTCGCACAGTGTCAGCGCAGTGCTGTCGCGCAGCAGTACGCCCGTCGACCGCAGCATTGCGGACAGCGATCCTGCCACGCTGCGCGTCCGCGCCTCGCACGAAGACAATGTCGGCGAATCGCTCAACCTCAGCCCGCGCCTGAACTGGAGCACAGGCAATGGCGGCAACGTCTCGCTGCAAAACATCGTCACCATCCACCGGCGCGATATCGGCCTGCGCTCGCATGAGCAGGTATTGCGTGGCGGGAGCGGCGACTTCGCCGATTTCCGCAGCCGCTTCCGCATGCGCGGCCACTTCCTGCGCAGCGAGCTGACCTGGCAACGCAGCATGGACACTGGCGCGCAATGGGAGCTCAAGCTGGGCGGCAACCATGCCCCGCGCGACACCGATTTCGACTTCACGGGCTGGCCCCTCGCAGGCCCCGGCCCGACACTGCGCCACGTCGACGGCGACGTGCGCGAGCATGGCTTCCACTACGGCGGCAAATACGCCCACCCGCTCGGCAACGGCCATGCCCTGGTGGCCGGCTGGGATGGCTCAGCCATCCAGCGTATGCAAACCCGCATCGAACATGAATACAGCCATACCGGCGCGCTCAACTTCGTGCGCGACGACCGCTACGACGGCCGCATCGAACGCCTGGCCGCTTTCGCGCAGGATGAATGGAAACACGGCGCCGATTCCTGGTCCGCTGGCCTGCGCTGGGAAACCATGCGCACCGAAGCGAAGGACCGCCATACGGCGGCCGTGCGCCAGCGCAGCACCGTGGCCAGTCCGGTGCTGCAATGGATGCGCAAACTGCCCGGCGACAGCCAGTTGCGTCTGGGCGCCAGCCGCAGCTACAAAGCGCCCAATATGATCGACCTGATCCCGCGCCGCTTCACGGCCGACAGCAACAATGCGCCGACCAACCCCGATACCCAGGGCAACCCGACGTTGCGTCCCGAACTGGCATGGGGCATCGATGCCGGCATCGACTACTACTTCGCCAAGGACAGCCTGCTCAGCGCCAGCGTCTACGCGCGCGACATCGACGACGTCATCCTGGTCACCCTGTACCACGAAGGCGGGCGCTGGATCACCATGCCAGCCAACCATGGCGGCGCGCGCGTCTACGGCAGCACGCTCGAATTGCGCATACCGCTCTCACCGGCGCTTTCGCTGCGCGCCAATGCCACCTTCAACCACTCACAGCTCGACCAGGTGCCCGGCCCCGGCAACCGCCTTGCCGCGCAAGCGCCATTGAGCGGCATGGCCGCGCTCAGCTACAAGCGTGGAGCGCTGGCCCTCGATGCCGAATTCACTTACGAAGCCGGCGGCCTAAGCCGGGACTCGGCCACGACCAGCACGATCGCGGCTTACCAGCGCAAGCTCGAGCTGCGCGCCACGTGGAAACAGTCGCCGCGCCAGGAATGGCGCCTCGCGCTGTCCGACGTCCTGCATCCCGACCGCAGT
Source organism: uncultured Duganella sp. (assembly GCA_946482335.1). The sequence continues at coordinate 31,117 of CAMLRG010000021.1, read as the reverse complement.
ACGCTCTACCGCTACGAGGGCGGCGATGCGGGAGCCTGGCAGCAGTCGGCCATCACCACGCGCGGCGGCACCACGCTGCGGCTCAACTACAAGCACGGCTTTCACTGAGGCGATCCCACTTGTCACTCTTTTACGCATTTGCCAGATCACAGCCCGTGTGCGACACTCGCGCGCCTATGCCAAAGATCGCCCACATCCTGATACCGGCCCTGCTGGCCGCAGCCCAGTTCACGCAGCCTGCCGCCGCAATGCCCGAGCCATTGGACGTCGTACCGACCGAAGCAGCCGCCCAGCAATGGCGCATGCCGCTGGAAGCGGGCCGCGTCAGCAGTTTCTTTGGCGCTGCGCGCGGACGCCGCGCGCACGGCGGCATCGACTTCTCCGTGCCGCACAATACGCCGGTGACGGCGACCGGCGACGGCACGGTGGTCGCGTCCAGCATGGGTTACAAGGGCGACCGCCAATACGGCAACGTGGTGGTGATCGAACACGAAGGTGGCCTGCGTTCGCTGTACGCCCACCTCAACAAGCGCAGCGTGCAGGTTGGCGACACGGTCGCCGCCGGCGAATTGATCGGCCTGTCCGGCGCCACCGGCCGCGCCACCGGACCGCACCTGCACCTGGAAGCCTACCAGGACGGTGCCCGCATCGACCCGAACCGCTTCCTGCTGGCCAACCTGGAAGATGACGCGCTGCCGTCGGCCATGCGCGCCAAGCGCAGCGGCGTGGAAGAGGTCCGTCCCGACGTGCGCAGCAAGGCCAGGGCGAAAGCCGGCAGGAAAGCCAAGGCCAACGCGCCCCGCGTCGCCAGCGCCAAGACATCGAAAAAGAAAACCCAGCTCGCGCAGAAGTCCGGCAAGGCGCGCAAGCGCGCCTGAACTCAGAGGCAGAGGTAAATGCGGTTGGCCAGGTCGAGCATGAAGGCTGGCCGCAGGTAAGCCAGGAAGGCCAGCGCCAGCACGGCCGCTCCCAGCGCCCACAGGCCGAAGCGGAGCAGGCGATGTTTCATCTCAGGCCACCCTCAAGCCAGGCACGCTGCGCGCCAGCGGGCGCTCGTCGATCGGCAGGTTGGCCAAGCCGGCGAACACGCCGAGGCCGAGCGTGATGCCCCACACCACGTCGTAGCTGCCTAGCGTGTCGAACAGGTAGCCTCCAAGCCATACGCCGAGGAAGCTGCCCACCTGGTGCGACAGGAACACCACGCCCGCCAGCATCGACATATGCTTCAAGCCGAATACGCCGGCGATGATGCCGTTGGTGAGCGGCACGGTGGCCAGCCACAGGAAACCGATGGCGGCGGCAAACAGGTAGACCGACCACTGCGACAATGGCGCCAGCAGGAACAGGCCGATCACCACGGAACGGGCAAAGTAGATCGCGGAGAGCAGGTAGCGCTTGGGCATCCGTCCGCCCAGCTGGCCGGCGGCGAAGGAGCCGAAGATATTGAACAGGCCGATCAGCGCCAGCGCCATCACCGCCACGCCGGGCGTGGCGATGCCCTTGTCTTTCAGGTAGGCTGGCAGGTGGGCACCGACGAAGACCAGCTGGAAGCCGCACACGAAATAGCCCGCCACCAACAGCAGGAAGGAACGGTTGCCGATCGCTTCGCGCATGGCTTCGCCCACGCTCTGGTGCGCGGCGCCGGCTGCCACTTCATGTTTCGGCTCGCGCAGGAAGGCGGACATCGGGATCATCAGCAGGAACAGCACGCCGGCCAGGGCGTAGAAGGCATTCTGCCAGCCGATCGAGGAAATCAGTTGCTGCTCGACGGGCATCATCAGGAATTGGCCGAAGGAGCTGGCCGCACCGGAAACGCCGAACGCCCAGGAACGCTTTTCGGCCGGTGCCGCGCGGCCGATGATGCCGCTGACCGCACCGAAGGCGGTACACGCCAGGCCAAGCCCGATGAACACGCCCGAGCCGATGACGAACAGCGTGGGCTGGGTCACCATGGCCATCCACAGCAGGCCCGCCATATACGAGATCGCGCCGGCGATCACCACGCGCTGGGTGCCGTAGCGGTCGGCCACCATGCCGGCCAGGGGCCCGAAAGCGCCCCACAACAGGTTTTGCAGTGCCAGCGCCAGTGAATAGGTTTCGCGGCTCCAGCCATTCGCCTGCGAAATCGGCTGCATCCAGAAGCCGAAGCCGTGGCGCACACCCATCGACAGCGTCAGCACGACGCCGGTCGTGATCAGGATCGTCTTGAGGTTGAGTTGGCGGTCATCGCTTGACATGGCGGGCATCCGGGCGGGCAAAGAAGGCCAGTGTAATGGATGCCGCCGAATCCTGCTGGCGCCCGCATAAAACCGCTTTTAGCGCGCCCAGTAGCTGATACGCCCGCTCAGCGATACGGTGCCCGCGCCAGTCAGCATGTCCTCGGTGCCTTGCAACTGGCCACCGCCGTTGGCGAATATGTAGCGGCCAGTGCCGCCCACGATGGTGAAGGTAGCGCCGCTGAAGACGTAATTGGTGCCCTGGCCGGTGGGTACGAACTGGCCGCTGTAGTCGGCAAACAGCTGGTCGCCGGAGATCGTCATGATGATCAGGCGCCCGCGGCTGAAATTGTAGATCGCCCCATCCTGGGTGATGCAGTCGTTGGCGACGAAGGCCACGCGGCCCAGCAGCGTGCTGTTGCCATGGCCGGTAATGGTACCGCCGAACTGGGACGGGCAGCGGGCCGAGGGACCGGGCACTTCCTGGATCACGCCAGTTACTTCAAGATTGGTAGTGGTCCAGTGCGCCGAAGCGGCACTCGACGCCAATGCCAGCGCAGCGCCGCCCGCCAGTTTCAGGATTGCTTGATGCATACACCCTCCGCCAAAAGTTAAAAATACGATAATAACTTTTCGCCAACTTGAGGGCTATGACTAATTTGTAAAAGGTTGTCGTTCAGTCCACACTGTAGCGGACACCGATCTGCGCCCGCAGTTCGTCCAGGACCCCCATCAGTGCCACCGATTCGTCCAGCGGCATTTGCGGGCTTTCGAGCAAACCTTCGCGCAGGCAGCGGCCCACTTCCAGTGCCTCGTGCGCATAGCCGTTGCCGATGCGCGGGAAGTGGAATTCGCGTTCGCTGCCGTCGTTCAGGCCGATGGTGAAGCGTTCGGTGTGGTGGAAGCGGCCATGCAGGCGCAGGAAGCCCTTGTCGCCGCACACGGTCAGCGTGGTCGGGGTGCGGGCGTTCAGGCTGCAGCTGCAGGCCGACAGCGCGCCCGCTTCGTGCTGGAGCACAAAGCTGGCTTGCGCGTCGACGCCGGCCGGCGTCAGTTCACCATAGCCGCGCACGCCTTTCACCGGGCCGAGGAAGAAGGCAGCCATCGACAGCGGATAGATGCCCAGGTCCAGCAGCGAGCCGCCACCCAGTGCGGGGTTGAACAAGCGGTGTTCCGGTCCGGCATCGGCCGGGAAGCCGAAATCGGCCTGCAGGTTGCGTACCTTGCCGATCTCGCCCATGTCGATCATGCGCCGGGCTTCCAGCATGGCGGGCTGGAAGCGCGTCCACATCGCTTCCATCACGAACAGCTTGCGTTCGCGCGCCAGGCTGGCGATCTCCTGGGCTTCGCGGCGGTTCAGGGTGAAGGCCTTTTCGACCAGCAGCGCCTTGCCGCCGTTCAGGCACATGATGGCGTTTTCGTGGTGCATGGCGTGCGGCGTGGCGATGTAGATGGCGTCGACGCCGGCGTCGTCGGCCAGCGCCTGGTATGTGCCGTGGGCGCGCGGCACGCCATATTCGGCGGCAAATGCGGTAGCGCTATCCCGGCTGCGCGAGGCAACCGCCACCAGTTCCGCATCCGGCACCTCGCGCAGCGCGGTGGCGAATGCCTTGGCGATCTTGCCGGTGCCGAGGATGCCCCAGCGGATAATTTTTTCCATGCATGCTCCTTTTCAGGCCGGCTTCCGCTTGGGGCGGAAAACCGATTCGTCGTCGTAAAAAGCGTCATCCTGCTGCGGCCACCAGCCGGGGATGCCCAGCACCGGCAGCGGCGTGAAACCGCCCTTGCCCAGGCCTTCGCCGGCCAGGCGGGCGGCTTCCGCCCGGTCCAGCCAGGCGCGCCGGCCCGCATCATCCAGCGCCCAGTAGGCGGCGTCCGCAAACACCACCCGGGTGTGGGCGGTGATCGCCTTGTAGGGCGCCACCAGTTTTTCCATCAGCGCGTGGCCGAACAGCCAGACCTGGGCGCCGGTTCCGAATTGCGCGGCGCGCTGCACGAAGGCTTCACGCCAGCGGTGATTGCGCAGGGCGTCCACCAGCGCGGCGCCTTCGGCATCGTCGCGCACCACCAGCAAGGCCGAATTTTCGTCGTAAATGGTAGCAGCATCGCGCGCAGGGCCGCGCGACTTGCCGACGCCGTCCTGCGCGATCTGCGCGGCCTGCAAGGCATTCAACTGGCGCTTGATGGCGGGGAAGGTCAGCCACACCAGACCGTTGAAGAAATCGTGCAGGTTGTCGCGGGTCGGCACCTGGCCGGTGGTGCCGATGAATTCCTCGTAGGCCGTGCCTTCCGGCAGCGCGGCCTGCGGCACGAAGCGCAGCGGCTGGCCGGCATGGTTGACCAGCGCCAGCGCAGCTGCCTGTTCGCAGAACGGGTCGACCACGCTGGGCAGCGTGAGGTCGATGCGGGAAGCGGCGTCCCGCACCGATGCGTACCAGGCGCGGGACCAGTCGATTTCCTGCAACACGTGGTCCCTTAGGCCATTTTCCAGTTGATGGTTTCGCCGGCGTTCAAGGGGATCAGCTTCGAATCGCCGAATGGCAGGTCGGCCGGCAGCGTCCACTGCTCGCGCTTCAGGGTGATGGTACCCTTGTTCGGCTCCAGGCCGTAGAAGGCGGGACCGTTGAGGGAGGCGAAGGCTTCCAGCTTGTCCAGCGCGCCGGCGCGGGCGAAGGCTTCGGTGTAGAGCTCCATCGCGTGCAGCGCGGTATAGCAACCGGCGCAGCCGCAGGCCGCTTCCTTGGCGCCCTGCGCGTGTGGCGCGGAATCGGTGCCGAGGAAGAAGCGCTCGTCGCCGCTGGTGGCGGCGGTGACCAGCGCCAGGCGGTGTTCTTCGCGCTTCAGCACCGGCAGGCAGTAGTAGTGCGGGCGGATGCCGCCTTTGAAGATTTCATTGCGGTTGTACAGCAGGTGGTGGGCGGTGATGGTGGCGGCGATCGGGCCTTCCGCTTCCGCCACGTATTGCGCGGCATCCTTGGTGGTGATGTGCTCGAACACGATGTTCAGTGCCGGCAAGTCCTTGCGCAGCGGGCGCATCACGCGCTCAATGAACACGGCTTCGCGGTCGAACAGGTCGATGTCCTGGTCGGTCACTTCGCCGTGCACCAGGAACGGCATGCCGACTTCCTGCATGGTTTCCAGCACCTTGTAGCACTTGGCCAGGTCGGTCACGCCGGCGTCGGAATTGGTGGTGGCGCCGGCCGGGTACAGCTTGACCGCGTGCACGAAGCCGCTGTCGGCGGCGCGCAGGATTTCGTCCGGCGCAGTGTTGTCGGTCAGGTAGAGCGTCATCAGCGGTTCGAAATCCATCCCCTGCGGCAGGGCGGCCAGGATGCGCTCGCGGTAGGCCGCCGCCTGCGCCACGGTGGTCACCGGCGGTTTCAGGTTCGGCATCACAATGGCGCGGCCAAACTGGCGCGCGGTGTCCGGCAGCACGCTGGCCATGGTGGCGCCGTCACGCAGGTGAAGGTGCCAGTCGTCTGGGCGGGTAATGGTGATGCTGTGCGGGATTTCGAAGTCAGGCATGGCGGCGGGCTCACAATAAAACGAATCCCGCCATTTTACCTGCTGGGCCGCACGCGCCGGGAGAATGTGCGATATTGTCGTTTCACTACGCACCCTCGAGGAGATAGCCATGGTCAGCAAGAACACGATCTGCCTTTGGTACGACGGCGATGCGCTGGACGCCGCCACCTTCTATGCAAAAACTTTCCCCGACAGCTCGGTGGGCGCCGTGATGCGGGCACCCGGTGATTTCCCGGACGGCAAGCAGGGCGACGTCCTCACCGTCGACTTCACGGTGGCCGGCATTCCCTGCCTTGGCCTGAACGGCGGCCCCGCTTTCAAGCACAGCGAAGCCTTTTCTTTCCAGATCGCGACCGACGACCAGGCCGAAACCGACCGCTTGTGGGACGCGATTGTCGGCAATGGCGGCCAGGAGAGCGCCTGCGGCTGGTGCAAGGACCGTTGGGGCCTGTCCTGGCAGATTACGCCGCGCGCCCTGACCGATGCCATCAAAGACCCCGACCGCGCGGCATCCAAGCGCGCGTTCGAAGCCATGATGGAAATGCGCAAGATCGATATCGCGGCGATCGAGAAGGCGCGGCGCGGTTCCGCTTAATCGGCGGGCGGAGCGGGATGCTCAGCGGCGTAACGGCGCGCCGCTTCCAGCATGGCGTCCAGCTTGCTGCGCTCGTAGACCTTGCCGTGGCTGACCACCATGCGCACTTTGCGGGTGTTGGCGATGTCCTGCAGCGGGTTGGCATCCAGCACCAGCAGGTCGGCCGCCTTGCCTTTGGCGACGGCGCCATAGCGCTCCAGCTTGCCGAGCAAGCGCGGGCCATTGACCACGGACGCCTGCAGTGCCTGCTGCGGCGTCAAGCCGTATTTGACGAAGATGCCCAGTTCGTCGTGCAAACCCTGCCCCGGGTAATCGAAGGAGTTCAGGAAGCCGGCGTCGGTGCCGGCGATGATGTTCACACCTTCCTGCTGCAACAGCGGCAGCAGTGAGGCGGCCTTCTCATAGGCGGCATGGCGGTAGGCGATGGCGGCCGCATCGTCCTTGGCCGCGCGCTGCACGCGCCATTCGTAAGTCTTGAGCAATCCCTTGCCGATGTATTGCAGGTAGGGGTCGTTGGCGTGGTCGTCCTGGTCCAGGTAGGCGGTCACTTGCGAGCCGACCAGGGTCGGCGTGACGGACATGCCTGCAGCGGCCATGCGGCGGAAAGTGGCGCGCGCGGTCGCTTCGTCGAAGCTCTCGATGCTGGCGCGCATGGCGTCGCGGCTGCTGATCTTGCCCTCGGCGACCTGCCGCGTCAGCTCCGCCTCCCGCGGTGTCGAACCGCGCAGCAGATAGGACTGGTGCTCGATGCTGCCCAGGCCTGCCTGCATCACCTGGTCAAGCGTGAGCTGTACCGGTAAATGGCCGGAAGTCTGCATGCCGCGCGCCTTGGCCTGGCGTACCGCTTCCAGGAAGATTTCCGGCGTCATGGTGTTTTCGGTGATCTTGACGAAGTCCACGCTGCGCGACTGCAGGTAATCCAGCGCCTTGCTGACTTCCTGCGGCGTGGCGACCTGGATGGTGCCTTTCCACAGCGGTTTGTAGCCTTCCAGCTTGGGGCCGGAAGCGAAGATGGTCGGGCCGGACAGCTTGCCCTGGTTGATCAGGTCGCGCCAATCGAGCACGGTGTCGGACAGGTCGCCGGCACAATCGCGCACGGTGGTGATGCCATGCGCGAGATACAGGCCAAGCAGTTGCTTGTTCTCTTCGATCAGCGCCGGCCCGCCGCCAAAGTGCACGTGGGTGTCCCACAGGCCAGGCATCAGGTATTTGCCCGGCAGCTTGACCGTGCGCTTGGGCGCGTAGCCTTTCAGCTTGGCGTGGTCGACGACCGCGATGATGTCGCCGCCTTTCAGCAGCACGGCCTTGCCCTGCACCAGCCGGCCTGACGCCACGTCGACAATCGTCGCCTGCGTCAGCGCCACATCCGCAACCACGCGTCCCGCAGCCTGCGCGCCGCCGAACGCCCCCAGCACCAGCAAGGCGCCAACCGAAAGTTTAGTCGTCTTCATGAACCGACATGGTACACACGCTGCAGTAGGTTCACTAGCCGAGTTACAACGCCGATACAAACTACACATTACGAATTGACGTCCCCTCCCTCCTAATGAAGGGAGATTCCTGCAACCAGCGTCGCACGTCCACGACGGAGAATGTTTTTCGCGGCATTGAGATCACGATCATGTACCGCACCGCACTCACTGCACGTCCATTCCCTTATTCCAAGGCCTGCGATACCTCTCGGCCGCGAATCGGGCATTTCACCACAATTCGAACAGGTCTGGGTGGTGAAGCTTTCGTCCACTTCGACATACCGCGCGCCATGCCTAACGGCCTTGTACGCCAGCATTTTTCGGAAAGACGACCAGCCGGCATCAAGCACGGACTTCGCCAGGCTGGTTCGGGCGAGTCCGCTAGCATTAACATTGCCGACAGCGATGTGATCAAAGGCGCGAGCAAGTTCATTTGATCGATTATGCAGGAAGTCTAGCCGGCAGCGTGCCGTGTGTGCATGAATACTTTTAACCCTTCGACGTTTATGAGCACGCTGGGCCACCGCGAGTTCCATTTCCGCCTTACGATAAAAGTCCTGGGCCGGAATTCGACCGCCGTTCGACAGAACCGCAAAATCCTTAAGTCCCAAATCGATTCCGACACCATGTTCGATCGGGCGTACTGGCGTCTCAGCGACCTCGATCACAATATTGAGGAACCAATTGCCCCTTTTGTCACGGGAAAAACAAGTTCCATCCTTAATCTTTCGCTCGGGTAAAGGTCGCGAATAAAAAACACGGAATGACTTGCCAGCAAAACGGAACATGTCACCCTGCCGAACAATATCGCACCCCTTTAGCGGTACCCAACCTAAGGACTTCTGGCCGCGATAGCGTAAGTACGGCCGCTTATGTTGTGCCCGCGACTTTGCATACTGTTCACAAATAGCATTGATAGTATGAGAGTGCAGTCTCAGTTCTTTGCTACTGCCAGCCGTCAGCCTATTTAGATCAAAACCGCTCAGCCATGGTCGTCCAAAACGCAACGCATCTTTCTGCCGGTCGTTGCAATAGTTCCAAACGAAATTGACCTTACGAGCTTGCTCATTAAGCAGCCCTATGTTCGACTTAACGCGGTATCGATAGACCAAAATCATACTGTGATTTTATACAGTAATCGGCAAATCTCAAGGGAGAAATTTGCACTGGTGAGCTCAGTCGTTTAGACAATATTTCCAATGCGCAGCTGCAATCGGCGCACCAACCAAGAAAGTAACGCGCATAGTATGAAGTAGACCAGCGCGATAAAGAGATACATTTCGACCAGGCGTCCGTCGCGCTGCGCGACTTTACTGGCGGCGCCAACGAAATCGGGCACCGAGAGCACGTAGACGAGTGAGACATCCTGAAACAATACGATGGTCTGTGTCAGCAGGACCGGCAACATATTCCGAAAGGCCTGGGGCAGTACGACTTTCGACATGGTCTGCCAGTAGTTCATGCCCAGCGCCTGCGCCGCATATACCTGGCCTTTGGGAATGGCCTGGATGCCGCCGCGCATGATCTCGCAGTAGTAGGCCGCCTGGAACAAGGTGAAGGTGATCAGGGCGGAGAGGAAGGTGCCGACCTTCACCGGTTCGGATGCGCCGATCAGCCATGCGGCGATATACGGCACCAGGAAATAGAACCAGAAGATCACCAGCACCAGCGGCACGGCGCGGATCAGGTTGACGTAAGCGGCGGCCAGCAGCGAGAGTGCGCGCCACGAAGAAAGCCGCGCCATCGCGAGCAGGGTGCCGAGCGCAACCCCGCCCAGCATGGCGAGCACGGTGAGCTCGAGCGTGAACGCCATGCCGACCTGGAACAGGTAGACCCACGAGTTCGCGATCACGCTGAAGTCGAAATTGGCCAGCATCAGGCGGCCCCCTGTTGGTTCGCCTGCGTGCCTTCGCCCAGCGTGCCGGGCAGCGCCACCTTGCGTTCGAGCACGGTCATGCCGGCGACGACGATGATGTTGGCGATCACGTAGATCATCGTGGCGGCGGCGAACGCTTCAAAGAACTGGAAGGAGAATTCCTGCATCGAGCGCGCGCTGGCGGTCAGTTCCATCAGGCCGATGGTGAGGGCGACGGAACTGTTCTTGATGATGTTGAGGAATTCGCTGGCCAGCGGCGGCAGCACGATGCGCATGCCCAGCGGAAGCAGTATGTGGCGATAGGCTTGCGCCACCGACAGCCCGAGCGCCAGCGCAGCCAGGCGCTGCCCGCCGGCCAGCGCGCTGATGCCGGCCGCCACCTGCACCGCCACGCGCGCCGAAGTGAAGAAGCCGAGGCACAGCACGGCCGTCACGAAAGGCGCGTTCGGCAGCGCCTTCAGCCAGCCGCCGGCAACTTCCGGCAGCAGTTCGGGCAGTACGAAGAACCACAGGAACATCTGCACCAGCAGCGGGATATTGCGGAATACTTCGACCCAGGCGATGGCGAAGCGCTGCAGCCAGCGATTGGGCAGCGTGCGCAGCGTGCCGACCGCAACGCCGAAGGCCAGCGCGATGGCCCAGCCGGCCAGCGACGTCGCCAGCGTCCACACCAGCCCGGACAGCAGCGTGTCCCAATAGGTATGCACGCCGTCCGGGGACAGCTCCCAGAAGATGTGCCAGTTCCAGTTGTAATGCATGCTTACCTGGCGGCGTAAGCGGCGGGATCGGGCGAATCGGTCGGTTTGGCCAGCACGGCTTTCAGCGCCGCCGGCATCGGGAAATTCAGGTTGACGCCGCGCGGCGGGATGGGCTGCATGAACCACTTGTCGTAAATCTTCTGCATGTCCGGCGACTGGTACACCTTGGCCAGCGCCGCATCGACCGCCTGCTTGAACGGCGCATCGCCTTTGCGCAGCATGATGCCGTAAGGCTCGACCGACAGCGCCTCGCTGCCGATCACGTATTCACCCGGCGACTTGGCGCTCGCCACTTGCGCCGCCAGCAGGATGTCATCGTTCGCTTCCGCCACGGCGCGGCCGGTTTCCAGCATCAGGAACGATTCGGGATGGTCGCGCCCGGTGAGGATCTTCATGCCCAGCCCGCGCTGCGAGTTCAGCACCGTCAGTTGCTTGAGCGAGGTGGTACCGGCGGTGGCGACCAGGGTCTTGCCCTTCATGTCGGCCAGGGACCGGATGCCGGAAGCCTTCTTCGACAGCAGGCGGCTGGAGATCACGAACATGGTCGGTGCGAAGGCCACCTGCTGCTGGCGTTCCGCATTATTGGTGGTGGAGCCGCATTCGAGGTCGATGGTGCCATTGGCCATCAGCGGGATGCGGTTGGCCGAGGTCACCGGGTTATAGGCCACCTTGAGGCCCGGCATGGCCAGGTGCGTCTTCAGGTGTTCGACGATCTTCAGGCACAAGTCCACCGAGTAGCCTTGGTACTGCTGCTTGTCGTCGAGATATGAGAAGGGCACCGAGCCATCGCGCACGCCCAGTACGACCTGGCCGGTACGCTTGATCTTGGCGAGGGTGCCGGTGGCATCCTGCGCGGCCGCCGCAGTCGCGGCGCCCAGGCACAGGAAGGGAAGCAGGCGCAGAAAGGTCATGGTGTCCTCCGCTGTAACCGCGGGTCCGCGACCCGCCCTGTTAATGGATGATACGCGCTAAAAAGTCCCGTGCGCGCTCGGAACGCGGCGCGCCGAAGAATTCTTCCTTGCTGCAGTCTTCCAGGATGCGGCCCTTGTCCATGAAGACCACGCGGTTGGCCACCTTGCGGGCGAAGCCCATCTCGTGGGTCACCACCATCATGGTCATGCCTTCCTGCGCCAGGCCGACCATCACGTCCAGCACTTCATTGATCATTTCCGGATCGAGGGCGGAAGTCGGCTCGTCGAACAGCATGGCGATCGGATCCATCGCCAGGGCGCGCGCGATGGCAACGCGCTGCTGCTGGCCGCCGGACAGCTGGTTCGGGTATTTGTCCTGGTGCGCCAGCAGGCCGACCCGGTCCAGGTATTTCAAGCCTTTCTCGTTGGCCTCGTCCTGCGAGCGGCCCAGCACCTTGGTCTGGCCCAGGGTAAGGTTTTCCCTTACGGACAGGTGGGGGAACAGTTCGAAGTTCTGGAACACCATACCGATGCGCGCACGCAACGCCGACAGGTTGGTGCCTTTGGCGCCGACCGATGTCCCATCGACAATAATTTCCCCCTTCTGGAAGGGTTCCAAGCCGTTGACCGTTTTGATCAGGGTCGACTTGCCCGAGCCGGACGGCCCGCAGATCACCATGACGTCGCCCTTGGCCACCTCGGTGCTGCAGTCCGCGAGCACCTGGAAGTTGCCATACCATTTACTTAAGTCTTTAATTGCGATCATCTTTTCGGCGTTTCGGCAGGTTGTTTCTTGCTTGACAGTGGCCCGGCACCGCAAGGATACTTCGGGACTTGCTTAATAGCTCATCATTCTAGCGGCAAATCCACCCCTCTTCAGGAATCTTGCTTATGGCCAATAAAAATCGCCTGACTACCTATATTCTCGTCGGCCTCGCGCTCGGCATCGTTGCCGGCTACCTTATCAATATATCGGTGGACAAGACTGGCGCGACCAGCTTTGCCGATTATATGTCCCTGATCACCACGATGTTCCTGCGCCTGATCAAAATGATCATTGCGCCGCTGGTGTTCTCGACCCTGATGGTCGGTATCGCGCGCATGGGCGATACCAAGGAAGTGGGCCGCGTCGGTATCAAGACCCTGGGCTGGTTCTTCATCGCTTCCGTGGTCTCGCTGGCACTGGGCCTGGTCATGGTGAACCTGTTCCGCCCGGGCGACGCCCTGGTCGGCCAGATCCCGGCCGAAGGCGCCGCTGCCGCTGCCACCCTGCAGACCGCCAGCCTGTCGCTGAAGGAATTCATCACCCACCTGATCCCGGCCTCGATCATCGACGGCATGGCCAAGAACGAGATCCTGCAGATCGTGGTGTTCTCGCTGTTCTTCGGCACCGCGGCCGCCGCAGTCGGCGCCAAGGCGGAACCGCTGATCGACGCGGTCGACGGCATCGCCCACATCATGCTGAAGGTGACCGGCTACGTGATGCAGTTCGCGCCGCTGGCCGTGTTCGCGGCCGTGGCGGGCACCATCGCCAAGAGCGGTGTCGGCGTGCTGCAGACCTATGGCGTGTTCATGGCGGAGTTCTACCTCTCGATCGGCGTGCTGTGGGCGATCCTGATCTTCGCCGGCTTCCTGTTCCTGGGCCGCCGCGTGTTCAAGCTGATCTCGGAAGTGAAAGAGCCGACCCTGCTGGCGTTCTCCACCGCCTCCTCCGAAGCCGCCTTCCCGAAAACCCTGGAAGGCCTGGAGCGCTTCGGCGTGCGTAACCGCATCGCGGCATTCGTGCTGCCGATCGGCTACTCGTTCAACCTGGACGGCTCGATGATGTACTGCACGTTCGCCGCCATCTTCATCGCCCAGGCCTACGGCATCGACCTGTCGATCGGCACCCAGATGACCATGATGGCAGTGCTGATGCTGACCTCCAAGGGCATGGCCGGCGTGCCGCGCGCCTCGCTGGTGGTGATTGCAGCCACCCTGCACCAGTTCAACATCCCGGAAGCGGGCCTGGTGCTGCTGTTCGCGATCGACCACTTCCTGGACATGGCGCGCTCGGCCACCAACGTGGTGGGCAACTCCATTGCTACCGCGGTGGTGGCGAAATGGGAAGGCGAACTGGTTGCCACCGACGACCGCGAATTGTCGGACCGCCCGCTGCCATAAGCCAGCTGCGCCCCAAGGAAAATGCCGCCCCAACGGGCGGCATTTTTTTCGTCTTCAGGAACCTGGCGCCGCGGGGCGATCAGGCGCTATTCTTCATCAGCTGATGGTAGAAGCGGATCATGTCGGCGTAACCCTTGACCGACATGCGCTCGTTCGTGCCGTGGAAGCGCGGCAAGTCTTCCGGTTTGGCGCGCACGGGGCCGAATTTCAGCACGCTGTCGCTCATCCCGTCGAAGTAGCGCGAATCGGTGGCGCCGACCATCAACCCCGGCGCCACCACGGCATCCGGGAACACCTGTCGGATGGTGCGGTTGACCGCCGCATAGGCAGTGCCATCCTGGCGCGCCACGCGCGACGCTTCGGTGTTGAAGTCGCCATCGGGCTTGATGCGGATCCTGTCGTTGCCGATCACCTTGTGCATGTGCTGCTCCACGCCAGCCAGCGTATCGCCCGGCAGCAGGCGGAAGTTGACGGTGGCGCTGGCAACGCCCGGCAGCACGTTGTCCTTCACGCCGGCATTGACGATGGTCAGCGCGGTCGTGGTGCGCACCAGCGCATTCACGCTGGGGGTCTTGGTCAGCATGCGCTCCAGCATCGGGCCGAACAGCCAGAAATTCGACAGCGCGACGCGGTTCATGCCCGTCATTTCCGGCGCCAGCGTTTCGAAGCTTTGCTGCGGCAAGCCTGCCATGCGCACCGGCATGGGATGGTCCTCCAGTGCGGCCAATGCCTTGCTCATCATGCCGATGGCGGTTTCCCGCGGCGGCATCGAGGAGTGGCCCGGCGCGGTCTCCAATTCGAGTTTGTAGCTGGCATAGCCCTTCTCCGCCACGCCGATCATCGCGGCCGCCGGCTCCAGGCCCGGCACCATGCCGTGCACGATCATCAAGCCTTCATCGAGCACGTAGTCCAGTTTGACGCCGCGCGACTTGAGCAATTCGGCGATTTTCGCCGCGCCGCGCTTGCCGCCCACCTCCTCGTCGGCGCCATAGGCGAGATAGACCGTGCGGCGCGGCTGGAAACCGGCCGCCAGCAGCATTTCGATGGCTTCCATTTGCGCGTACAGGTTGCCCTTGTCGTCCCACGCGCCGCGGCCCCAGATGAAGCCATCCTGCACCGCGCCGCTGAAGGGCTGCTGCTGCCAGGCCTGCTCCGTGCCGGGAGCGATCGGCACCACGTCCTGGTGCGCCATCCACATGACAGGGGCGGCCTGGGCATCGCTGCCCTGCCAGGTGTAGAGCAATGCCTTGCCGTTCACATTTTCGCGCTTCAGCGCGGCGTGCAGGCGGGGGAAACTGGCTTGCAGGTGGGCGTGCAGCTTGTCGAATTCGGCGGCGTTGGCGTCGGCGTCCTTGTAGTCGGAGATGGTCATGAAGCGCAAGGCTTCACCCAACCTTTGCGCGGCCGCCGCTTCATCGATCGCCAGTACCGGCGCCTTCTCCACCACCAATTGCCTGCTGCCGCTGCGCGCCGTATTGACGCCGACCGCAACCGCCACCACACCAATCGCCGCCAAGGCGACTGCCAGCACCTTCTTCACCGCCATCCCTTATCTCCCCTGTCCGACCAGCTCGCCGGCGACCGGCGAGGATTGTTCCTGTTCTCCACGCGCCTGCTGGCGCTCCCACATCTGGGCATACAGCCCTTCGCGCGCCAGCAGTGCCGCATGCGTGCCGCGTTCGACAATCTTACCGTGGTCCAGCACCAGGATCTGCTGCGCGTCGGCGATGGTCGACAGGCGATGTGCAATCACCATGGTGGTGCGGCTCTTGGCGATTTCCTTCAACTGCGCCTGGATCGCCTGCTCGGCCCGCGAATCGAGCGCGGACGTGGCTTCGTCGAAGATCAGGATGGCCGGGTTCTTCAGCAGGGTGCGCGCAATGGCCACGCGCTGCTTTTCGCCGCCCGACAGCTTCAGGCCGCGCTCCCCGACCATGGTCTGGTAGCCGTCCGGCAGGCTGGCGATGAAGTCGTGGATCGAGGCGGCGCGCGCGGCGGCGATGATCTCGTCCTTGCTGGCGCCGGGACGGCCGTAAGCGATGTTGTATTCGATGGTATCGTTGAACAGCACCGTATCCTGCGGCACGATGCCAATCGCATGGCGCAGCGAGTGCTGCGTCACGTCGCGCAAGTCCTGGCCATCGATCGTGATGCTACCGCTGTTCACTTCGTAGAAACGGTACAGCAGGCGCGACAAGGTCGACTTGCCCGAGCCGCTATGGCCCACCACCGCCGTCGTGGTGCCGGCCGGGATGGTGAAGTCCACGTCGAACAGGATCTGGCGCTTGGGGTCGTAGCTGAAATCGACATGGTTGAAGCGCACTTCCGCCCCCTGCGCCTGCAGCGGCTGCGCATGCGGCGCATCGTCCACTTCGCGGTTCTCGTCCATCAGCGAGAACAGGCGCTCCATGTCGGCCAGGCTTTGCTTGATTTCGCGGTAGATCACGCCAAGGAAGTTGAGTGGGATGTAGAGCTGGATCATGAACGCATTCACCAGCACCAGGTCGCCCAGCGACATGGTGCCGTCGATCACGCCCTGGGTCGCGCGCCACAGGATCAGCGTGACCGCCACGGCGATGATGGCCGACTGGCCGGTGTTCAGCAGCGACAGCGAGGTCTGCGACTTGACGGCCGCCTTTTCGTAGCGCTGCAAGCCTTCGTCGTAGCGGTTGGCTTCGTAGTCTTCGTTGCCGAAGTATTTGACCGTCTCGTAGTTCAGCAGCGAATCGATGGCCTTGGTGCTGGCCTTCGAATCGAGGTCGTTCATGGTGCGGCGGAAATGGGTGCGCCAGTTCGTCACCACGATGGTGAAGGTGATATAGATGACCAGCGCGGAGAAGGTGATCACCGAGAACCAGATATCGTAGTGCGTGACCAGGTAGCCCAGCACCAGCGTGATCTCGACCAGGGTCGGCAGGATATTGAACAGGGTATAGGAAATCAGCGAACTGACGCCGCGCGTGCCGCGCTCGATGTCGCGCGTCATGCCGCCGGTCTGTCGGTTGAGGTGGAAGCGCAGCGACAGCGAATGCAGGTGGCGGAACACTTTCAGCGCAATGGTGCGCACCGCGCGCTGGGTCACCCGCGCGAACAGGAATTCGCGCAACTCGGTGAACATGGTGGTCGACAGGCGCAGCACGCCGTAGGCCACCAGCGTCGCCAGCGGCAGCACCAGCAGCGCGCGCGGGTCGCCCGGCTTGATGGTCATCTCGTCCACCAGTTGCTTCAGCACCACCGGCACGCCGACGTTGGCGGCCTTGGCGCCCACCAGCGCCAGCAGCGCCGCCAGCACGCGCCATTTGTAGACCCACAGGTAGGGCAGCAATGTTTTCAGAGTGGCAAGGTCGCTGCGCTGTGCAGTTGACCCGCCGGCAGGCGGAGGTGGCGCGGAATTCGGGTAGCGTCGCATACGTGCGTTGGCTGGCTGGTTTAAAATCCTGTCAATTGTAGTCCTTCATGAGAATTTGCGATGAGCACCCAACAACAACAAGCCGCCGTTTCCGAACACCGTGGCCTCCCTCCCGGCAAAATGCCCGAATTGCGCGTGATGCCCGCGCCGGCCGACGCCAACGTATATGGCGACGTCTTCGGCGGCTGGATCATGGCCCAGGTCGACATTGCCGGCTCCCTGCCCGCCACCCGCCGCGCCAATGGCCGCGTCGCCACGGTCGCCGTGAATTCCTTCGTGTTCAAGAACCCGGTGTTCGTCGGCGACCTGCTGTCCTTCTACGCGGACATCGTCAAGGTCGGCAATACCTCGATCACGGTCAACGTGGAAGTGTACGCAGAGCGCAACCGCCTGCAGGCCAATATCGTCAAGGTCACCGAAGCTACGCTGACCTATGTCGCCACCGGACCTGACCGCAAGCCACGCCCGGTGCCGCCGCTCGAATCGCTGTTGTAAGCCTCATGCGGGACGGACGCCGGCTCCTGCTCCATACCGCAGCCCGCGTGGCCGCCCTGGCAATCCTGGCGCCCCATCTTCCCGCGCAAGCGCGCAGCGCCGCCAACGGCGCTTATCCCTTCACGCTGGGCGTCGCCTCTGGCGCCCCGCTGCCCGATTCGGTGATCCTGTGGACCCGGCTGTTGCCCGATCCGCTGCAGGCGGCCTCCATGCCGCCGGTTGCCCAGCAGCTGCGCTGGGAAGTGGCGCACGACGAAGGCTTTACCCGCCTGGCGGCGCGCGGCAACGCCGTCGCGTCGCCGGAGCTGGCGCACTGCGTCCACGTCGACGTGCGCGGCCTGGAACCCGACCGCTGGTACTGGTACCGCTTCATGTCGGGCGATGCGGTCAGCCCTGTCGGCCGCACGCGCACAGCGCCGGCGCCCGGCAGCATGCCGTCGGCGCTGCGCGTGGCCGTCGCCTCCTGCCAACACTGGGAATTCGGCCATTACGCCGCCCACCGCCATATCGCGCAGGCGGCACCGGACCTGGTCGCCTTCCTCGGCGACTATATTTACGAATGGGGCCCCTACAGCCTGCACCATCCCTCTGTCGTCCTGCGCCGGGATGAGAGCTACACGCTGGACGAGTACCGCGCGCGCTATGCCCAGTACAAGAGCGATGCCGACCTGCAGGCGGCGCACCATGCCGCGCCATGGCTGGTGACGTGGGATGACCATGAAGTGGCCAACGATTACAGCCCGGGGAACGATGAGGTGCTGTCGCCCAACTTCATGCAGCGCCGTGCCGCCGCCTACCGGGCCTTCTTCGAACACCAGCCGCTGCGGGCGCAGCGCGTCTACCAGCGCTACGACTGGGGCCAGCTGGCGCGCTTCCACGTGCTCGATACGCGCCAGTACCGGTCTCCGCAAGCCTGCCCGGTGGCCGGGCGCGGCGGCTCCAATTCGGTGTACCGGCGCCACTGCGCCGCCCTGGCCGACGCGCGCCGCACCATGCTGGGTGGCGAGCAGGAGCGCTGGCTGGCGCAGGGGCTGAAGGAATCCGCGGCGCGCTGGAACATCCTGGCCCAGCAGACGCTGGTGGCGCAACTGTCGCAAGTGCCGCTGGCCCGCGACCGCGACGGCCGTTTCTGGACCGATGGCTGGGATGGCTATGCGGCCGCTCGCACCCGGCTGCTGGACGCGCTGCGCGGCGCGCGCAACCCGCTGGTGCTGTCGGGCGATGTGCATACTTTCTTTGCCGCCGATCTGCGGCGCGACCCAGGGCGCCGGTCCGCTGGCGGCAACCCGGTGGTCGCTACGGAGTTCTGCGGCACCTCCATCACGTCCAGCTCGCGCAGCCAGGCGCGCACGCAGCAGTACGTCGACATGAACCGGGACTTGCGTTACGGCCGCAGCGACAAGCGTGGCTTCATGCTGCTGGCGCTGCGGCCGGAGCGCGCCGATGTCCTGTTCCAGGGGCTGGACGATGTGCGCGCGGCCGATAGCGGCCTGGCGACCCTGGCGCGCTTTTCCGTGGCAGATGGCAAGCCCGGCGCGCGCCGCGTGGGGTGAAGCCGGCCGCTGGCTCAGGCGCGGAACGGGGCGCTTTCTTCCTTGCGCCGCGCGACCAGGCCGGCCAGGGGCGTCAGGCGGCCATCGAGCGGGCCGCTGATGTTGCGCTCCATCGCATCGGCCGCACCTTCGAGGTCGCCGGCATCGATGCGGCGCAGGACCAGCATGGCGCCGCCGGCACCCATGTTGAAAGTGTAGCTGACCAGTGCGTCGAACTGGGCCTGGGTCAGCGCCTGGTGGCTGACCTGGCGCTGCACCGCGCGTTCGGCGCTGCGCACGGCGAGGTCGAATGCCGCCTCGACCTGGTCGGGCGTCATGGCGTCGCGGGAGATTTCGTAATAGCCGCGCAAGCCTTCGCGCTGTCGCAGCGCGCGGCGGCCTTCGGTACTGAGGGTGAGTGCAGAGTTGTAAGCTATCGATTGGCCCATGATGGTTTCCGGAGGCTGCTCAGGTGGTACTTTCCACTGTACAGCCGGTCCGGAGCCCATGTTTGCGCCAGATCAATCGTGCCGGCTTATGCTGCCTTCTTTTCGTCGCGCAGCTGACGGCGAAGGATCTTGCCAACGTTGGTCTTTGGCAGTTCATCGCGGAACTCAATATACTTCGGCTTTTTGTAGGCGGTCAACTCGTGCTTGCAGAATTCCTGCAGCGCTTCCGCGGTGAGGTTCGGATCCTTGCGGACGACGAACAATTTCACCGCTTCGCCCGAGTTCTCATCGGGTACACCGACGCAAGCCACTTCCAGCACGCCAGGGTGCGCAGCCACCACCCCTTCCACTTCGTTCGGGTACACGTTGAAGCCCGACACCAGGATCATGTCCTTCTTGCGGTCGACGATGCGCACGAAACCCTTGTCGTCCATGATGCCCACGTCGCCAGTCTTGAAGAAACCGTCCGGCGTGATCGACTTGGCGGTATCTTCCGGACGGTTCCAGTAGCCGGCCATCACTTGCGGGCCGCGGATGGCGATTTCGCCCGCGGCGCCCAGCGGCACTTCCTTGCCGTCGTCGTCCAGGATCGCCACTTCGGTCGATGGGATCGGCACGCCGATGGTGCCGGTGAATTCCTTGATGTCCACGCGGTTGGCGGTCGCCACCGGCGACGTTTCGGACAGGCCGTAGCCTTCGATGATCGGGGTGCCGGTGACCTTCAGCCAGCGGTCCGCCACCGACTGCTGCACGGCCATGCCGCCGCCGTTGCAGATCTTGTAGCTGGAGAAGTCCAGCTTGGAAAAATCGGGATTGTTCAGCAGCGCGTTGTACAGCGTGTTCACGGCCGGGAACACGGTCACTCGGTACTTGGCCAGCTCCTTCACGAAGCCCGGGATGTCGCGCGGGTTGGGGATCAGGACATTCATGCCGCCGGTCTTCCAGCCCATGAAGCAGGAAATGGTCAGCGAGTAGATGTGGTACAGCGGCAGCGCGGCCACGAACACCATCTGTTCGCCGCTCGGCTTCATCTGCAGCCATGCTTCGTTCTGCAGCATATTGGCCACCACGTTACTGTGCAGCAGCACGGCGCCTTTCGACACGCCCGTGGTGCCGCCGGTGTACTGCAGGAAGGCGATATCGTCCGGCTTCTGGTCGGCAGCTTGCAGCGGCAGGCGCGCACCTTCGGCCAGCACTTGCTTGAAGGTGGTGTGGCCGGGGATGTCCCAGGCCGGCACCATCTTCTTCACGTTGCGCACGACGAAGTTGACGATGGCGCCTTTCAGGCCGCCCAGCAGGTCGCCCATCGCGGCCACCACGACGTGCTTGACCGGGGTCGAGGCCACCACCTGCTGCACCGTGGTGGCGAAGTTCTCCAGCACGACGATGGCTTCCGCGCCGGAATCGTTCAACTGGTGCTGCAGCTCGCGCGGGGTGTACAGCGGATTGACGTTGACCACCACGTATCCGGCACGGAGGATGCCGGCCAGCACGACCGGGTATTGCAGTACGTTAGGCAGCATGATGGCGACGCGCGCCCCCGGCTTCAGCCCCTTGGACTGCAGCCAGGCGCCGAATTGCTTCGACAGCTGGTCCACCTGTGCATAGGTCAGGAACTTGTCCATGCAGACGTAGGCGTTACGGTCCGCGAACTTCTGGAACGATTCTTCCATCAGGTGGGTCACGGAACGGTATTGCGAAACGTCGATTTCCGCGGGGACGCCTTCGGGGTAAGACTTCAGCCAGATTTTTTCCATCGTGTTGCCTTTCGTGTGCTTAAGCTGCTTTCTTGTCGTCGGCGGGCTTTTCGTCGCGCAGCATACGGCGCAGGATCTTGCCGACGTTTGTCTTGGGGAGCTCCGTACGGAACTCAATGTATTTCGGCTTCTTGTAGCCGGTCAGGTTCTGCTTGCAGTAATCCATCAGCGCTTCGGTGGTCAGGTTCGGGTCCTTCTTCACCACGAAGACCTTCACCGCTTCGCCCGAATGCTCGTCCGGCACGCCGATGCAGGCGCATTCCAGTACGCCGGGATGCGACGCCACCACCTCCTCGATTTCGTTCGGGTAGACGTTGAAACCGGAGACCAGGATCATGTCCTTCTTGCGGTCGACGATCTTGATATAGCCGCGCTCATCCATCACGCCCACGTCGCCGGATTTGAAGTAGCCGTCGGCGGTCATGACCTTGGCCGTTTCCTCCGGGCGGTTCCAGTAGCCGGCCATCACCTGCGGGCCGCGGATGGCGATCTCGCCCGCGGTGCCCAGCGGTACTTCGTTGCCCGCGTCATCCAGGATCGCCACTTCGGTCGACGGGATCGGCACCCCGATCATTCCGGAGAATTCGGTGCTGTCGAAGCGGTTGGCAGTCGCCACCGGAGCGGTCTCGGACAGGCCATAGCCTTCGACGATGGTGACGCCGGTGGCGGCCAGCCACTTGTCGGCCACCGCCTTCTGCACGGCCATGCCGCCGCCGTTGGCAACCTTCAGGCCGGAGAAGTCCAGCTTGCCGAATTCCGGATGGTTCAGCAGCGCGTTGTACAGCGTGTTCACCGCCGGCAGCATATTGAAGCGGTACTTGGCCAGCTCCTTGATGAAGCCGCCGATATCGCGCGGGTTCGGGATCAGCACATTCAGCCCGCCCTCGCGGATGCCCCACATGGCGCACACGGTCAGCGCGAAGATGTGGTACAGCGGCAGCGCGCAAATGATGGTGCGCTCGTCCGGCGGCAGGTCGGCCAGCTTCGGCGCCGACCAGGCTTGCATCTGCAGCAGGTTGGCGATGATGTTGCGGTGGGTCAGCGTCGCGCCCTTCGACACGCCGGTGGTGCCGCCGGTGTACTGCAGGAAGGCCACGTCTTCATGGCGCAGTTCGACCGGGGTCAGTTTCATGTTCCGGGCATGGCCCAGCGCATCCTTGAAGCGTACCGCGTTCGGCAGCGAGAACGGCGGCACCAGCTTCTTCACGTTGCGCACGACGAAGTTGACGATATGGCCTTTCAGGCCGCCCAGCATTTCGCCCATATTGGCGACGATGATGTGCTTGACCTGGGTGCGCGGCAGCACCTGTTCCAGCGTGGTGGCGAAGTTCTCGAGGATGATGATGGCTTCCGCGCCGGAATCGTTCAGCTGGTGCTCCAGCTCGCGCGGGGTGTACAGCGGATTGACGTTGACCACGGTGTAGCCGGCACGCAGGATGGCGGCGATGGCGACCGGGTATTGCAGCACGTTCGGCATCATCACGGCTACGCGTGCGCCTTTCTTCATGCTGCGGCTCTGGAGCCAGGCTCCCAGGCGTTTGGAATACTGGTCAAGTTCCGCATAGGTCATGAACTTGTCCATGCAGACGAAAGCGTTGCGTGCGGCGTATTTCTGGAACGATTCTTCGAACAGGTGAACCAGTGAGCGGTATTGCGTGGCGTCAATTTCTGCAGGGACGCCTGGGGGATACGACTTCAACCAGATTTTTTCCATCCTGTGCCTCTTGTCTCAGTTTTATATGTTTTATTTGGGAAAATAGAACGCCCGTGCTTTCCCGTAGTCTAGATGCTATCGTGCGGGCCGGCACAGGGCAAGCTATTTTCAGGATTTGGAACGCGTACTCTAGCGGGCCTTTCTGTTGCAAAGCAACATCAGTTCACACCGCCCGGTTCCTTTGGTGCAGCGGCGGTTGCGGGCTCCATGGCTTGCGCCATGGTGCGCGCCAGTTCGTGCAGCCTGTCATGCCGTTCGACGGACGGCAGGTTGCTCATGTTCCGGACCGCAGCATAGAAGCCCGGAAATGCCTTTTCTTTCGCAAGCAAGGCGCGGAACCCTGGCAGCAAATCATTATAGGTTGCAACAGATGCCAAATGGGCATTATTGAGCGATTCCGCAAAGAAGCGGTCATAGCCATTGTAGCCGCCCCAGTTGGCCTTCAAGACCTTGTATTCTTCCTGCAAGGCCGCGAAGACGCGCAGCTTTTCCTCCCGCTTTTTCTTCACGCTGGCTTTGCTGGCGTAGTTATCCGCCAACATCTGGCGATGCTTGACCAGCAGGGCGAGGAAGTCCTGGCGGCGGGCGTTGTAGCGCACATAGGCTTCGCGCATGGCATCGTTGCCGTACAACTCCAGCCAGCGGTTGACGCCGGCTTCTTCCACCGCCGAGGCAAACGCCTCATTGAACTTGGAGTCGCCCTGCACATAGACCACCTGGTGCGCCAGCTCGTGGAAGACCAGGCGCGCCAGTTCGGCATCGGAATGGTTGATGAAAGTGGACAGCAAGGGGTCGCTGAACCAGCCCAGCGTGGAATAGGCGGGCACGCCGCCCACGTTGACGTCATGGCCTTCCTTGCGCAACTCATCGGCATAGGCTTCGGCGTCGGCCTTGTTGTAGTAGCCGCGGTAGCTGACGCAGCCGGCAATCGGGAAGCACCATTGCACCGGCCGCAGCGACAGCTCGGGCGTGGCAACCACATTCCACAGCACGAATTGGCGCTTCAGCGCGGCGTAATTCTTGTAGCTGGCATTGTCGGGCAAGCCGAGTTCCCGCACCGCGAAACGGCGGATCAGCTTAGCCTTTTCCAGGCGGGCCTTGAGCCTGGGGTCGGTGGCAGGGTCGCCGATCCAGTCATCGATCGGGCGGGCATCGGACCAGAGCGCATACTGGCCCTGGGCCGCCTGGAAGTAATACTTGAATTGCGCGCAACCCGCCAGCATCGCGGCGCACACCGCCGCCGTCGCCAGGTATCTGGCGCGCAGTTTCAAGTGTGCTAACGTGCGCATAAAACATTCTCAAGCGGCTTTCTCGACTTGAACCAGTGTATCGTAAAACGTCGGCGCACGACCCATGTCGGTCAGCCGCTGGCTGGTGACTTCATTGGCGTTTTTGCCATCGCCCGCCAGCTTCTTCCACCAGATCGACAGCCCCACCACCAAGCCTTTCCGGGCCTTCGGCGTGACGCGCGCCTTGCACATGAAGGAGCCACGATCGTTGAAGATGCGCACCATATCGCCGTGGTTGATGGCACGTGTTGCCGCATCGTCAGGATGGATGTCGAGCTGCGGCTCGCCTTCCGTAGCGCGCAGGCTTTGCACGTTGACAAAAGTCGAGTTCAGGAAGTTGCGCGCTGGCGGAGATATCATCGCAAGCGGGTATTTTGCCGCCAGTTCGGGCGAAGATGCCGCAGATTCGTAGTTCGGGATGTACGCCGGCAAGGGGTCCAGGCCATCGGCCTTCATGCTTTCCGAATAGAACTCACATTTTCCCGAAGGTGTGGGGAAATTGCCGCATGCAAAAGGTGCATCCGGAACTTCCAGTTTCTGCCAGCCCTTGCGCTTGAGTGACTCCCAGTCGACTTGCACGAATGCCACCGATGCCAGCTCGTCATCACTGTCGCGGAAGCAGGGGTCGTCGAAGCCCATGCGCGCTGCCAGCAGGCGGAAGATTTCGGTGTTTGGCTTGGCTTCGCCCAGCGGTGCGATGGCGGGATTGTTGGCCATCATGTACAGGTGGCCATAGGCACCGTGCGCATCGGTATGTTCCAGCTGGGTGGTGGCCGGCAGCACGATGTCCGCGTAATCGGCGGTGTCGGTCTGGAAATGCTCGAGCACGACGGTGAACAAGTCTTCACGCGCAAAGCCGGCCGCCACCTTGGCCGATTCCGGCGCCACCGCCAGCGGGTTCGAGTTGTACACGATGACCGCCTTCACCTGCGGGCCGAATTCCGGCGAAGCCGGGCGCAGCAAGTCGTCGCCGATGGTGGACATATTGATGGTGCGCGGCTGCCGCGCCAGCAGATCCGGGCGCTGCAAGGCGGCCAGGTTCTTCTTGAAGGTGCCGGACGCCGACAGCTGCACGCCGCCCGCCGCATGGCGCCAGGCGCCCACCAGGGCCGGCAGGCAGGCGATATTGCGCGCCGCCATGCCGCCGCCGTGCACGCGCTGCACCCCGTAATTCATGCGGATCGCCACCGGCTCGCCGCGCTTGGCGGTGCTGCCGTAATCGCGGGCCAGGCCTTCCACTTCCGCGACGGTGATGCCGCAGGTGGCGGCGGTGCGCTCGGGCGTCCACTCAGCCACCCGTGCGCGCAGTTGCTCGAAGCCGACCGTGTACGCGGCAATGTATTCATGGTCGAGCAAGTCGTCGCGCACCAGGATGTGCATCAGGCCCAGCGCCAGCGCGGCATCGGTGCCCGGCATCACGGCGATGTGCTGGTGGCATTTCTCGGCCGTCAGCGAGCGGTAGGGATCAATGGCAATCAGCTTGGCGCCGCGGCGCTTGGCTTCCTGGGCGCGGGTCCAGAAATGGAGGTTGGACGCGATCGGGTTGCCGCCCCAGATGATGATCAGTTTGGCATCCTGGAATTGTTCGATATCGGTGCCGATCGAAGCGCCCACCGTGTATTTGTAGCCGGTGGCGCCGGCCGTGGCGCAAATCGTGCGGTCCAGCAGGGAGGCACCGATCTTGTGGAAGAAGCGGGACGACATGGATTCGCCCTGCACCAGGCCCATGGTGCCGGCATAGCTGTACGGCAGGATGGCTTCCGGCTCGCTCGCCGCCAGCGGTTTCAGGCGGGCCGCAATCTCATCCAGGGCCTGCTCCCAGCTGATGCGCTCGAACCTGCCCTCGCCCTTCTTGCCGACGCGGCGCATCGGGTACAGCAGGCGGTCGGCCGAATAGGTGCGCTCGGTATAGCGCGACACCTTGGTGCACAGCACCCCGGCCGTGGTCGGGTGCTCGGGGTCGCCCTTCACTTCGGTGGCCACGCCGTCTTCAACGGTGACCAGCAGGGCGCAGGTATCGGGGCAATCGTGGGGACAGGTGGCGCGGACTTGTGTGCTTGGCATCTTGATCTGGATTGGCGGCGGCTGAAAACAGTATCGTAAACGATTCCAGAAAATCGCATCGGGAGGCTAGAATGACAACACCGATGGAGAACCATATGAAACTGATCGACCCGATTATTGCGTTTCAGTCCGAGTTGCAGCAGATCCGACGCGACCTGCATGCCCACCCGGAACTCTGCTATGAAGAAGAACGGACCGCCGATGTCGTCTGCGCCAAACTGGCCGAATGGGGTATCCCCTTCGAGCGTGGCCTGGGCAAGACCGGCGTGGTGGGCATCATCAAGAACGGCAGCTCAAGCCGCGCCATTGGCTTGCGTGCCGATATGGATGCCCTGCCGATGCAGGAAATCAATACGTTCCCGCATGCGTCCAGACACCCGGGCAAGATGCACGCCTGCGGCCATGACGGCCATACCGCCATGCTGCTGGGGGCGGCGCACCACCTGGCCAAGCACCGCAACTTCGACGGCACCGTTTACCTGGTGTTCCAGCCCGCGGAGGAAGGCGGGGCCGGTGCGCGCCAGATGATACGGGATGGCTTGTTCGAGCGCTTCCCGATGGATGCGATTTACGGCATGCATAACTGGCCAGGCACCGCGACCGGAACCCTGAGCGTGTGCGAAGGCCCGATGATGGCCTCTTCCAACGAATTCCACGTGACGGTGCGCGGCAAGGGCGCCCACGCGGCGCAACCGCACAAGGGCATCGACCCGATCATGATCGCGGTGCAGATTGCGCAGGCATGGCAAACCATCGTCACGCGCAACAAGAGCCCGCTGGATACGGCCGTGCTGTCGATCACCCAGATCCATTCCGGCAGCGCCACCAACGTCATCCCCGACGACGCCAAACTGGTCGGCACCGTGCGCACCTTCACCACGGAAGTGCTGGACATGGTGGAACGGCGCATGCAGTCACTGGCGGAAGGCATCGCCGCCGCCTTCGACGCGGAAGTGGAATTCACCTTCCGCCGCAATTACCCGCCGCTGGTGAACCACGCGCGCGAGACCAGGTTTGCGCTGGAAGTGATGAAATCGGTGGTCGGCGAATCCATGGTGGACGGCAATGTCGAGCCGACCATGGGCGCCGAGGATTTCGCCTTCTTCCTGCAGGAGAAGCCGGGCTGCTACATCTTCATCGGCAATGGCGAAGGCGAGCACCGCGACGGCGGCCACGGCCTCGGTCCCTGCGTGCTGCATAACGCCAGCTACGATTTCAACGACCGCCTGCTGCCGATCGGCGCCAGCTTCTGGGTACACCTGGCCGAAGCGGCGCTGCCGAAATAGCATGGTGCCAGGCCCTGTGGGCCTGGCACCGGTTTACCGGTTCAAGGCAGCTTATCGGTTGCCGTCCCGAGCCGCACACCCCGGTTCAAGGCTTCGAGCGCCAGTAGCGCCGCCGAATGGTCGGCCCGTGGATAAATATCGCTGATCGACTCATAGCGTTCGGTCACCAGGCTGGTGACCGGCAGCGCCACGCCCGCCGCCGCTGCGGCGGCAAGGATATTGTGCTGGTCCTTCAGCTGGGTCAGCACCTGCCCGCCGGGCAGGAAATTCCGTTCCAGCATACGCTGGCCATGCACTTCCAGCACGCGGCTCTCGGCAAAACCACCGCGGATGGCTTCACGCACGGCCACCGGGTCCGCGCCCGCCGCCTGCGCCAGCAGCAAGGCCTCCGCCACGATATTGATGGTGCCGCCCACGATCAGTTGGTTGCACAGCTTCGCAATCTGGCCGCTGCCGGCAGGGCCGACCAGCCTGGGCTTGCCCATCGCTTCCAGCACGGCGCGGGCCGCGTCGAAATCGGTTTCGCTGCCACCGGCCATGATGGCCAGCGTGCCCGCTTGCGCGCCGCCCACGCCACCAGACACCGGCGCGTCGAGGAAGCGGTGGCCGCGCGACATCAGCAGCGCATGGAAGGCTTGCGCCTCATCCTGCCGCGTGGAGCTCATGTCGATCCACAAGGTGCCCGGACGCAGCGCATCGAGGGCGGACTCGATCACCGCGCCCACCGCATCGCCGGCCGACAGCATCGACACCACGATGGGCGCATCGGCCACCGCGTGCGTAAGCACATCGTCCGGATCCGCACCGGCCGCCGCCAGCACGCCGGCCTTGCCCGCTGTACGGTTCCAGGCAGTCACCGGATAGCCTGCGGCCAGCAGGCGGCGCACCATCGGCTCCCCCATCAAGCCGATGCCGAGGAATGCAATTCGCTGAAGTTGGGACACGATGGACTCCGGATATGACAATATTGCGACGATTCTAACAATTTAGCAGCCGTCTGAAAAAAAATCAGAACGTCAGTAAAATGGCCGGCATTGCCGCAGCGATATGAAGACTGTGGCAAGGACTAGAGAGAAAAATATGCAAATCAAAAAACTGATCGCAGCATCTGCCGCAGTATTCGCGGCGCAATCGGCCTTCGCTTTCGACGTGAATTCCGCCTATGTGGAATATGCCTCCGCCTCCAAGATCCGCATGGTGCGCCTGGGTGCCACCAAGGACTTCAAGCCTGAATGGAGCTGGTTCAATTCCAACGGCACCCACCTGACCGGTTACTGGGACGCCAGCGTAGGCTTCTGGGAAGCCCGCCAATGGCACAATGTGCCGGGCGACAAAGAGCACATCGTCGATATCGGCTTCACCCCGGTGTTCCGCTTCGAGAAGACCAACAAGAAGGGCTTCTATGTCGAAGGGGGTATCGGCGCCCACCTGCTCTCCAAGACTTACAACAACAATGACGACGGGCTGTCGACCGCTTACCAGTTCGGCGACCATATCGGTGTCGGCTATGTCTTCGACAACAAGTGGGAAGTCGGCGTCAAGGCACAGCACTTCTCCAACGGCGGCATCAAGAAGCCGAACAGCGGCGTCGACGTCATCGTACTCAAAGCGTCCTACCGCTACTAAAAAAAGAGCCGCCGGTTTGCACCGGCGGCTCCTTCGATCCAGGACTGCGCAGCTTATTCTGCCACGTCGGCCCCGACATTAATGGCAGCGTAGGCGCGCTGGACTGCCTTCGCTTCAGAGCTGTTCGCGCCATACAGTTCCTGCGCTGCTGCCAGCACTTTCAAACGAGCGTCTGCGTAATTGGTCGACGAGGTGAACTTGGTGGTGTTCGCACGGAACCAGATACGGTAAGCCTTGTCGATACCGATGCCTGTCATGTTCTTCGGTGCCTGGGTCAGGTATGGCGAGTAGTAATCGCTGCCCACCGTCGCGCTGGAGCCCATGGCCAGGAAGTAGAACATGCGGTTGTTCGGGCCACTGCTGTAGTGCACGTTCAGGCGCTTCAGGGACGAGGACCAGGCATCCTGCGACTTGC
Organism: uncultured Duganella sp.; assembly: GCA_946482335.1. Next base: position 1,565 of record CAMLRG010000021.1, on the reverse strand, counting down.
CATCCTTGCTTGGCTTGTACAGCCAGCGCAGCGGTTGGCCGGACTTGGAAATTTCCTTGCCAGTCATCCAGTCGTTGCCGGAAGGGACCGGCAGTACGGTGCCGGTGCCGCCTGCACGGGCATAGGCTTCAACCGCTTCGCCTGCGATGTCCGAAGACGACTCGTTCAAGCCGCCCGATTCGCCGCGGTAGGTCAGGTTGGAGGAAGCCGCAGTGATGCCGTGGCCCATCTCGTGACCGATGACATCGATGGAACCGAGGTTGTTGAAGTAGGTGCCTCCGTCGCCGATGAACATGCACTTGCAGCTGTCCGAGTAGTAGGCGTTGTCGTAAGCGGTGTTGACGTGCACGGCGATGTGGGTCGCGGTGTTGTTGCCGTCCAGCGATTGCCAGCCCAGCACATTCTTGTGCATGTCGTAGGTGTTCATCAAGCCCCACAACGCGTTCACCGCGGCGGTCTGGCCGTTGGCGTTGGTGGTGCTGCCGCCTGCAATGTACTGCTTGCCGTCGCCCCAGATATTGGTGGCATTGGTATAGACCGCGCCGGCCGTGGTGCCGTGGTCGGCGTTGGTGATGGCCATTGCACCGAAGGCGCCCCCGGTGCCGCGGCTGCCGTCGATCATCTTGTACACGCCGCCGCTCAGGGTGGTGTTGATCGGCACGTCTCCGTTGTACTGGCTATGGCCGGTGCCCACCACGTTCTGCATCGCGCTCCACTGGTCCAGGACGCGGCCATCGCGTGCACTGACGATGGTGTCGTGGAATGCGTCCTTCATGCGGGTCTTTACCAGGTAGGCCAGCTCATGGCTGCCCACCACGTCCTGCAGGTCGACTGCGTTCAGGTCCGCTTCGGCCTTGTTCTCGGCGCCGGCGGCACGCACGCTCTTCATCACCGGGAAGATGACCAGCTCGGCGGACGGTGGATCGATCTGGACGCCGCGGCCAGGCATGCTCCTGGTTGCCAGGGCGATCGCATCCTTGCCACTGATGCTTGGCTTCACATCGAAGCGCTTGGCCGACAGGCCCTGGCGGCGTTCGCCGAGCGACTCGCTGACGATATTGCCGCCCTGGTCGGTGACCACCACGGACTCGGATTCAAAGATTCGCACGCCCTTGTAGGTGTGGTTCAGGCGGCTGATCGCCTTGCCCTGTTCACCAGGGTGCTGGCTGGCGATGACGAAGCCATGATCGGTGTCCAGGCCATGCTTGCTGCGTTCGGCGTTCAGGGTGGCGATCAGGCGGGATTTTTCCTGCGCGGAAAAGGCAACCGGGCTGGACATCATGCTGGCGGCGCCAGCTTGTGCGGCAACCACAGCGATTGCTGCGGCGATCAGCGTTTTGCGAATTTCCATAGAGTCTCCAATTGTCCCGAGGTGGTTTTGTGTTTTAGGGAATGCCACACTATCGGGGCTGGCGGGGCCATGTCAAAAATTCTACAAATTGAGACAGCTTGCTGTTGTATGTCGAATTTGGGACTTTCGAAAGCTCGGGTGGTGCTGGAGTTACGGCTTTAAACCGGTAAACCGGGGTCTGACCCGGAGGGTCAGACCCCGTCTGTTCGAAGGG
>CAMLRG010000020.1 GCA_946482335.1 uncultured Duganella sp. | reverse complement strand
TTCGGCAAGGATTGGGTGTATGCGCCGGGCGATGCACAGGCCGCGCACAGCTTCAATGCCGACCTGGTATTCGTCGGCTACGGCATCAGCGCTGCGGAAGAAGGCTGGGACGACTACAAGGGCCAGGATGTGAAGGGCAAGGTCATCGTCATGATGGTCAACGACCCGATGCCGACGGCCGATGCGCCCAACCGTTTCGGCGGCAAGGCGCTGACGTATTACGGCCGTTGGACGTACAAGTTCGAGGAAGCCCAGCGCCGGGGCGCGGCTGGCGCACTGCTGATCCACACCGACGCTTCCGCTTCGTATGGCTATAGCGTCGTGAAGAACAGCTGGGACGGCGTGGAGCGCTTCCAGCTGGCGCAAGGGACGCCCGGCACGGCCCTGCAAGGCTGGCTGACCAATGACACTGCCGTGGCCCTGTTCAAGGCGTCCGGCCTGGACCTGGACCAGTTGCGCGCGGCGGCCGAGCGCAAGGATTTCAAACCGGTGGCGCTGAAAGCCAGGCTGGTGGGCGACATGAAGGCGGAAGTGCGCCACGTCGAACAGTTCAACGTGGCCGGCGTGGTGCCGGGCACGGATCGCAAGCTGAAGGATGAAGTGGTGATCTATTCGGCGCACTGGGATCACCTGGGTAAGCAGGGCAGCGCTGGGGATACCATCTACAACGGCGCTGTGGACAATGCCTCAGGTACGGCGGCCCTGTTGGCGATGGCGCAGGAGGCGATCAAGTCGCCGGGCAAGCGCAGCCAGATGTTCCTGTGGGTGGCGGCGGAGGAGCAGGGCTTGCTGGGCAGCGCAGCCTATGCCGAAGCGCCACTGTGGCCGCTGGAGAAGACGGCGGCCAACCTGAACCTGGATTCGCTGAACTGGATCGGGACCACGCGCGATATCGGTACCGCCGGCAGCGAGCGCACGGAGCTGGGCAAGATGGCGGAAGCGACCGCGAAGGCGATGAAGATGGTGATCGCGCAGGAAAAGCCGGACCTGGCGGGCGGCTATTTCCGCTCCGACCATTTCAGCTTTGCCAAGGCGGGCGTGCCGGCGTTCTCGATCACTTCGGGCAGCGATTACCTGGGGGATAAGGCGAAGGCGGAACAGATGCGCGCAGCGTACCGCAAGAGCTATCACCAGGTGAGCGATGAGTATGACCCGAACTGGTCGATGGCGGGCATGACGCAGATGGCGCAATTCACCCTGAACCTGGGGCGGACGGTGGCGGATGCGCCGAAGATGCCGGCCTGGAAGGCGGGGGATGCTTTCGGCAAGGTGCGGGCCCAGTAAGAGCAATGGGCAGGTCAGGCGGCTGCCCCCAGCCGCCTGCTTGCGGCGCCACGCCGCTCCTCGTTCTTCAAAGTCTCGCGCATCGTCTGGCGCACAAACTCCAGATGATGGTGCGCGGCACTCCCGGCGAGCTCCATCCTGCGCTCGCGCACCGCATTCCATATCGACCGGTGCTGCGCCTGGACTTGCGCCCACAATTCCGGCCGCGCATTCAGGTATTCCAGGTTTCCCTGCACATGCCCCTCCATCACCTTGTGCAGGCTCGAGCTCAAATGCCCGATCATCACGTTATGTGAAGCCTCCGCGATCGCCTGGTGGAATTCCACGTCGGTCTCGATGCACCTGGCCAGGTCCTGCTCCGCAAAGGCGCGCTCCAGCGCTTCGTAACAGCTGCGGATGCGTTCGAAATCCTCCTCCGTCCCACGCTCGGCCGCCAGTTGCGCCGCCTGTCCCTCCAGCATGTGCCGGAATTCCAGCATATCGCCGTGGATGTCGGGATGATCCTTCAGCATCTGCTGCCAGGGATCGGTGAAAGCCGCCTGCATCGAATCGGTGACGAACGTGCCGCCGCCATGGCGCGTGATCAGCAGCCCCTTGGCCACCAGCGACTGCAACGCCCCGCGCAGGGAAGGGCGAGAAACGCCCAGCTCCACCGCCAGTTCGCGTTCGGCAGGCAGGCGGTCGCCCGGCTTGAGCGAACCTTCGAGGATACGGTTTTCCAGTTCGATGGCGACGACGTCGGACAGGCGTTGGGCGGATGGCATTGTGATAAGTGGATCGCTGGTAAGACCACCGATGCTATCACAATTGACCCGGCATTGTTTGCTGGTCTATATTGCAACGCATGATCAATCTGCTAATTTTCGCCGCTGCCGCCGCCCTCCAGCCGGACGGCATCGGCTACCCAAGCGCAGCGGCGGCGCTGGAAGCGCTCAAGGCCCGTGGCGATGTCGCGATTTCCGAACAAGGCGGCTGGACCATCGCCGACGACAAGGCGAACCACACGCTGTGGTCGTTCACGCAAGAGGGGCATGCCGCCCATCCGGCCGCCGTGCGGCGCGCGGTGGTCAATGAAAATGGCCAGGCTGCGATCCGGATGAACATCCTGTGCCAGGGTGGCAGGGCCGCCTGCGATGCGCTGGCGGGGGAGTTCGGCCGCATGAACGCGGCGCTGCAGCAGGCCATGGCGGCACCGGCGCAAGCTCCTGCCGCCGCCCCGTGGCAGCCAAGCGCCTCGCAAAAGGCCCACATCGAGCAATTGAGCAAGGCTTATTTTGCCGACCGCGATGCGGCGCGCTACAGCCAGGCTTGGGAACGTCTGGGCACGGCGCTGCGGCAGCAGTGGACCTTTGAAGCATGGCGCGATGCGCAGGCCGCGGGCGCTTCGCGCGCGGGGCCGGTGCGCCAGCGCGAGCTGAGGAAGATCACGGTGTACCGCAGCTCGCAAAGCGGCGCCCCTGGCACGTATGCGGCGGTGGATTTCATCGGCCGTTTCGACAATGCCGATACTTACTGCGGCTACCTGCTCTGGAGTGAGCAGGCCGACGGCAGCTTTGCGCTGATGCGCGAAGAAGAGAACTATATTTACAAGGTGACCGATGCGCGGCTGACGCCGGAGCAGCGGGCCAAGATGAGGGGGGTATTCCGTTGCGCGGATTGATGGTGCTTGCGGCGCCGCGCCGGTAACCCTACCTTGCCGCTTGCGCGCGCAGCGCCTCCAGCGTGCGCGGCAGGCTGCGCTTGCTCATCATGTCGACGATCCAGCCGAAGCCGAAGGGCACCGGGCCGGGGTCGGCGTAGACGTGGTATTCCACCAGGGTCTTGTCCGACTGCGGCTTGAACAGCCAGTAGCCGCTGGTGTCGGCGATCGTATCCGATGCGGCCAGGCCGGCCGGCACCAGGCGCCAAGTGAGCTTGCATTGCGTCGCATGGGGCAGGTGCTGCTCGAGGCGCAGGCGGTATTTCTTTTCCTGGCCCAGGGGCAGGTCGAGGGTCATGTCGACCAGCACGTAGCCATCTCCGGCGCCAACAGGCTGCGCGCTTTTTGTGTTCGGCATGTAGGAGGCGTAGGAGGGGTAGTCCTGCACCATGGCGCATAGCTTTGCCACGCTGGCGGGGACCAGGGTCCAGGCGGTGAAGGCTTTGCCGGGCATGCCGGCGCTGGCGAGCGGGGCTTCCGCCACGTGCACTGCGCCGCCGGCCAGCGCGGCGGCGTCGGACGCTTGCGCCGCCGGCGCCGCCTGGCCCGTCGCGCAGCCGAAAGCCGCGCACGGGGCAGCCAGTGCACCGCTGAACGCGGCGGCGGCCAAGGCGTGCAGCCACAGCGGCGCCAAGGCGCCCGGCCGCGGCATCGCCGCGCTGAGCGGCAGGCTGGCTGCGGGCCTCATCGTTTGAGCGCCAGCGTGATGACCGTACCGGTCAGGTCGATCCCGCGGATCGAGATACTGCCGAAGCTCGGCCCATCCGCCGCCGCGCCGCGCACGCGGATGTTGTTGAAGTTGATCTCCCCGATGGTGGTAGGCAGGTTCAGGGTCAGCGATCCGTCGGGGTTGATGGTGGTGGCCGCGCGGTTCGGCGCGTACACCACGTTGTGCACGCTGGCATCCGAATCGAGCACCCCCAGCACCGGGTTGACCAGCTTGGCCAGGTCACCGATCACTTCCACGCTATTGTGCTTCAGCTGTTCGCGTACCTGGCGCACCAGGTCGTCGTCCAGCCCTTGCGCTGAGACGGCATCGAGTTCGCTTTCGGGCAAGGGCGTGAAGGAACCGTCGCGCGGCACGATGGCGGCCGGTGCGCCGATGGCCGCTGGCGCGGCTGCCAGCGTTTCGGCGGCGTAGGCTTCCAGCGGCGCGAAGATGGCACCGATCAGCGCCGCCGCCATGCGCACGCGGCGTTGCTTGCGCAGGATATCCTGCACGTGCTGCTGCGTCACCAGGTTCCACTCGGCGAAAATCTCGCCGAGCCGCTGGCCCGTCTGGCGTTGCTGTTCGATAGCGCTGCGCAGCTGCTCTTCGGTGACCAGCTTGTGCTTGACCAGGAGCTGGCCAAACAGTTGCGCGGGATGTTCGGGTCTATACCATGCCATGTCTTTCTCCGTGGTTGGCCAGGTCGGAAGGCGTCATGCCGAACCAGCGCTTGCAGGCGCGGTAGAACGCGCTCGGTTCGGAAAAGCCCAACTGGAAGCTGAGCATCTTCAACGACAGCTCGCCAGCTTCCAGCGACTGCCGCGCCAGTGCGCGCCGCGTGTCATCCACCACCGCGGAAAAACTGGTGCCTTCTTCGGCCAGGCGCCGCTGCAGCGTGCGTTCGCTCATGGCCAGCATGCCGGCCACCATGTCGCGGTGCGGCGGTCCTTTCGGCAGCAGCCCGGCGAGGATTTCCTGTACCCGCGCAGTGAAGGCCGGTGGATGCGCCTCGGCCAGTTGCGCCAGCACGGGAGCGCCGGTTCCGGCCCCCGCGCCCGGCAGCGGCATGCCGCCATTCGGCAGCGCCGCCACCAGGTCGGAATCGGCAAATTCCATCACATTATGCGCCCGGCCGAAATGCACCGGGCAGCCGAAGGTTTGCTCGTAGAAGGCCGCGTTGGCCGGTGCCGGGAAGCTGTATTCCACCACCACCGGCACAGCATCGTCGCGCCCGGAAGCGCAGCGCAAGGTGCGCAGCAGCACGCACCACACGAAGTCGTAGCGCTGCTGCGGCACGGCGCGGTGCAGTCCCGGCAGCATGATGCCGACGCGCGTGTGGCCATGGCAGCGCTCGATCGTGCTTTGCACGGTGGGGGACACCAGCATGATGTGCCCCATCACGCCCAGCCAGCCCAGGCGGTGCGGCGTCGAGATCTTCAAGCCGATCAAGGGGTCGCCCGAATGCTCGACCAGCAACTCCCACAGGTGGCTAAGCTTGTCCGATAGCGTCAGCGCGTCGCAAGCGAGACCGTCGCCTTCATCCAGGCCGGCCTGGGCGAACAGTTGCCCGGCGTCGACGCCGGAATGAAGGAGGCGCGACTTCACGCCGCGCACCAGATGAAGAGCCGAAGAATAGCTCATGGCCCATGCTCCCGGTCAGGGTGTCACTGCGCTGCGCAGGCGCACGCCGATGCGCTGCTGCAGTTCCTGCAGCTTCTGGTCCATCACGGCGCGCGTGTCGGCAGCGACGCCTTCGCCCAGTTTTTTCTGCAGCTCCGGCACCATGCCTTCGAATTTCTTCTTGACCGGAGATTCGAGGATGGCGATGATCTGGCGCAGCTCATCTTCCGTGAAGCGTTCCGCCAGCAATGGCGCCACCGTGGTGCCGACCAGCTTCTGCGCGCTGGCTCGCGCGACTGGCCGGTTGTCATCCATGAACTGGCGCGCATCGGCCACGATCTCCTTGAGCGCCGCGTCGCGCTTTTCAGGCGAGACGCGGCCCTGCAGCACCACGCGCGCCTGCTGCACCGCATCGCCCACCGGCGCCTGCAGCATCGATTCCCCAATGGTCTCCGGATGCCACAGCTGCAGCAAGCGGTTCACCAGTTCCTGCTTCGCCGGCGGGATTGGCGCCGCCTGCACTGTGCCCCCGATGGCCAGGGCGGCGATTATTGTCGCGAGTTTTTTCATCTCTTTGCGCTCCTAGAAACGTTCAATAAGACTGAATCCGACGTAGCGGACCTTGATGTCGCCAGCCACGTCGTGGCCGGCATATGGGTTGTAAATGATGTTGAGGAATTTGCTGCTGTTCATATTGTCCGAAGACTCGGCCGGCGCATTGAACTTGCCCTGCATATAGGAACCGGTCAGGTTCAGCTCATACTGCTTGCTGATGCGCCAGTTCAGGCCAAAGCTATACAGCTTGGTATCGGGCAGCGGCGCGATCAGGTCGATCTTGTTGGCCGGGACCGAAGTCTTGCGCGGCTCGTAGCCAAAGCGCAGCGCCATGCCTTCGAAGGGGAACAATTGCAGGCCGTAGCCCATGTTCAGCACGCTCTTGTAGCCGCGCGGGATCTTCAGCCGGGTGGAATCGGCGATGCCGTACAGGCGCGCCACCTCCAGCAGCTTGATGCTCTGGTCGAACTCGAAGGTCAGCTGGTTCCAGTCGCTCCAGCGCGCATAGCTGGCATCCACGTTCAACTGCACGTAGCGCAGCGGCTTGAGCTTCACGCCCACCTGCAGGTGGGCAGGGAAGGGGATGCTGGCCGACATATAGCCGTGCTGCGTTTCCGGGATCGAGGCCGGCATGCCCAGCACCGCACCGGCCACGGGGCCGAACAGGCTGGAATTCAAGCCTTTGACGAAGTTGCGCAGCATCGGCTCGGTGCCGAACTGGTAATGCCCGGTGTAGCGCGACTTCGAACCGCCCTGGTACACCGCGCCCAGCGCGAACCAGGGCCTGGGTTCCCACAGCACGCCCAGGTTCAGCGTGGGGTCGACCGGCGCCGTCATTTCCAGCCGCATTGCCGCCGCTTTCTTGAACGGGTTGACCATGCCTTCCTTGCCGCCGCCGCACAGGCCAAAGCCGAAGGTGTCGATGATGTTGCCGCCTTCCTCCGGGCACCAGCCTTCCTGCAGCTTGCCGAAAATGCCCAGCAGCTCGTTGGGGAAGCGCATATGCGTGTCCACCACGAAGGCAGAATGCGCGATCGGCACGGCGGCGCCAAAGCGCAGCGTGTCGGAGTACTTGTAGCCGACCGCCGGCGAGGCCCACACCAGCCTTTGCAGCTGGATCTGGCGCCCGTCGAAGCGGCCCGGATCGTTCGGGTCGGTGGTGCGGTCAAGGCTGATCGCCTGCGCCATGTAGGAATTGGTGGCGAAGGTCCAGGGCGAGCCGGGATTGTTCCAGGCGAAACCCAGGCTCGGCACGATCACGCCGGGCAAGCGCCAGCCCGGCATGCCATAGGTCGGCACGTACATGGTCTGCCGCATCGGGCCGGTGCTGGTGCCGCTGATCGGGTCGTCCTTCCAGCCGCCGATATCGAAGTTGGCAGGCCGCACGAAGCTGGCTCGAGCGCGGATCGATGCGCCGAACGCAGAATGCTGGGTGCTGTCGCCTTGCAGGCGGGCCAGGCCGGCGGGATTGAAGTGCACCGAATCGATGCCGGGCGGGTCGGCCGTCACGGCATTGCCGAGCGCCATGGCCACCACGCTGGTGGTCAGGTTCTCCACCAGCGCGGCATGCGCGGGCAGGATGGGCACGAGCGCGGCGGCGCAGGCCGCCTTGCGGAGCGGGGTTCGCATCGCTGCCTTCGTCAGAACGCCAGCGGCAGGTTCAGGCCCACCGAAAAGTTCGGCGAGTCGCTGGTGAGCCCGATGCCGACCGACAGGTTGACGGTATTCCTGGGCGAGACGCGATACCCCATGCCGAAGTTCAGCAATGCCGAAGTCTGGGTATTGGTGCGCACGTTCAAACCGTCGGCAAAACGCAATTTGGCACCTTGCGAGATCGCGCCCTGGAAGGACATGGTGGTGGAAATGCCATACGACAGGGCATATGCGAAACCCATGCCAAAGCCGAATTGCGTGCCCGGTGCCACCCGCGTCAGTACGCGCGTGCCGTTGGTCTGGTGCAGCCCGGTCGCCGGCGCGCTGGCGGTCAGCGACATGGAGCCGAACAGCGCCACCGGGTCGACGATGCGGTTGACGTTGATGCCGGCCGACAGCGAAGCGACGCCGCTGCCGGTGGCCTCGCCGCTGCCGGCGATGATCTTGAACGGGCTGCGGCCGGTGGGCAGGCGCAGGTTGGTGGTGGCGGTGAAATTGGCCTTGTCGCGACGGGCTTCCCATGGCTGGTAGCGCGCGCCAAGTGCGATGTCGCCCAGCGAGAAGGAAGTGTGGTTGCTGCCGCGCGCTTCGGCAAATTTGGCGATCACCGGTACCGTCATGTTGGCGGTCAGGTTGTCCCACACACCGTAGTCGGCGGAGACGGTATTGGTGACGATGTGGGCCGACACGTTCTCGATCTCGAACAGGGTCAGGCCGTCGGCGGCGATATCGGTGACGATCTTCTCCTGGCCGATATAGCTGTAGTTCAGGTCATAGGTGAATTGCGATTTGCCTTTGCGGATCAGGGAATACTGCTTGTCGACTGCGGTCAGGGTTTCTTTCAGCAGGGCGCTCTGGTCGCCTTCGCCTTCCTTCTTGGCCAGGGCATCGCGCGCCGCGGCGGTACTGTTGGCTGCCGTGCTTTCCTGGGCGCCGGCGGTGGAGTGCACCAGCAGGGCGGTGGCAAGCAAGAATGGCAGGTACTGATATTTCATGCGCGTTTCCTTATTGTCGATGCATCCACGTGCGGGCCGGGCCGGAATTGACGGCACGTTCCAGCAGCTGCGTGGTGTTGTTGAAGGGATCCAGCTGGCCACGGTTGGTCACGCGGTCCATGTCGACCACGCCCAGTTCCTGGTCGTTCAGCGCCAGTTGTGCCGGCGCTTTCTGTCCGGCGGGCGCGGACAGGATGAATAAGGTGTTCTTGTCCCACAGGCGGGCGAATTCCTCGACCGGGAAGGCGAGGTTGCCGGCGGAAGGGTCGGCGATGAAGACCACGCCGTCGCGGATGCCGCGCAAGACCACGAAGTGCTTGGCGCCGGCATGGTCGATCGGCACGATGGCCGGCTCGGTCAGCGTCAGCAGGTCCTTGACGTCGGCGCGGTAGCCGGCGGCGGGCACGTTGAGCGAAGCCGCGTAGCGCTTCATGTCCAGCAGCGAAAAGCCGCGGCGCTCGATGATCTTTTCCTTCTCGCCCTTTTCCAGCATGCCTTCCATGGCTTGCTGCTCGTTGACGTCAATGCCGATGTGGTACTTGAGGATGGTGACCAGCGCCGCCGAACCGCAGCTGTAGTCGTAGGCCTGGCGCACGATGTGGCGGTATTTGAGTTCGGAGAACGGCTCCATGCTGACCGCTTGCGAGTAAGCGCCGCCGCCCAGCATGGTTTGCGGCATTTCGTACTGGCCTTTGGGACGTTCCTGCACGTCGTGGCGGGAGAGGGCGGCGGAACCGCCGATCAGGGCTGCCAGCACCCCCATCAACAGCATCAGCATGGCTGCCCCCGATCGTTGGGGTAAGCGCTGCCCTTGCGCGTGGTACGCGCATAAAAACCTTCTCCCATGGCGGTCTCCGATTATGCGGACGAACGTTCGTCCTTGCTCTTTTGTTATTTAATTTACGCACGTTTCGCGCAGCGCGCACGGTAAAAAAATTAGATGCACACCTCTACTTCGCGCACGAAAACTTATGCTAATTCACGCAACATGCGCGCAACAGCGCTCTTCCTCTGGATGGCTCGCCAGGCCAAGTGTTTGGCTTGCGCGGTCAGCGCGAAACGCTAGACCCGGGGCGGCGGCGGAACCTATCATGAATTTAATTAATATTCGAACAATATTAAGACGGCGCTTCGCCGCTGCCGGCCCACCAGGCCCGCCGCCGGCAAGGGGGCGCAACGACAAGACCAACCACACCATCCACGGAGATCAACGATATGAAACGTATTGCCACCGCAGTAGCCGTCGCCCTGTCCACCCTGGCCCTGCAGGCGTCCGCCATGACCCCGATCAAAGACGCAGAATTGAGCGCCGTCACCGGCCAGGACGGCGTGTCGATCGGCGCCAACCTGAACATCAAAGTCGAGTCCTTCGTCTATACCGACACGGACGCGCTGGATGCCAACGGCCTGGGCGGCGGTTCGGTGAGCTTCAACGGCATCAAGGTCAATGGCCTGATCGCCGCTTCGATCGACATCCTGTCGCGCAACTCCTTCCTGGCCGCTGCCGGCGCCGCTGGCGTGACCAACCCGGGCAGCTTCTACAACCAGCAAACCGGCGGCGACGTGGTGCAGATCGCCATCCCGGCCGACGTGCAAGTGGCGCAAGGCAAACTGCTGAATATCTCGGTCGACTCGATCAAGATGGGCGGCAGCAACGCATCCTACGGTTCGATGGCCATGAACCAGCTGGACATGCGTGGCACCCAAGTGTGGATCTGGGCACACTGATCGCCGTGGCGGCCGCGCAAGCGGCTGCCGTTGCGAATTCCTCGATGATGGAATCCCGTCTCTTTGCGGCCGCCCTCGCGGCCGCCTTTTTCTGCACGCCGGCCGCCGCCCAGCTGCGCCCCATGAGCGAGGACGATATGTCGCGCGCACGCGGGCAGGGGCTGCTGGCAGTCGGCAACAGCAGGCTTGGCGAATTCGATTTCACCCGTATCGCCCTGGATGCGGACGTGGAGTTGAATGCGGGCTTGCGCAATATCCGCCTGGGCGATTACCGCTTCCCCGCGCGAGAGGGGACGGGCGCCGATATCGACATGCCGATGCTGCAGTTCGGCCAGAATGGCGGCAAGGTGTCGATCACCAATCCCTATTTCGAAGTCGTGTACCGCGATACCGGCGATGCCGCCGCGGCGCGCGAAGTCGTGGGCATGCGCATGGGCTTCGATACCATCAGCGGCGAGGTGGGCTTGAAGGTCAGCAGCCTGTCGGGCTCCCTGCTGGTCAGCGGCGTCGACGCCAACGGCAAGCCCGCCACCATCGATTCCCACACCGATGCCGGCGGCGGCAAGCGCTGGGATGGCGCCAGCGCGCTGGTGGGTGTGCGCGCCGGCGACGCGTCAGGGCCGAGCCGCGATTTCTGGATTTCCGTGCTGAAGACTGGCGTGCAATTCCAGGCGCCCAGCGGCACGTCGCAGTTGCCGGACGTGGCGCAATCGGGTGTCTGGCTCAATTGGCGCGACAAGCTGGTGTCGCTGGGCGCACTGCCGACCGCACCTGTTGCGCCCACCGCTCCCGCCAGCGTGCCGCCCGCGCCGCTCGCCGCTGAGCCCGCTGTGCCGTCCGCGCACGCCGCCTCCACGCTCACGGTGCCGCCCACGCCGGCCGCGCCTGCCTCCGCTGTGCCGCTTTCGCCAGCAGGACTTGGCGTCCCGCCGACCGTCGCTGTGCAGCTGCCTTCCGCAATGGCCGCAGCCCTGCCGTCGGCGCAGTTCGCCGCGCCTCCGGCCATGCCTGCCTTGCCGAGCGTACGCTGATGCCGCGCCGCCCTGGTCCCCTGCTGGCCTCCGCCGCCTGCCTGCTGCTGGCCGGCGCATCGCTGCCGCCCGTGCCGGCATTTGCCGCCGGCCTTCGCCCCCTTGCCGACAGCGCCCTGTCGGAAGTGCGAGGGCGCGACGGCGTCAGCTTCGACCTGAACGGCTTCGCCATGAATGGCGACCTGCGCGTCACCTATACCCGCCCCGACGGCGCCAGCATCTGGGCCGGCAACCCCTGCGTCTCCCGCAGCGACAGCGCAACGCCATTCTCCGACCCCTACCGCTTCGACATCGTGCGCAGCCAGAACGGCTTGGCCGACGTCGCGCAATTCAGCCTGCCGCAGAACGCGCACGGCGAACAGAAATGGCAGCTGGCCTACGACTTCGGCGTCGATGCCGACGGCATCAGCCGACATGGCGGCGCCATCGTGGTCAGCGACCTCGCCCTGTATGGCGGCGGCTGGCAATTCTCCACGCCGCGCGTGCAGGACGGCCTTGCCTTCGGCGCCGCCATGCGCATGGAGATCGGCCAATGGGCACTGCGCCCCAATGGCCGCGACAACAGCGCGGGACAGCTGGCGCTGGACGGCATCCGCATTGGCGCCACTGACGGAAACGGCAACTTCACCGGACAGCCATGGGTCATCGCCGATGTCGCCCGCCAGCCCGCCCTGGTCAATGCCCAGGCCGACGAAAGCGGCCCGCGCCTGCACATCGGCATCGGCTGGCCCGACGCACAACACGGCAGCGGCCAGGCTGGCAGCGGCGGCATCGAGATCGTCAGGATCAGCTTCACCGCACCGGGCGGCAACGTCGACCTGGGCTCGTCCCGCATCGGCAATATCCAGATCAACTATCTCGACATCAGGTTCCGCCCATGAAGCGATACGCCGCCATGTTGCTGCTGTGCCCCGCCTTGCTGCGCGCCGCGCCGCAGAAGGCGCTCGACGATGAGGAACTGTCCGGCGTCAGCGCCCGCGACGGCATCAGCTTCGCCGCCCACATCGTGGTGAACGATCCCACCCTGGCCGGTGCCGTCACCGACAGTCGCCTGTCGTTCGGCTTCCATGACGGCTCGCCGCGCTACATCGTGCTGCGTAACGTGCGCGGCACGGTCGACATGTTCGCCATCGGGATCAATGTGCAGGCACGTCCCGACGGCAATGGCGAATACATCGCCGTCACGCTGCCTTCACAGATGCGTTACACGAACTTCGGCTTCGAATCGATGAGCGTGCAGAACGACCCCGCTGCCGCCATCACCGGCAACCTTGGCAGCGTCAATGTCAACGGCAGCCTGCAGATGCAGGGTGAATTCAGGATGTGGGCACACTAGTCCTGGCGCCGTTCCGTCGCGAACAGCACCAGCGCAGCCGCCGGGAACGCCAGCCCGGCAAGCAGCACGCCTTGCCAGCCGAAGTGCGCCCAGGTCCAGCCGCCCAGCGAGGAGCCGAGCGCGCCGCCGGCAAAGAAGATGGAAATGTAGAGGCCATTCAGCCGGCTGCGCGTTTCCGCGCCAAGCGCGAAGATGGCGCGCTGGCCGACCACCAGGTTGGCCGACACGCCCATGTCCAGCACGATCCCGCACAGCACCAGCAGCACCAGCGAAAAGTCGCGGCTGCCGTGCAGCAGCAGGGGCGCGGCGAATGCGACGGCGGCGGCCAGCAGCGCCCACAAGGTGGTCGAGCGGCTCTTGCCCTGGTCGGCGCGCTTGCCGGCGATCGGCGATGCAACGGCGCCCGCCACGCCGAGCAGGGCGAAGATCGCGATGCCGGTCTGCGACAAACCAAATGCCGGCCCCGCCAGCACCAGCGGCACCGTGGTCCAGAACAGGCTGAAGGCGCCGAACATGCAGGCCTGGTAAGCTGCGCGGCGGCGCAGCACCGGCGTGGCGCGCAGCAGGGTCCACATCGATGCCAGCAGCGCGCCGTAGTGGTAGCCGCCCTCCGGCTGGCGCCGTGGCAAGCGCACGTGCAGCACCACCGCCAGCGCCCCGATGGCCGCCGTCGAGAGGAAGAAGATCGCGTGCCAGCCCAGGGCATCGGTCACCAGGCTGGAGATCGGCCGTGCCAGCATGATCCCCAGCAGCAGGCCGCTCATCACCGTGCCGACCGTCTGGCCGCGCCGCTCCGGCGCCGACAAGTGCGCGGCAAACGGCACCAGCACTTGCGCCGCCGCTGAACACAGGCCGATGAAGAATGCCGCCGCCAGGAACGTGGCCGCATTGCCCGCCATGGCCGCGCCCAGCAAGGCCAGCGCCGTCCCGCCGAGCAGGGTGACGCACAGGCGGCGGTTTTCCAGCAAGTCGCCGAGAGGCACGATGAAGGCCAAACCCAGGCAATAGCCGATTTGCGTCAGGGTGACGATCAGCCCGGCCGCGCCGGGCTGCAGGCCGGTGGCGGCGCTGATCGGTCCCACCAGCGGCTGCGCGTAATACAGGTTGGCCACAATCAGGCCGCTGGCCACGGCCAGCAGCAAGACCATGGCAGGTGTGATCCGGTGCTGTTGTTCCATGGCGCAGCAGGATAGCATCGAAACCGGATTGCTGCTGGTAGGGTAATATTTCCGCATGAAGCTCATTCCCGCCATGCTCCTGGCACTCCTTGCCTCCGGTCCGCTCCATGCCGCCCAACTGGTGGTGCTGGTCGATACCAGCACGGAAATGCCGCTGGCCGATATCGACGGCCGGCAGCTGCGTGGCGGCATCCACCGCGACCTGGCGCAAGCGCTGGCACACAAGCTGGCGCGCCAATTGCAGGTGCAAGTCTTGCCGCGCAAACGCATTGCCCAGGCGTTGGCGTCGGGACAGGGCGATCTGCTATGCCTTTACCTGCCCGAATGGCTGCCAGGCCAATACCAATGGACGCAGCCATTCTTTCCGCAAACCGAGCTGCTGGTCACAGCGCTCACCAGACCGCAGCCGCAAGGGCTGGCCGACCTGGCCAGGCAGCCGATCGGGACGGTGCTCGGTTACCGCTATCCCGAGCTGGAGGCAGCCTTGGGGCCGGGATTCAGCCGCGCCGACGTCGGTTCGAACGCCATCAATTTGCGCAAGCTCGCGGCCGGCCGCATCGGCCACGTTGCCACCATCAAGGCTTTCTTCGATTACCGCTTGCGCCAGGGGGAGCCATTGCGCGTGCATCCCCCGCTGGTGATCAAGCAGTACTTGACGCGCTGTGCGCTTTCGCCAAACAGCAGCGTTGCGCTGACGGAAGTCGACCGTGCCATCACGCAGTTGGTGAACGATGGAGCCATAGCCAGGATCGTGTCGAACTACCGCTAGCCGGATCGGTTACTATCCTGGCATGAGGGCGATTTGCACATTGCTATTTGCTTGGCTGGCGGCCGCCGGAACCGCCCACGCGGACCGACTGGTGGTGCTGGTGACGACCAGCGTCGACATGCCGATGGCCGATATCCGCGACGGCAAGTTGCGCGGCGGCGTCCACCTGGACCTGGCCAGGGCGCTGGCGGGCAAGCTGCAGCGCGAACTGGAGGTCGAAGTCCTGCCGCGCAAGCGCCTTGCGATGGCGCTGGAATCGGGCCGTGCAGACATCCTGTGCACCTACCAGCCCGAGTGGCTGGAAGGCCGGCATGCCTGGACCCAGGCCTTCTTTCCCCAATCCGAACTGCTGGTGACGGCGCGCAGCGCGCCGCGCCCGCAATCCCCGGCCGACCTGCGAGGCGAGCCCGTGGGCACCGTGCTGGGCTTCGCCTATCCCGAAATGGAGCAAGCCCTGGGGAAGGAATTCATCCGCTCGGATGCCACGTCGGCCGTGGCCAACCTGCTCAAGCTGAAGCTTGGCCGGGTACGGCACATCATCGTTGACAAGGTCTTTTATGACTACCAGGCCAGGCTGGGCGAGAGGGTCGATGCCCATCCTCCGCTGGTGCTCAAGTACCAGCTGACCCGCTGCGCCGTGTCCCTGCGCAGCAAAGTGCCGCTGGTTGAAATAGAATCTGCCATCAGCCAGCTGCTGCGTGAAGGCGCCATCAACAAAATCCTGTCCAACTACCAGTAATCCAATGATCAAGAAACTTGCATTCGCCGTCATGCTGGCCTGCGCCACTGCCAATGCGGCACCCCCCGTCAGCGCGAGCGCCACCGCGGCAGCCCGCCACGCCCGCCAGGCCTA
Organism: uncultured Duganella sp.; assembly: GCA_946482335.1. The sequence goes on along the minus strand of CAMLRG010000020.1, from coordinate 27,892 downwards.
CGGCGACAAGGTGATCGAGAGCCTGGCCGCGATGGTCAGCTTCAACACGGTGGCCGACCCCAAGGTGCCCTTCGAAAAGAACCCGCAGCACATTGGCTTCAAGCGCCTGATCAAGCAGGAAGCGGCGCGCCTGGGGCTCGATTATGCCGACCATGGCTATGTGATGGTGGTGGGGCTGGGGCAGGGCAAGGAACGCGTCGGCGTGATCACCCACGGCGACGTGCAGCCGGTCGACCCCAGCAAGTGGAAGCAGTCGCCGTTCAAGCTTGACCGCACCAGCGAGCCGGGCCTGCTGCTTGGCCGGGGCACGGAAGACGACAAAGGGCCGATCGCCACCGCCATGTACGCGATGAAGGCGATCAAGGACCGCCAGCTGCCGCTAAAGAAGCGCATCGAACTGTATATCTACATGGCCGAGGAATCGGACTGGGGGCCGCTGGAAGAATTCCTCAAGACCCACACCCCGCCGCAAACCAATATCACCATCGACGCCGAGTATCCTGCCGTGACGGCGGAGAAAGGCTGGGGCGGAGTGCACGTGACCTTGCCGGACATGCCGGCGGCGCCGGGCAGTACCGCGCTGGTCCATAGCTTTACCGGGGGCTTCTTCGACAGCCAGATCCCGGAGGATGCGCGCGCCGTGATCGACCACGCCGACGCGGCGCTGGAAGCGGCTATCCGTGCCCGTGCCGCGCAGCAGGCCGGCATGTCTTACCAATACGCCTGGGAAGGCAAGCGCCTGACCGTGACCGCCAAGGGCCTGGCCGCGCACTCGTCGAAACCGCATGAAGGCGTCAACGCGATCGCCATGCTGGCCGACGCGCTGGCCGTGCAGCGCTGGCGTGGCAGCCAGGCCGGCCTGATGGTCGATTTCGTCAACGACATGATCGGCACCGGACTTCACGGTGAAAAATTCGGCAAGATTGCCTATAGCGACGCGTTCATGGGGCCGATGACTGTGGCGCCGACGACACTCAAACATACCGATGCCGGCCTGGTGTTGGGGATCAATTTGCGCCGTCCGCGCGGCAAAACCAATGCGGAACTGACAAGCGAAATCAATGCCGCCTTCGATGCCTGGAAAGCGCAGAACCAGCCGCGCGCCACACTGTCGGCACAGATCGGCGATCCCTGGGTGCAGGACAACGCGCCGCAGCTGCCGACCCTGATGAAGGTGTTCTCCCACTATACGGGCATCAAGGATCCGCAGCCGATTGCGGTGGGCGGCGGCACCAATTCACGCCTGTTCCCGCGCGCCGTGAGCTTCGGCCCGACCATGCCGGGCAAGCTCTACACCGGCCACTCCGAACACGAGTACATAACGGAAAAACAATTGCTGCTCAACCTAGAAATGTACACGGCGGTACTCGTCGAGTTGGCAAAATAGGTATTGCCGTACGGCAGCAAACTACATTACCATGGGCAACAGGGCTTTCGCACCGGAAGTCCTCAGCCCATGCCTGGCTGCGCAACAGGCATCCCATGAAAAGATGCCATGTTCCGCAAGCTTGTCTTCCTGACTGCATTCTCTTTTTCCCTGTCGGCACACAGTATGGATATGAGCATACCGCCGGCGCCTGTCGCCGCGCCTGCGGATGCCATCCAGGTCAACGATGTGCCGCGCCGCGGCGCACTGTACCGCGTGCATCACGAAGGCAAAATCTCCTACCTGTTTGGCACCATCCACGTGGGCAAGCAGGACTTTTTCCCGCTCGAACCGGAAGTCACTGAAGCGCTGGCCAAGTCCAGTTCGCTGGTGCTGGAACTCGACGTGCGCGCCAGCGGCGACTATTACCGCGCCCTGGCCCGCCACGGCCAATACCCGGCCGGGCAAAGCATCCGCGAGCACCTGTCGCCGGCAGCGCTGGCCAAGCTGCAGGGCGCGCTGGACAAGGTCAAGCTGCCGCTGGCCAGCGTCGAACATTACCGCCCGTGGGTGGTGGCCAATATCCTGGTGGGGCAAGAGATCGAAAAGAGCGGCTTCAACCGCGGGCTCGGCGTGGAGGGCTGGCTGCTGAGCAACGCGGCGCAGCAAAAGAAACCGTTGCAGGAACTGGAAACCGCCGACTACCAACTGGGTTTGTTCGGCGCCATGGATGACGCGCAGCAGGAAGCCTACCTGCTGGAAAACATTGCCGAGATCGAAAGCGGCGCCGCGCTGCGCAAGTCAGCCGGCCTGGTGGAAGCGTGGGGCGCCGCCGATGCGACCCGCATCGCGGCGCTCACGCGCGAGTTGACCACGGGCGACAGCGTGTCCGCCCGCTTCATGGATCGCACCTTGCTGGGCAAGCGCAATCCCGAAATGGCAGCCAATATTGAAGCCATCATGCGCAAGGGCGATGCCTTCATCGGCATCGGCCTGTTGCACCTGGTGGGCGACAAGGGCGTGCCGGCCTTGCTGCGCCAGCACGGCTACCAGGTCGAGAAAATCTACTAATATTTCGGGCTGGCGCTCAAGCTGCCATTCGAATAGCGGACATTGTCGCCCACGCGATAGCTGGGCATATTGTCCACATTGATGGTTTCGAGCGTGCCATCGGCTTTCTTCACGGTGACGCGATAGCCGCTGGATGGGCCGGCTGCGGTGGCGCCGACGGCACCGCCGGCGGACAGCGAACCTGCCGGATCGATCGACTGCACCACGCCATCCCAATTCGCCATGGTTGGGCTGCCTTCGGATGCGCTGGCGGTCGACGTGCTGGTGTCGTCATCCATGCCTGCGGTCTTCTTGCTGCTGTCATGGGCACAGCCCGCCAGGGCCAGGCTCACCAGCATGATTGCGGAAAGTTTCATAACTCCTCCCTAAAAAGCCACGTAAGGTCTGCGCGCCGGGGAAGTGTACGCCGTTCTCGCAACGGCCGACGCACGTCAAGCGGCAGGGCGTTTGCGCAGGCTCCACAAGGCCCACATCACTGTCGCGGCAATGATCGCGGCAGCCATGTCGACCAGCCAGTCATCGACCGAGCCATGGCGGTAAGGGAAGAAGGATTGGACGAACTCATCAACGGCGCCCATGATGGCGATCCCGCCCACCGCCTTGAGCGCACGCTGGGCCGGCTCGCCGCGGCAGCCGGTAAACAGCAGGAAGGCCAGCACGGAGTAGCCGAAGCTATGCAACACCAGGCCGCTGGCGATTTGCGCCGCCTCGGCGCGCGCGCCCGGGATGGAACCGATGATGCAGTTGAGGATAAAGATCGCGATCGCGCCCCAGAAGCGCAGTCCCGCGTAATCGTCGCTGAGGAACAGCCGGGTCAGGAATTTTTGCATGGGAGGGAAGATACCACAGCAGGCAGCGCGCGACGCCGGAAAAACGGAGCGCCGGGCTAAGCCGGCGCTCCTGGTCCACCACCACGCATATCGATTGCGTGTGTCGTAGATGTAGCCATTATAGGGAGCCCGTGTGACGGCGCCATGACATAGCGCAAGTTTTTGAAAGTCGGGGTCAGCTCTGGCAACCGGACATTTTGCGCTGCGCGAAGCGCAAAACTCCTCGAGAAGCCAGAGCTGACCCCGACTTTCAAAAAAAAAGCCCGCTGGTGAAAGCGGGCTTAAACTATTTTCTTGGAGGAGAATAGTGGAGACATGCGCTATTATGGTGCGCTGCCACATATTAGTCCAATTACCGTTTTCGATAATCGTTATTCATATAACGTATATCTATTCTTTCACTGGCACGACGTAATTCAGCGCCATGCGGCCGCCATCAACGAAGAGGGTCTGGCCGGTCATGTAGCTGGCGTCGTCGCTGGCGAGGAAGGCGCAGATCGATGCCACTTCTTCCGGCTCGCCGCAACGCCCCAAAGGAGTGCGCGACAAAATGGTGCGTCGGGCTTCCGGGCTGGCCAAGACCGCCTGCTTGGCCAGTTCGGTCATGATGGTGCCGGGGCCGATGCCGTTGACGCGGATGCCGTAGGGTGCCAGGTTCAGCGACATGACCTTGGTCAGCTGGTTGACGCCGCCTTTCGACACTACGTAGGGCACCTGGTCAGGTATCGCCAGCTCGGAATTCACGCTCGACATATTGATGATGCAGCCGCTTTGCTGCTTGACCATTTCGCGCGCAACGGCCTGCCCGCACAGGAACATGGATTTCAGGTTGATGCCCAGCACGCGGTCGAAATCGGCTTCGGCCAGGTCAAGGAAGCTGCATTTGTGCGTGACGCCGGCATTGTTGACCAGGATGTCGATGCGGCCGAAGGCGGCCAGGGTGGCGGCTACCATGGCGTCCACGTCCGCCTTCTGGCTGACGTCGGCGGCGAAGAAGCGTGCCTGGTCGCCCAGGGCTTCCGCCGCCTGGGCGCCTTCCGGTTTGATGTCCACCAGCATGACCTGCGCGCCTTCGGTGATCAGGCGCTGGGCGCACGCCAGGCCGATCCCCTGGGTGGCGCCGGTGACGATGGCTACTTTATTGGTTAATTTCATGTCGCTTCCACTTGTGGTGAGGAAGCTCATTTTAGAGGATGACGGCGTCGTTGGGCAGTTGGTTGGGGCGCTCGCCGCCGGCAGGGTAGAGCCGGGCCAGCAGGGTGTTGAGCTGTTCCAGTGCCGATAGGGTGCTGCTGTGGTAATCGCCCTGGGCGTAGCCGCTGGTCATGGTGCGGCAAATGGTCTGCCATTCGGTTTCGGCCACCATGCGGCCGACGTGGCGGTCGGCCACGATGTCGACTTCGCGCGCGGCCAGGTTGACATATATGAGGACACCGCAGTTTTCTTCCGTATCCCATACGCCGTATTGGGCGAACAGGGTACGGGCGCGCTCGCGGTTGCTGACGTTGCTGAAGGCGGAGCGTGCGTCGAGGCAGGGTTCGACGATCAGGCGCACTTCGGCGCGGTGGCGCTGTTCGCCCTGGGTGATGGCTTGTTCGATCGCCTCCAGCGTGGCAGGCGGGAAGGCGCGTTTGCCGGCGCCGGTGCCGGTCATCATGTGGCGCAGCGCGCGCTTGCAGCGGCCGAGGAATGTTGTAGGTAGTGCCGTCATTTACCAGTCTCCCGAGGCGCCGCCGCCGTCGAATGTACCGCCGCCCCCGCTGAAGCCGCCCCCGCCACCAAAGCCGCCCCCGCCACCGAAGCCGCCGCCCCAGCCGCCGCGGCTGGCCGAGCTCATGGCGTTACCGAGGGCGGCGCCGATCAGCACGCCCGTCGCGTCCGAGCCCCAGCCGCCACGCCGCAAGCCGCGCCGTGAGCCGCGCCGCATCATCGGCAGGATGACGAAGGCACCGAACAACAGGAGCGGCAGCAGCCACCCTGCGGACCAGCCGCCGCCATCGCTCGCACCGCGCTCGCCGCCCTTGCCACGCCGGCCCGCATCGCCATCTGCGGGGCCGCCAGCGCCCAGCGCCTGGTCCGGTGCGGTGGCAGCGCCAGGAATCGCGCCGGCGCCGGCCGCGTCCGCCATGCCGGCCACGCCACCTTGCCCAGCGGGCACGCCTCCGGTTGCCGCGCTCCCCGCCAGGCCGCCGCCATGGGTGGCCGCCGTACCGGCGCGCGGGCCGCCCGGTGGCGCCGGGAAGTGTTCCTTGTCGAGCAAGGTGGCGATGGCGCTGACCCCTGCCGCGAGGCCGCCATAGAAGTCGCCTTGCCGGAAATGCGGTGCAATCACGTCCTGCAGGACGCGTTTGGATTGTGCATCCGTCAGCGAGCCCTGGACGCCGCGCCCGGCTTCGATCCGCAGGCGGCGCAGTGCGGAAGGGTTATCCTTGGCCACCACCAGCAGCACGCCATCGTCGACGCCCTTGCGTCCGAGTTTCCATGCTTCGGCGACGCGGATGCTGTATTGCTCGATCGCCTCGGGCGCGGTGGACTTCACCAGCAGCACCGCGATCTGGCTGCCCGTCTTGCGCTCGTAATCGGCCAGCACGCCATCGAGCGCAGTGCGCTGCGAAGCGTTCAGCATGCCCGCCTGGTCGGTGACGCGCGCCGCATGGGGCGGCACCGGTACGAAGCCATCCTGTGCGCGGGCGCCGGTCATCACCAGCAACAGCAGCACCAGCACGGCGACGCCCAGCACCACGCGCAGCCATGGTGAGCCCGGCCACAACTGCCAGCGGCGCGCATGCTGGGCCAGACCGCCGGTGCGCCGCGCCAGGTCGCGGTCCCGCAAGGGATCGCTTGCGCCATCCTCGTCGCGGCTGGAAGCCTTGCCGCCACCGCGCGCTTGCCGTGGAGGGGTCGCCATTGCGGCTCCTTACTTCTTGTTGAAGTCCACCGTTGGAGCGGTCGAAATGGATTTCTCGTTCTCGACGGTGAAACTGGGCTTCACTTCATAGCCGAACATCATGGCAGTCAGGTTGGTGGGGAACCTGCGCGCCAGCACGTTGAATTCCTGCACCGAAGCGATGTAGCGCTGGCGCGCCACGGTGATGCGGTTTTCGGTGCCTTCGAGCTGCGACTGCAGGTCGCGGAAGCTGGCATCGGCCTTCAGGTCGGGGTATTTCTCCGCCACCACCATCAGCCGCGATAGCGCATTGGTCAACTCGCCCTGCGCTTGCTGGAATTTTTGCAGTGCGCCGGGATTGTTGAGGACTTCCGGCGTCACCTGCATGCTGGTGGCCGAGGCGCGCGCCTTGGTGACCGCCTCCAGGGTTTCGCGCTCGTGCGAGGCATAGCCCTTGACTGTGTTGACCAGGTTCGGAATCAGGTCGGCCCGCCGCTGGTACTGGTTGACCACCTCACCCCATTGGGCCTTGACCGCTTCGTCCTTGGCCTGGAATTCGTTGTAACCGCAGCCGGACAGGAACACTGCCAGCAAGCCTATCGCCAGAAAGTTTCGCATTCTTCGCTCCTTGGAACGTCTTATCGAAATATACACGCAATCGGCCCGCGGCCATGTGCGGCAATGCACACAGCCGCCCCGTTATAATGTAGGGTTTGCAACGCGAAGAAAAAGAGGCCCGCCGTGACATTTATCGAAAAATTATCCGCTGCCTGGGCAGCCAACGATTCCCTGCTGTGCGTTGGCCTGGATCCGGACATGGCGCGCCTGCCTGCGCAGTTCCAGAACGATCCGCAAGGGATTTATCGCTTCTGCACCGGGATCATCGACGCCACCGCTGACCTGGCGTGTTCCTTCAAGCCGCAGATTGCCTATTTCGCCGCACTGGGGGCGGAGGACCAGCTGGAAAAGATCTGCGCCTACGCCAGGGAAAACTATCCGCATATCCCGCTGATCCTGGACGCCAAGCGCGGTGATATCGGTGCGACGGCCAAGCAGTATGCACGCGAAGCGTTCGACCGTTATGGCGCGGATGCGGTGACCGTGAACCCGTACATGGGTTCCGATTCCGTGGAGCCGTATATGGAGTGGAGCGACCGTGGGGTGATCATCCTGTGCCGCACCTCGAATGCGGGCGGTTCCGACCTGCAGTTCCTGAAGGTCGACGGCAAGCCGCTGTACCAGCATGTGGCGAAACTGGTGGCGGAGAAGTGGAATGCGAATGGCCAGTGCGCGCTGGTGGTTGGCGCAACCTTCCCGGAAGAATTGGCGCAGGTGCGTGCGATTGTGGGGGAGATGCCGCTGCTGGTGCCGGGGATTGGTGCGCAGGGTGGGGATATTGAGGCGACCGTCAAGGCTGGCCGCACCGGCAATGGTACCGGCATGATGATCAATTCTTCGCGGGCGATCCTGTATGCGGCGCAGCAACCTGCGGAGGACTTTGCGGCGGCGGCACGCAGGGTGGCGCTGGAGACGCGGGATGCGATCAATTTGTATCGCGCTTGAACCCGGTAGGGCGGGTCAGACCCAAGGGTCTGACCCTTGCCGGGGTTAATACCGCTCCGGCGCAATCATCTCCACGTAGTCGTACAGGGCAGCGAGCACTTGCTGCGCCTCCTCATCCGCTTCGGCGCCCAAGCGGTCCAGCTCCGAGAACAATTCATCGACCGTGCGTGCCCCGCCGGCACCTTCGTACAGCCGCGCGGCGCGATGCTGTTCCCAGTGCTCCATCTCTTCCTCGGACAGGGTTTGCGGGAAATTGCGTGCGCGGTAGCGGAACAGCAGCTCGCCCAGGCGCTCATCCTGGAAGTGCGGCGACGCCGATCCCAGCTTGGCCGGCGGCTCGCGCCGCAGCGACTCCAGCAAACGCCGGTCGCCGTTGCCGACAAAGCCGCCGTACAGGTCTTCATCCACATCGGCCGGCTCCCCCACTGGCCGCCAGAACACTTGTTCCCAGATGGCCGACATATCCGGCCCGGCCGCCGCGCGCGCCGCATGCGCCTGCGCCGCTTCCAGGTCCAGCCCCCAGCGTCCCGCCAATTCCGGCCGCAAGGTCTTCAGGTTCGACACCAGCATCGGCGACTTGTTGAGGTGGATGCTCTTGATGGGCAAACGCGTCATCCCTTCCGGCATGGCATCGCTGCGGGTGAACAGGCGGATGCGGATCGTCTCCGCGTCCAACGCAAACAATTCCTGCGGATCGTACGAGCAATCCCACACCAGCAGCTCGTTCTTGTTGGATGGATGCGGCGCCAGCGGCCATACCAGCGCCAGGCAGCCGCGCTCGGCAGGGAACATGCCCGACACGTGCAGGAAAGGCTGGCGCAGGTTGGGCGCCAGGTGCAGGCCGATCTCTTCCGCCACGCGGTCCTTCTTGTGCAAGGCCAGGCAGAAATCGAACAGCTTGGGTTGCTTCTGCCGGATCAGGCGGGCCAGGGCAATGGTGGCGCGCACGTCGGACAGCGCATCGTGCGCCGCCTCGTGCACCAGGCCGTTGGCCTTGGTCAAGTGCTCAAGTTTGAAGCTTGGTTTGCCGTTATCATTGATAGGCCACTCTATACCTTCGGGGCGCAGCGCATAGGTCATCCGCACCACATCCAGCAAATCCCAGCGCCCGCACTGGTTTTGCCATTCGCGCGCATAAGGGTCGATCAAGTTACGCCAGAACAAAAAGCGCGTCACTTCATCGTCGAAACGGATTGTGTTGTAGCCTACGCCTATGGTGCCAGGCTCCGAAAAGGCTTTCTCGACCGTTGCCGCGAACTGGTGTTCCGGCACGCCCTGCTGCAATGCTTGCTGTGGGGTAATACCGGTGATCAGGCAGGCGGTCGGGTCGGGCAGGTAATCGTTGGCTGGCTGGCAGAACAGCATGATCGGCTCGCCGATTTCGTTCAGCTCAGCGTCGGTACGGATGGCGGCGAACTGGGCGGGACGGTCACGGCGTGGCACGGCGCCGAAGGTTTCGTAGTCATGCCACAGGAAGGTATGGTTACTCATGGTGCAAATGTTGGTTCTCGTTATCGAATGCTGAGGCAAGGAGGACTGTTGTGTCAAATCCCATTTCCATCAACACCCGTGCCACGCCCGCCACGGCGAGCAACGACACGGCCGTGACGGCGTCCAACCGCGCCAAAATGCAGCTGAACGTCTCGATCCTGCAGGAATCGGCGTCGATTTCCCTCAATGCCGGCAACGATCCGCTGGCACTGCTGTACAAATCGGCGATCACCTCGATCAACGAACAGCTTGAGGCCGATTTCGGCCCGGATGCGATCCAGAATGCACTCGGCCAGGACAATTCTCCGGAAGGCACGGCGGGCCGCATTGTATCGCTCTCGACCGCCTTCTTCAGCGCTTTCCAGCAGCAGCACTCCGAACTGGAGGGCGACGACGCGCTGAGCCGTTTCATGGATACCATCAAGGGCGGCATCGAAAAGGGCTTCAAGGAGGCGCGCGACATCCTGCAAGGCTTGCAGGTGCTGGGCGGCGACGTGGCCGCCAATATCGACAAGACTTATGAGCTGGTGATGAAGGGCCTGGACGACTTCGTTGCCAAACAAGGCCGCCAGTCGGCGACCGACGAAGCCGCGACGGGCGCTTAAGCGACTTCGACGCGGTTGCGGCCGGCCTCCTTGGCGCGGTACAGGGCGGCGTCGGCGGCGGCGATGAGGGCGGTGTCGTCCTGCGTGGGGCCGAGCGCGGCAACGCCGAAGGAGCCGGTGACGTGCGGCAGGGGCAGGCGCATGTCGCTGAACACCACCGCGTCGCGCATGCGTTCGCACAAGCGGCCGGCCACCGCTTCGGCAACCTGCACATTGGTGTCGGGCAGCACCACCATCATCTCTTCCCCGCCATAACGCACGGCGAAGTCGGTCGGGCGCAAGGCGCCGATCAGTACCTGGGCGGCGGTGCGCAGGGCCTGGTCGCCTTGCAGGTGGCCGTGGCTGTCGTTGAACTTCTTGAAGTGGTCGATGTCGAGCATGATCAGCGCAAGCGGCTGGCCGGTGGCTTGGGCGCTGGCGACCAGCTGCGGCAGGAAGTCGTTCAGCCAGGCCCGGTTATACAGGCCGGTCAGGCCGTCCACCATCGACAGCTGGCGATAGAATTCGCCCAGCTTCTGCCGGCGGCGCAATTGCGCGTTGGCGGCGCGGATGCGGAACGACAGCATGCGCAACAGGTTGCGGGCGACGCCATTGGCGGCGTCGATCAGCTGCCATGCGAGTTCGGCCTCGATTACCAGCAATTCGCTTTGCTCCAGCGCGCTGATGGTGGCCTGGTTGGCTTCTTCGTCGAGCACTGCCTGTTCGCCCACGCTTTCGCCGGGCAGCACCTTGCTGATGGTGCCATCCGACATGCCGGTGCGCGTATCGGCCGCCACGGAAAGGGCGCCCCGCAGCACGATGTACAGGCGGGCGCGCTGCGGATCGGTGACCACTTCGCCCTGTTCGACCTGCACGATGGGGCACTCTTTCAGCAACGGCGCGATGCGCAGGCTGTCGGCGCCGCGGAATAATTGCAAGGACTGGATCTGGTAGGCGGACGTGCCGAAGGTGCCGATCGGTTTCAAAATGAACTTTCTTACTGCGGTTGTAACAGGTGTTAATGATAGCGTATGTGTGGTTCAATACCGGGCATGAAATATACCGATATCCTCGGCCAGCAACATGCGGCTGATCCCGACGCCCGCATCGTGTCGCTGGTGCCGTCGATTACCGAGCTGCTGTGCGACCTGGGATTGGCGCCGCAACTGGTGGGCCGCACCGGGTTCTGCATCCATCCGGAGGACGTGGTGCGCGCTATCCCCAAGGTGGGCGGCACCAAGGACGTCAACATCGAGAAGATCCGCAAGCTGGCACCCACCCACCTGGTGGTGAACATCGACGAGAATGAAAAGCCCACGGTCGACAAGCTGGCGGAATTCGTGCCGCATATCGTGGTGACGCACCCGGTCGAGCCGCGCGACAACATCGCGCTGGCCAGGTTGATGGGCGGCGTTTTCTGTGCGCAGGAGCGGGCCGAGGCGTGGTGCGGCGCGTTCGCGTCGGAACTCGATGCCCTGGCCGCCGCGCCGAAAGGCCGGCCGCAACGCGTGCTGTACTGCATCTGGAAAGACCCGTGGATGACGGTGTCGCGCGATACCTATATCGCCCGCATGCTGGCATTGATCGGCTGGTCGATCCCCGAGATTGGCGCGGTACGCTACCCGAGCTTCCAGTGGAGCGATGCGCTGCTGCGCGACGTGGACCAGGTATTGCTGTCGTCCGAGCCTTACCGCTTCACGGAAGACCACGTGGATGCGTTGGAGCGCCAGATCGGCAAGCCGGTACAGCTGGTGGATGGGGAAATGATGTCTTGGTATGGCAGCCGCGCCTTGCAGGGTATCCGATACCTGAAAGGCTTGGCTGCCGCTGGCTGAAGCCTATTCTCCGGCCTCTTCAATATGGGGCTGCGACGTGTGGCGCTTGCTTTCGTACAGGCGGCCCAAGGCGCTGTCGATTGCCCTTTGCAGCTTGTCCGCTGCGCCGTTGATGGATTGATGCAAGGTTGCCTCGTGGTCGCTCACGGCAATCGGCTGGTAGCCGTTGACGCGCGCCTCGATCGTGCAGCGGATATCGCCGTCGGAGGACTTCTGTGCATTGCCTTCACTGAGGTGGACGTCGACGCGTCCGATGTGCTCGCCGAACCGGTGGAGTGCAGTCTTGACCACTTGCTTCACATGGTCGTCCAGGCCTGCAGTACGTTCGATGGTTTTGTCGGTGTTCACATTGATTTGCATATGCTGCTCCCGTTTGTTAACCAAAACGTGTTGCCACGCGATTCCATCATACCCCTACATCAGTGACGCTGCCATATTCACGAATAAACCCAGGATAAGGAGATTGAAGAAAAAGCTCAGCACCGACTGGCCCAGCACCAGTTTGCGCATGCCGGGCGACTGGACGGTGACGTCGGAGGTCTGGGCGGCGACGGCTATGGTGAAGGAAAAGTAGAGAAAGTCCCAGTAGTCCGGCTGGGTTTCGCCGCCGGGGAAGGCGAGCGGGCACTGTTGGCCGCGCGCGTTGTAGTACAGGTGCGCGTAGTGGAAGCAGAACAGGGTGCCGACCAGGAACCAGGAGCCCACCAGCGTCAGCACCACGAACGCATAATGCAGGCCGCGTTCACTGGCGGGCATGGCGCGCAGGCTGGCCAGTTCGCTGCTGATGGCGACCACGCTCATGACGGTGGCGACCACCAGGCTGGCCAGGATGGTCGCGGCCCGCTCGTCTTGCCGTGCGGCGGTGCGCCGCACTTCGAGATGGTCGGCGCGCATCATCATCCAGCCGACAGTCAGCAGGTACATCCAGACCGCGATATCCCATGCCGTCAATGCCCGCACCAGCACGCTCCATGAGGATGGGAGGAAGAAGCCGGCTGCCGCGCCGACCGCGATGGCGGCGCTGAGGTGGGGGCGGCTGCGGATCAAGTGATAGCGCATGCGGCCAATCTTACTCCTTGTGGTGGGGGAACCGGTCCATGCGCGACAGGACGGGGAAACGCCAGGCCCAGATGGCGGTCACGGCCAGCGTGGCGACGCCGCCGAAGATGATGGCGCGCGTGAGCCCCAGCCAGCCGGCGGTGACGCCGGATTCGAACTCGCCCAGTTCATTCGAGGCGCCGATAAAGACGGCGTTGACGGCGCTGACGCGGCCGCGGATTTCATCGGGCGTTTCGAACTGTACCAGCAAGTGCCGCACGTAGACACTGATCATGTCGCCGGTGCCAAGCAGCAGCAGGCAGGCCAGCGCAATGCCGAAGCTGGATGTGGTGCCGAGGATCACCGTGCAAATGCCATACACCGCCACGCCGCCAAACATCCAGGTGCCGACACGGCGGGTGATGGGCCAGAACGCCAGCGCGATCGAGCACAGTGCGGCACCGATGCCGGGCGCGGTGCGCAGCAGGCCCAGGCCGGTGGGCCCCACGTGCAGCACGTCATGCGCCAGGGCGGGCAGCAGGGCGGTCACGCCGCCGAACAGCACGGCGAACAGGTCGAGCGAGATGGCGCCCAGCATGATGGGACGCGACCAGACGAAGCGCAACCCTTCCAGCACGCTGTGCCAGGTGGCGGGTTCCTTGCGCGTGGCCTGCGGGGCCGGGCGGGTCAGGGTCATCAGCACCACCGCCATCAGCAGCATGGCGGAGGTGACGGTGTAGACGGTGGCGGGACCGTAGATGTAGAGCAGGCCGCCCAGTGTGGGGCCAAGGATCACCGCCACCTGGAAGCTGGAGCTGGAGAGCGCTACCGCGCGGCTGAAATCTTCCGTCGGCACCATGTTCACCAGCACCGCTTGCGTGGCGGGGCTCATGAAGGCGCGGGCGCTGCCGTACAGGACCAAAATCGCAAAGATCGGCCAGACGGCGCTGAAGCCGCTGTGGGTGTAGGCCAGCAACGCCAGCCCGCACACCAGTTGGGCACCGAGGCAGGTGGCGATGATATTGCGGCGGTTGTAGCGGTCGGCGGCATGGCCTGCGTACAGGATCAGCAGCAGGAAGGGCGCGAATTGCGCCAGGCCGATCATGCCGAGGTAGTACAGGTTCTTGGTCTGGGCGTAGACTTGCCAGCCGATGGCGACGTTCTGCATTTGCACGGCAATGGTGCCGAGCAGTCGGGCGGACAGGTAGAAGGCGAAATTGCGGTGGCGGAGGACGGAGAAGCCGTTGCTTGACATGGGGCTCGAACCCGGTAAGGCGGGTCAGACCCTAGGGTCTGACCCAGGTTTGGCGGGGTTGGCAGGTTATGGTTGCTGGAGATCCGCTTCGGAAGTGAAGGCGTCCGCGTAGAACTCTTCTTCCGGCAATTTGCACAGCTTGACGAAATCGCGCTTGGCCGATTCCACCACGATCGGTGCCCCGCAGGCGTAGACCTGGTAGCCCGACATGTCAGGCAAATCGTCGACCACGGCCTGGTGCACGAAGCCGCCGCGGCCGCTCCAGTTTTCTTCGGGCAGGGCGTCGGACACCACCGGCACGTACTTAAAGTTCGGCATTTCTTCCGCCCATTGGCGGCACAGCGCGTCCATATACAAATCCTGCGGACGGCGGCCGCCCCAGTACAGCGTCATCGGGCGCTGCGAGCCGCTGGCGCGTTCGTGTTCGACGATGGCTTTGATGGGCGCGAAGCCGGTGCCAGAGGCCAGCAGCACCATCGGCTTGTCGGAATCGTCGCGCACGAAGAAGGTGCCCAGCGGTCCCTCAAAGCGCAGGATATCGCGCTCTTTCATGGTGCTGAACACCTGGTCGGTGAACAGGCCGCCAGGCATATGGCGGATATGCAGGGTGATCGGGCCGCCTTCCGGCGCGGTGGCGATCGAGTAGGCGCGGCGCTTGCCGTCGCGCAGCAGGAATTCGAGGTACTGGCCGGCCTTGTACTGGAAGGTTTCGTTGGCCGGCAATTGCAGCGTCAGCACCATCACGTCCGGCGCCATCTTTTCCAGCGCATTGACGCGGGTTGGCATTTTCTTGATCGGGAATTCGCCGCTGCCCGCCACTTCGCGCGCTTGCAGCACCAGGTCCGAGTGCGGCACGGCGCAGCAGAACAGCGACATGCCGCTGGCTTCCTCTTCCTCGCTCAGGGCGCGGCGCTGGTGGGCCTTATGGCTGACAGTGCCCGAAACCACCTTGCCTTTGCAGGAGCTGCAGGCGCCATTCTTGCAGCCGTACGGCAGGCCGATGCCGGCGCGCATGGCGGCGGCGAGTACGGTTTCGTCTTCTTCACAGCTGAATTGGTGGCCGCTCGGCTGAACAGTAATTTGGAAAGACATACAATCTTAAAAATGGAAATCAGTAAAAAATTCAACAAGCCGCGCCTGCTGGTCATTGGTTGCGGCGATGTGGGCATGCGTTTGCTGCCCCTGGTGCGCGCACATTACCGCGTCTTTGCCGTCACCAGCCAGCGCGAGCGCTTTGCCGAACTGCGTGCGGCGGGCGCCGTGCCCTTGCTGGCTGACCTGGACCAGCCGGCATCGCTGCGGCGCCTGGCCGGCCTGGCGCCGCAGATTGTGCATCTGGCGCCGCCGCCGGGCGAGGGCGTGCAAGACCGGCGCACCCGCAATGTGACCGCCATTTTACCTGACCGGGCGCAAGTGGTTTATGTCAGCACCACGGGCGTGTACGGCGACCTGGGCGGGCGCTGGGCCGATGAAACCCAGCCGGTGGCGCCGCGCAATGCCCGGGCCTTGCGGCGGGTCGATGCGGAACGGGTGTTGCGGGCGTGGGCGCGGCGGGCACGGGGCCGGCTGTCGATCCTGCGCGTGCCGGGCATTTACGGTGCCGATCGTTTGCCGGTCAAGCGGCTGGAGCAGGGCACGCCGGCGCTGCGTTCCGAAGATGACGTCTACACTAACCATATCCATGCGGACGACTTGGCGCGTGTGGTCTTGGCGGCCTTGCGGCACGGGCTTTATAACCGGGTTTATCATGCCGTCGATGACACGCAGCTGAAAATGGGCGACTATTTCGACATGGTGGCCGATTGCTTCGGTTTGCCGCGTCCGCCGCGCCTGGACCGTACCGCGTTGGCGCAGGCGGTGGCGCCAACGCTGTTATCGTTCATGTCCGAATCGCGCCGCCTGGCGAACCGGCGCCTGAAAGAGGAATTGAAGGTAAGGCTGCTGTATCCGGATGTCGCGGCGGCCTTGAGATGCATCAAGCGCTTGTGATGCGACAAGCGCTATCTTGTGCCAAATGTTTCCCAAGGAGGGCGCCATGTACAGCCATCCCACCAAGGAGCAAGTCCGGGTCTACCTGGCCCAGCGCGGCCATGCCCATTTGCCGCCACCGTCGCCCGAGGAAATCCGGCGGCGGCTCGACTGGCGGTCCGATTGCACGCCAATGCCGGCGGCCTTGATCTACCTGCCGCCTGCCTTGGCCTGGATCACGTTCGCATGGTTGTGTTTGCCGTTTGCTTTGGCAAGAAACGACCAAAAGTAGACTTTTTATTAAAATCTTATTTCCTAGCACAGCTCAGTGCGCTAGAATCTATCAAAATCTCACTTTAGTTGCCGCGCGTTAAGCGAACGGCAACGAAAGGGTGTATCATTACGCCCGTGTGCCGAAAATTGCGTCAAAACGGCTTTTTCTGGCGCCCTTTTGTCAAAAATTCCGCCAATAATTTTGTTGCTACTTCGCAACATATTGAAAAAGTACTAGTCATGAGCTCTCTCAAAGAAATTACCGCTTCGCCGACTTACAATCCGAACCGCGTGCTGGATGCCATCATTGAAAAGCTGCAGCTGAAAAACGATGCAGCGCTGTCGCGCGCTCTGGAAGTGGCGCCACCTGTGATCAGCAAGATTCGCCATAACACCCTGCCGATCGGCGCGACCATCCTGATCCGCATGCATGAAATCAGCGATTTCAGCATCCGTGAGTTGCGCGAATTGATGGCGCACTAAGCGTCATCCGGACGTGAAAAACGGCCGCACCTGCTAGCAGGTGGCGGCCGTTTTTGTTTTGGCGCCAGGGCGCGATCAGGCTGCGGCCAGACGTGGACGGGCGGTGTAGAACAGCGATTGCGTCGCGGCCTGGGCTTCGGCGGCTACGCGGCCGGAGTAGGCGGTTTGCGCGTCCGTGGCCACGCGGCCGGAATACGCCGTTTGCGCTTCGGTGGCGACACGGCCGGAGTAGGCCGTTTGCACGTCGGCGGCGACACGGCCGGAATATGCCGTCTTGGCGTCCGCCGCCACGCGGCCCGAGTAGGCAGTCTTCGCTTCGGCAGCGACGCGGCCGGAGTAGGCGACTTTCGGTCCAGCTTCGGCGGCGACACGGCCCGAGTAAGCCACCTTCGGTGCCGCTTCGGCAGCGACGCGGCCGGAATAAGCGACCTGCGGTGCCGCTTCGGCAGCCACGCGGCCCGAGTAAGCTACTTGTGGTGCCGCTGCGGCAGCGACGCGGCCCGAATAAGCGACCTGCGGCGCGGCTTCGGCGGCGACACGGCCCGAGTAAGCCACTTGCGGTGCGGCTTCGACGGCGACACGGCCCGAGTAGGCGACCTGCTGTTCGCCTTCGGCGGCCACGCGTCCCGAATATGCGACTTGCGCCGCGCCGTCGGCCGACTCGGCGGCGACGCGGCCGGAATAAGCCGTCGCGCTGCGGAAGTATTCTTCGCCGAAGGTCTCTTCATAGAGTTCTTTCATGCGATTGCCCACGCGCTCATGGGCTTCCTCGTCATCCTCGCCGCGCAGGCCGATGTATGGGAAGTGGTGCAGGTAATAACCGAACACATTCTCGCAATCGATGAAATACTTCATCGTATCCAGGATGTGGTAGTGCCAGAAGATGTCAACGTCCATCAACGGAGCGGTCTGCTCGTTCGGGAACATTTTCATCAGATACAAGAACCGGCGGTATTCAAACTCGACTGCATTGACCTTTTCCAGCGACCAGCCTTCGCCAGATTCCACATGCATCAGTTTCACTTTGATAGGTTCGAGATCGAGGTCGGCAATAGCCTTGAAGCTTTCAGCTGAAATCATGAGTGACATCCCTTTAAAAGTGAGCGTTTTTAAGACTGAAGAAGAGAGAAGACGCCGTTCTAGGGGGCTGGTGCAGTAATGCCTGGCATCCGAGGCGTTCGGAGTTGGGAACGCTGATGTTGATATAGATCAACTAGCTCAAGTATAGACTTCACCCCCACTAATGCAAGTAACAATTCAAGCGTGCGCGGCCGAAACAACACCGGAATGCTCCTTTCAAATCAATAGCTTGTCGCACCGTCAAATGTTACAAAGTCATTTTTGCTGAGTTGGGGAAAGGCAGTTTGATTTGGATCAATATATCGCGGCAAACTCCTACTGCGTGGTAAAAATGCCTACTTGTCGGTCGAAAATGACGACCGTCATGCGCTGAGGCGCAGGTCATCCGTAGGCGCGGTGCGGTAGCCGACCGGCACCGAGATACTGACGATGGTCCCGCCATGGGCCATGCTGTTGATTGAGCAATGTCCGCCGAGCAGGCTGATGCGCTCCTCGATGCCGACCAGGCCGAAAGAACCCGCCTTGTGCCGGTTCGCCGTATTGATGCCGATGCCGTTATCGCTAATGGTCATGCGCAGCATGCCGTGCGCTTGATGCAGCTCCACGTGCACCGCGCTGGCGCAGGCATGCCGGTGGATATTGCTCAACGATTCCTGCAGCACGCGGAAGAAGGCCGTCGCACAATGGTCGTCCACGCCATGGTCGGCCACGGCATCCTCCACGAACTCGCACTGGATGCCTGAGCGCTGGCGGAATTGCGCGATTTGCCATTCCACGGCTGCCGACAGTCCCAGGTCGAGCACATTCGGCCGCAAATCGTTGATGATCTGGCGCACGCTGCGGATCGTGTTGTCGATCTGGTGCAGGGTGGCGCGCGCCCGCGCATGCAGGCGCGGATGGCTTTTCTCGGTGCGCGTGGCGAGGATGTCGGCCTCGATGCGCAGGGCCAGCAGGTTCTGGCCCAGGTCATCGTGGATTTCGCGTGCAATGCGTTTGCGTTCCTCTTCCTTGATATGGTCGGCATGGGCGGCCAGGCGGCGCAGGCGGTGATGCGACAGTTGCAGGCGCGCCTGGCTGTCGCGCAATTCGCGCGTCATGGCGCGCGCCATCTTCACAGCGCGCCGGCGCGACGAGGCCAGCGTGATGAACAGGGCGTAAATCAGCACGCTGGCGCCAAAACCAATGCTGCCGGCCAATGCGGGCAGGAACAGGTCGAAGCTCGAATACAGCGCGCGCTTTGGCACGCTGAACTGGGCCTGCCAGGTACGGCCATGGAATTGCACCGGCAGCACGGTCAGAAAGCTGTCCCGGCCAGCCAGCTTGGCGCCGGGCTGGCTGTCGAACAGCAGGGCGGGCGGCTTGCCGGCCGCGGTGCTGTCGCGCAGCGTGACGCGCATGGCGCGCACCGGCATTTCAGCCAGTGCGGTACCGATCAGCCGCGGCACGCTGAAGCCCAGGCCCACCGATCCGATGCAAGCCGCGCGGCGCTCCGCGACGGTGGTCAAGGCCATGTCGCTGCGATAGATAGGGATCCGCATCGCCATGCCGACATGGCTCGGCGCGCTGCGCAGGGGGATGGGCTGGCCGGAACTGCTCATCGAACCCTGGTCGCGGGCAGCGAACAGCGCCTCGGCCACGCTGGGCCGCGCAGCGATGTCCAGGCCATAGCGGTCGGCAAACCCTTGCAGAGGCTCGATCAGGGTCAATACCGCATACTCCCGGCGCTTGCCGGCCGGGTGGCGCTGGAAGACGGGGTAGTGGCTGTCAGCCATGTGCTGCTGCCGGCTTTCGGCGGCTGGCCGCTGCGCCTCGGTGTAGTACTCGGCGAAATTGATATTGTCGATGGCCGGATAGTTGTGTTCCAGGTCCAGCCCCTGCACATAGCGGTGGAAGGTCTCGCGCGTCACATCGCCGCCGGCCTGGAAATAGCTGGCGGCGGCGCGCAGCACGTCGGTGTAGGCCTTGATGCTGGTGTTGATATTGAACTGGGTGTTGCGGGCCTGGTTGTGGAAGCGTTCGCGCGCTTCACCCTCGACGGAACGGGTGGCCAGCGTGTGCAGTCCCACGCCAACGCCCAGCGACAGCGCGACACCAAGCCACCACAAGGGTTTGCTGGGGGCGAGCAAGCTGAGCTGAACGCGGATCATTGCTTGAATATAAGAATTTCCACGCTTCAAGGTCAAGTTGCAAAAGCGCCACTTTGATTGAAATCAAACTAACATTAAAAAAGCCGCCCAAGGCGGCTTTTTTGACACGGTCAAGCTGGACTATTTGGTCCAGCTGTCCTTCAGGGTGACGATGCGGTTGAACACGGGCTTGCCCGGCTGCGACAGGACGCGGTCGGCGACGAAGTAACCGTGGCGCTCGAACTGGAAACGCTGTTCTGGCGCGGCATTCTTCAAGCCCGGCTCCAGGTAGGCTTGCACCACTTCGAGCGCTTTCGGGTTCAGGAATTCCTTGAAATCCTTGCCGCCCGCGTCCGGCTTTTCCTCGGTGAACAAGCGGTCGTACAGGCGCACTTCCGCCGGCAGGGCCGCTTCCGCGCTGACCCAGGTGATGTTGCCTTTCACTTTGTAGGTGTCGGCGCCCGGGGTGCCCGATCTGGAATCTTCGAAATACTTGACGCGCACGGCGGTGACCTTGCCGTTTTCATCCTTGTCGTAGCCGGTGCATTCGGCCACGAAGCCGTACTTCAGGCGCACGCGGCTGCCCGGCTGGTCGCCGACCGGCGGGGTGAAGCGGAAATAGCCCTTGGTCGGGGTTTCCATGAAGTCTTCTTCCTCGATCCACAGTTCACGGGTGAAGGGGAAGGTGCGGTGGCCCAGTTCAGGGTGGTGCGGGTGGACCGGCGAGGTGCACTCGACCGACTGGCCTTCGGGGAAGTTTTCGACGATCAGCTTCAGCGGACGCAGTACGGCGATCGCGCGCGGCGCTTTCGGGTCCAGGTCTTCGCGCACGGCGCCTTCCAGCACGCCGTAATCGATCCAGCCGTCGGACTTGGTGACGCCGGTGCGTTCGCACATCAGCTGGATGCCTTCCGGGGTGAAGCCGCGACGGCGCATGCCGGCCATGGTCGGCAGGCGCGGGTCGTCCCAGCCGTCGACGATGCCTTCTTCCACCATCTGGCGCAGCTTGCGCTTGGAGGTGACGATATAGGTCAGGTTCAGGCGCGCGAATTCGTACTGGCGCGGCACCGGCTGCTTGAAGAAGCCGCCTTCGGCCAGGGTTTCCAGCAGCCAGTCGTAGAATGGGCGGTGGTCCTGGAACTCCAGGGTGCAGATCGAATGGGTGATGTTCTCCAGCGCGTCCGAGATCGGGTGCGTGTAGTCGTACATCGGGTAGATGCACCAGTCGTCGCCCGTGCGGTGGTGGTGGGCGTGGCGGATCCGGTAAATGGCCGGGTCGCGCATATTCATGTTCGGCGAGGACATGGCGTCTTCGCTGATCTTGGCGCGCAGTACGTGCTCACCGTCCTGGTATTTGCCCGCTTTCATATCGCGGAACAGTTGCAGGTTTTCGTCCACCGAGCGGTTGCGGAACGGGGAGTTGGTGCCTGGGGTGGTGAAGTTGCCGCGGTTGGCTGCCATGTCGGCGGCGCTCTGGCTGTCCACATACGCCTTGCCGGCCTTGATCAGGTATTCGGCCATTTCGTACAGCTTGCCGAAGTAGTCGGACGCGTAATACAGGTGATTGCCGGCGCCGACCGGGCCTTTGTAGTCCCAGTCGAAACCGAGCCAGCGCACGCTGTCGATGATGGAGTCGACGTATTCCTGTTCTTCCTTTTCGGGGTTGGTGTCGTCGAAACGCAGGTGGCAGCGTCCGCCGTAGTCGCGCGCCAGACCGAAGTTGGTGTAAATGGACTTGGCGTGGCCGACGTGCAGGTAGCCGTTCGGCTCCGGTGGGAAACGGGTGATAACTGGTGGCAAGCCTTCGCGGGTGTGCGCGCCGGAAGCCAGGTCGGCTTCGACGATGTTGCGCAGGAAATTGGGCGCTGGGGCGGTGGTTTTTTCGTTGCTCATGTATGTTGTTTTGTTTTTAAACCGGTAAACCGGGGTCAGACCCAAGAGTCAGACCCCAGCGTGCCGAAGCCGCAGGTAACGGTTGTGCGTCGTTGATCTTGTCGAAAAGTCAAAGACCTTGAACCATAAGCCCGGCGGCGGAGCGGACGGGGTCTGACCCTTGGGTCTGACCCCGGTTTACCGGTTTAAGCGGTGATGTTCAGCGTAAACAGGCCATTTTATAGGATAATTCGTCCTTACGCGTTTAAAAACCGGCCCGGAGTTGCTTTATGGAAAATTTATATAATGTGCTCGGTGTCGCGCCCAATGCCTCTGACGAGGAAATCAAGAAGGTCTACCGTTCCCTGGCCATGCGCTTCCACCCGGACCGCAACCAGGAACCGGGTGCCGACGCCCGCTTCAAGGCCATCGTCAAAGCATATGAAGTATTGTCCGACCCCGAAAAGCGGGAAGAATACAATCAAAGTGTGCACCACCGCATCATCATCGACCCGGAAGCGGAAGCCTACCAACAGTGGCGTTCCGTCTTCAGCGTCAACGGCGTAACGATCCCCGCCGCCTGATTCAACAGAAAGTAGCAGCAATGAGAAAAGTACACCCAGAGTTCGCCTACCAGGCGCGCGAACTGGAAGGGCAGATCGAGGGCATCCTCGGCGATCCGCCTGACCACAAGAATTACAAGAAGATGGTCGAAGCCCTGCGCACCGAATATGTGAACGGCGGCGGCATCGACGATTTGAACATGATGGCGTTCGCCCTGGTGGACGTGATCGAATTCCACGACCCCAAGGCCGCGCTGGCCGATGCACAGGACTTCGAATACGGCGACCCGGCCCGCGTGTTCGGTGCCGCCACCGCGCCGGGCGCGCAAGGCTTGCTCGAAGCGCTGGAAGAGAATCACCCTGACCTGGCACGCCAGGCCATCATCACCGCGCTGCTGCACAAGCATCCGCGCATGTGGGACGACGAGGACACTTCGCTCGACCGCCTGGCGGAAGGCGACGAAGGCGATGATGAAGACGATTACGCGGACGAAGTCGTGAGCGACGACTTCTCCGGCATCTTTGACCAGCAGGAGGATTGAGCATGTCCGACAAGAATCTGCCAGCAATTCGCAAGCAGGTCACTGAACTCGTGCTGGCGGGCTCCCTGGAGCACGCCGAGCGCGCTTTTGCCGAAGCAGCCGATACACATGGCGACCTTGCCGTGGTCGAAGTGCTGCAAGAGTTGCCGCCGCACGTGACGGCGCTGCATATGTCCGGCTTCGATGGCGGCAAGCTGTCGCTGGCGACGCTGCTGGTGCCGCCCAAGCAGTGGGCCGAAAGCCTGGCCTACATCGCGGCGACCTGGCCGGACGACATGATCGAAGACGATCCCGAGCGCATCGCCGAATCGCTGTTCGCCCACATCCACGGCGTGGTGTTCGGCACTGAGGACGAAGAGCGCCGCATCGAACTGCTGAAGGAAGCGTCGGCCACCGACTGGGGCTGCACTGCTTTCGCCATCCTGTTCTCGCTGGCGCCAAAGGAAGTGCTGGAAGTGGCGGGCGAGGTGATCTCGAAAGGCGCTTACCTGACCGGCCAGACTTCGTCGGACAACGATATTGTGCCGATCGCCGTCGCGCTGGCGCAAGCCAACGAGGATGGCTGGGACCGCGCCTTGTTCGAACTGTTCCCGGAATTCCGCCACAGCGCCGACCTGGCCGATGCGGAATTCAGTGACGACCCGGATGAAGAGCCGGAGCACCTGCAACGCTCGACCAAGGAACTCCTGTACCGCCTGCGCAAGCAAGTGCCGACCACCCGCAGCGGGTCCGGCCGCGAACGGGCCCGCCGTTCGATCGGTACGGGGATCTTCAACTGATGCTGCCCGCACTCGTCAAAGAAAGCCTGCCGCGCCTGACCCGCGCCATCAAGCTGCTGCCGGGCGACGACCGCGAAGATGCGGCCGTCATCCTGGCGGAGGAATTGAGCGGCATTACCGCCATGGTGGCCGACAAGTTCACCAACAACCGCACGGCGGAAGGCATCCAGAAGGCGGTCAACCTGACCGTCGGCGGCGTGTCGCTCGGGCTGGAGCAGGTGCTGACCGTCGATTCCGACGAGCTGGCGCTGGACTTCCTGGTGGAGCAGGGCGCCGAACTGGCTTTTCAGGCCGGCTTCCGCCAGCTCAAAGACCTGGCCGCCATGCCGGAAGATACGCTGATCGGCGAATACGATAACGATCCGACGTATGCACAACGCCGCCTGCGCGACCTGTTCTTCGATATCTGCTATACCGAGCCGGGAGCGAATTGGGATGGACCCTCCAAGTACCAGACCCAGTTGAAGCAGCGCCAGGAGGTGCAGGCCGTGGTGCGCCTGGCGAACTGGCTGCGCAGGCATAACGCGGAAGGTGCGATCAAGGACCCGGACCTGAATGCGGAAGGCGTGATTGCGCTGGCGATCATCTTCGCGGTCGAAGGCGGTGGACGCATCGTGGCACGCACCGGGCAGAAGGAGTTCGAACGCTTCGTGAAGGCTGTGCGCAAGGCCAAGCCGGATTATGAAGCCGGCTGGGAAGCGCTGGTCGCTGCCGTGCCGGAGCAGCATCGCGCTGTGCTGCTGAACCGGATCGACCTGTACCGCCGCACCTGCACCGTGCTGCAAAAGCTGCCAGGCCGTTTCGCGTTGAAGACGCTGTGGACGGAGCTGGAAAACTATGCCGGCTCCGAGCTCGACGCTGATTACGATTGAAAAAACGGTAAGCCGGTAAGGCGGGGTCAGACCCTAGGGTCTGACCCCGGTTTGCCGGTTTTCCTGGTTTTCCTCCAAAGCCACCCGCACAAATCCCTCCACCAACCTTCCGCCATCCCCGCGCCGCTGCGCCAGTTGTAGAGAAGTCACCGCCCCCGCATCAGCCAGCGGCCGGTACACGACCCCCTCCATCTGCATCCCCTGGAAAGGTGAAGGCAGCACCGACACCCCGATCCCCGCCGCCACCAGACCGATAATGGTCGCCGCCTCGCCCGCCTCCATCGCCACTTGTGGCACAAAGCCCGCCTCCCGGCACATGCCCAGGATCGCATGGTTGATCCCCACCCCGGATTCCTTCGGATACATCACCCACGGCAAATGCGCCAGGTCCGCGACGCGCACTTTCCGCTTGCGCGCCAGTGGCGCATCGCTCGCCAGCACCAGCAGCAGCGGATCGCGCCGCAGCGTGGTCAATGACAACTGCTCCGGCAGCGCCACTTCGGGCGGACGCACGAAGCCAAGATCGAGCTTGCGCGCCTCGATCGCATCCAGCTGGTGCAGCGTGGTCATTTCATGCAGCGTGAGCGCGACATCCGGATACAGCTGGCGATAACGGCGGATGGTGCGCGCGAACAGCGGCGTAAATGGTGTCGAGAAGGTGAAGCCCACCCTCAACTCTCCCGCCTCACCCCGCTGCGCCCGCCGCGCGCGTTCGGCCGCCCGCTCCGATTGCGCCAGGATATCGCGCGCATCTTCCAGGAACAGTTTGCCCGCCTCCGTCAGCCTGACCCAACGCTTGCTGCGGTCGAGCAGGCGTGCGCCCACTTCGGCTTCCAGCGCCTGGATTTGCTGCGACAGGGGCGGCTGCCCGATATGCAGACGTTCGGCGGCGCGCGTGAAGCTCAATTCCTCGGCCACGGCCACGAAATAGCGCAGGTGACGCAGTTCCATCATATTTTGAAGAGATTAATAACGCCTCAAATATATATTGGACAGTAATACCGGGCAATCCTAAGATCAATTCACCATGAAAGCCCTGAGCCACCCCACCAACCGTGCCATGTTCTTTGGCGGCTTCTCCTGCTTCGCCTTGTTGTACTGCGTGCAACCGCTGATGCCGCTGTTCTCCCATGAATTCGCACTGACGCCAGCGCAAAGCAGCTTGTCGCTTTCTCTCTCGACAGCGGCGATGGCGGTGTCGCTGCTGGCTTCGAGCGCGATTTCCGACCGCTTGGGCCGGAAGCCGCTGATGGTGGCTGCCTTGGCCATTTCCGCTGTGATGACACTGCTATGTGCACTGGCCGACGGTTACGGCCAACTGCTGGCAGCCCGCATCCTGCTGGGCGTCGCCCTGGGCGGCATGCCCGCCGTCGCGATGGCATACCTGGCGGAAGAAATCGCGCCCGAATCGCTGGGCTTGTCGATGGGTCTGTATATCAGCGGCAGCGCATTCGGCGGCATGGTGGGGCGGCTCGTCACCTCCGTGCTAAGCGATTGGTTTTCCTGGCGCGCAGCCATGGCGGTGATGGGCGTGGCCGGCGTCCTGGCCGCCGCCGAATTCTGGCGCAGCTTGCCCGCATCGCGCAATTTCCGCGCCTCAACCGGGGGCTGGCGCGCCTTGCCAGACGGCATGCGCCGCCATTTCGCCGACGATGGCTTGCCCTGGCTGTTTGCGCTGGCCTTCCTGCTGATGGGCTGCATGGTCAGCGCCTACAACTACATCGGCTATCGCTTGCTGGGCGCGCCGTTCGAATTGCGGCAAAGCCTGGTGGGGGCCATTTCGCTGCTGTATCTGCTCGGGATTTTCAGCTCGGTCTGGGCCGGCAAGCTGGCCGACCGTTATGGCCGCAAAGGTGTGCTGTGGATGGTGCTGGGACTGATGCTGGGCGGGCTGCTGCTGACGCTATCGAACTGGTTGCCGCTGGTAGTGGCCGGCCTGGCCCTGTTCACCTTCGCCTTTTTCGCCAGCCATTCGATGACGAGCAGTTGGGTTGGCCGCCGCGCCCGCGCCCCGCAAGCCTTTGCATCGGCCCTGTATCTATTCTTCTACTACCTGGGTTCCAGCGTGATCGGCTGGGCGGCAGGGGTGCTGTGGGGGAGGGCTGGCTGGGGCGGCGTGGTGGCGCTGCTTGGCGGCTGCCTGTTTGGCGCACTGGCCATTGCCCGCCACTTGCGCCGCTTGACCCCGATCGCACCAATGTTGAGCCAGATCAAAGCCGAGGCAGGCTGACTGAACCGCCTGACGGAACGCGTCTCCAAGTCGCACCGGCACGCTGGTGCCGTTTTGAGCGAGGAGATCATCATGATGCATGACAGGGAAATCCGTATCAGGCTCAGCAATATTCAAATGGCCGTCAGCCAAGCCGCGCAAGCCCTATCGGCCGAGCGCCACCTGACCGGCGAGTTACGCGACGCGATCCAGAAGCTGGACCGCCGTTCCGACGACATCAGTGAAATGCTGGTGAGCGAAGACTATGCCAACGTACCCAAGCTGGTAAACGACATGGAGCTGCTGGGCGCCCGTGCCCGCCGCGTCTGCGCCAGCGAGCGCCTCCAAGTGACGCCCGAAATGAAAGCCGCAGTCAACCACATGCACCGCGAACTGTTCGACTTCAAGCAGCACCTGCACTGACGCAACAATTGTCCACCCTGGGGTCAGGAACCGAAGTGGACAAATTTGACTTACAGCACTTTTTGTCCACTTCGGTTCCTGACCCCGGGGTGGACAAAAATTGGGTCAGAGGATGCCTTTGGCGCGCAGGGCGGCGATGTCTTGCTCGCTGCGGCCGAGGAGGTCGCGCAGCACCTCGTCGGTGTGCTGGCCCAGCAGGGGCGGGGCTTTGTCGGTCTCGGCCGGGCTGGCGCTCAGGCGCATGGGGTTGCGCACCAGCTTGACCTTGCCGGCGGTGGGGTGGGGCGCTTCCACCATCATGCCGCGTGCCTGTACTTGCGGGTTCTGGAAGACGTCGTGCAGGTCGTTGATCGGGCCGCAGGGTACGCCTACCGCTTCCAGTTGCTCGATCCACCAGTCGCGTGGTTTGGCCTTGACCATCTCGGCGAGGATGGGCACCAGCTCGTCGCGGTTCTGCACGCGCAGCGGGTTGGTGGCGTAGCGTTCGTGGTTCGCCAGGTCGGCTCGGCCGCCTACTTCGACGAACTTCTGGTATTGGCCGTCGTTGCCGGTGGCGACGATGATGTAGCCGTCGGCACAGGCGAAGGTCTGGTAGGGAACGATGTTGGCATGGGCATTGCCCCAGCGCTTGGGCGCTTTGCCGCTGTTCAGGTAGTTGGACCCCATATTGGCCAGCATGGCGACCTGCACGTCCAGCAAGGCCATGTCAATGTATTGGCCTTCGCCGGTGCGGTCGCGGTGGGTGAGGGCGGCCAGGATGGCGATCGTGGCGTACATGCCCG
>CAMLRG010000019.1 GCA_946482335.1 uncultured Duganella sp. | reverse complement strand
CGCGTTGCGCTCATCCCGTGCCACCCATACCCTGTAACGCATGACGAAGTTCCGCCACCGCATCGCCACGCTGGATGACTTGCCCACCATTGTCGCCATCTACAACAGCACCGTTGCCTCCCGTGAAGTGACTGCCGATACCGAGCCGGTGTCGGTCGCCTCGCGCCTGCCGTGGTTCCACGAGCACCATCCGGAACGGCGGCCTTTATGGGTGATCGAGGAAGCCGGGCGCGATGGCATCATCGGCTGGATTTCCTACTCGAATTTCTACGGCCGCCCGGCGTATTCGGGTACGGCCGAAGTCTCGATCTATATCGATGAAGCCTGGCGCGGCAAGGGAGTGGGGCGCTATGCACTGCAGGAAGCCATCGACTTTGCGCCGCAGGTGAAGGTGCATACGTTGCTGGGCTTTATCTTCGGCCACAACAAGCCGTCGCTGGCCTTGTTCGAGAAATTCGGGTTCGAAACCTGGGCCAATCTGCCGCGCGTCGCCAACCTCGACGGCATCGAACGCGACCTGATCATTCTCGGCAAGCGCGTGGCCTAAAAAGCGCCTGCCAGCTTGGCGATGATGCCAAGGACCATGGCCAGGAGCGAGAGCATGACGCCAAACACCCAGCGAAACGCCCGTTCGCGCGCCGCCCGTTCTTCGGCGAAGCCACGGTCCATTGCCGCGCGTTGCTCGGCAAAGCCATGTTCCGTTGCTGCCCTTTGCCCGGCAAGGCCATGCTCCAGTGCCGCGCGTTGCTCGGCGAAGCCATGCTCCATTGCCGCGCGCTGCTCGGCAAAGGCATGCTGCATCGCGGATCGGAGCGCACGCAATTCGCTGATTGTGCGTTCTGTTGTCGCTTGCAAGGCGCTCTGCCCCTCTTTCGATGCCGCAATTTCCGCTTCCGCTTTTGCCATACGCTCTTCGATCTCCATGTGTCCTCCACTGCGCCGTTTCCGCTACTTTGGCCCAGCGGCGTGGTCGGGTGATTGACTTTGGACAGGTGTGGCCGTGAAAAGTTCCGCCGTCAGCGCGTTGCTGCCGCCATCGGCTAAAATGCACGGATGTTCATCGATTCCCACTGCCACATCGACTTCCCGGAGCTGTCCGCCCGGATGCCCGAAATCCTCGCCAAGATGGCGGAAAACAAGGTCAGCCATGCGCTCTGCGTCTCGGTCGACCTGCCTGACTTTCCGCGCGTCCGCGCATTGGCTGAGCAATATCCCCATATCTACGCCTCGGTCGGCGTCCACCCCGACTATGAAGACACGCCCGAGCCGAGCGTCGGGCAACTGGTGGAGCTGGCCAGGCACCCCAAGGTCGTCGCCATCGGTGAGACCGGTCTCGACTATTACCGCCTGGAAGGCGACCTGGAATGGCAGCGCGAGCGCTTCCGCACCCACATCCGCGCCTCGCGCGAATCGCGCAAGCCCTTGATCATCCATACCCGGTCCGCCTCGGAAGATACGATCCGCATCATGCGCGAAGAGGGCGCCGGCACCGGTGCCGGCGGCGTGGCCGGTGTCATGCATTGCTTCACCGAATCGCTGGACGTGGCACGGGCGTCGATGGAGCAGGGCTTCTATATTTCCTTCTCCGGCATCGTGACCTTCAAGAGTGCCAAGGAATTGCAAGCCGTGGCGCTGGAAGTCCCGCTCGAGCGGATGCTGATCGAGACCGATTCGCCCTACCTGGCGCCCGTGCCCTACCGCGGCAAGATGAATGAGCCGGGCTACGTGGCCCACGTGGCGGAATTCATCGCCAAATTGAAAGGGGTGCCGCTGGAACAGGTGGCGGCGCAGACCACTGCCAATTTCTTCGACCTGTTCCAGGCGGCTGCCTGATGCCGATCCGCCGCGCTGCCGCCGCCGTGTCCGCCTTGCTGGCCATGTGCGGCGCGGGGGCAGCGGCGCCTGCACCGGCCGTCATCGCGAGCGCTGCTGTCGCGCCTGCGCCCGAGGACGCTGCCGCCAGTGCCGACACGGTCGCCTTCTTCCGCGCCATCCAGCTCGACGATGCACGTACCGTGCGCGCCGTGCTGGCGCGCGGCCTTAACCCCAACCTGCGCGAACCCGAGGGTGGCGAAACCGGCCTGATCATCGCCATGCGCCACGGCGCCATGCAGGTTGCCCAGGTCCTGCTGGCCCACCCGGAACTGGAGGTCGACGCGCAGGCGCCCAACGGCAATACCGCCCTGATGATGGCTGCGTATCAAAAGAACAAGCCTGGCGTGCTGGCGCTGCTGGCCAAAGGCGCGCAAGTCAACCGTCCCGGCTGGACCGCCCTGCATTACGCCGCCGCGGCAGGCGACCTCGACATCATGAAACTGCTGCTCGAGCGCCACGCCTATATCGATGCGGCGTCCCCCACCGGCACCACCCCGCTGATGCTGGCAGCGCGCGAAGGGCAGGAGGACGCCGTCAAGCTGCTGCTGGAGGAGGGGGCCGACGCGACCCTGAAAGACGGCGCCTGGAAGGAAAACGCCGCCGAATTCGCGCTGCGGGCGGAAAAGCCGTGGATTGCCGAACAAATCCGCCGCTACCAGGCCAGCCGCGGCAAATAGGGCGGTATTTCCCTTTCATATCGTGCAAATGCCGCAAGGCGCTTGGGGCGACAATCCTACTGTCGACAACCCACCGCGCCCCGCTGCGCCATTGCCATGCTGAACGAACGCGAAATCGAAAGCTGCTACCTCGGCCAGTTCATCCCGGTCCACTACCACCACAATATGCTGATGGATGCCAACCGCATGCACAATTTCAAGGCCGCCATTGCCTATGTCGTGCAGCCCGGCATGAAGGTGCTCGAACTGGGCGGCGGCACCGGGGTGCTGTCCTTCTTCGCCGCACAAAAGGCGGGCAAGGTCTATTGCGTCGAATTCAATCCCGACATGGTGCAGGAAGCCCGCAAATTCCTGGCCATGAACCAGCATGGCGAGCGCGTCGAAGTGGTGCACGCCGACGCTTTCGAATACTTGCCGCCCGAGCCGGTGGATGTGGTCATCTGCGAAATGATCCACGTCGCCATGCTGCGTGAAAAGCAGGTGGAAGTGATCGAGCATTTCAAGCAGCGCTACCTGGAGCGCTTTGGCGGCCCGCTGCCGGTCTTCCTGCCGGAAGCCGTGCTGATGGCGGTCCAGCCCGTCCAGCAGGAATACGATTTCGACGGCTTCCACGCCCCCATCGTGCAATTCCAGCAGCCCGGACAAATCCAGAACGACACCGTGGAGCTCAGCCAGCCCCAGGTCTACACCCTGATTGACTTCACCCAGCCGAACGGCCTGCATTACCGTTGGGAAGGCCAGTTCACCGCCGAACGCGACGGCACGCTGAATGCGCTGCGCTTCATCACCAAGAACATCCTGGCCGTGGTTCCCGAGCGTAACAGCACCATCGATTGGCTGAACCACTACATGACCCTGCCGCTGGCCGAACCGGTCCGCCTGCGCGCCGGCGAGTCCGTCCAGGTCAGCTTTGCCTACCGCGCGGGGGGGCAGATCCAGTCGCTGCAAGCGACCATGCAGGCGCTGCCGCTGGGCCAGACCATGCCGCAAGCCAGCGTCGCAGCTTGACCCCGCTTTTTCGCGATCTGTCGGCCTAATCTGCAGTTGGTCGCATGTCCGTTGTCCGGGCCGGACGTCCGCTATACAGTCCAGTCATCTTCAATCGGAGGTGACGGGATGTTCGGCTTCATCTTATGGCTGTTGTTGCTGTTCCTGTGCTGGCCGCTGGCCCTGCTGGCCCTGGTGCTGTATCCCCTGGTGTGGCTGCTGTTGCTGCCTTTCCGTCTGCTCGGCATCGGCGTCGAAGGCGTCTTCGAACTGTTGCGTGCCATTGTCCTGCTGCCGGCACGCATCCTCGGCGGTTCGCCGCGCTGAGGCGGCGGCCCTATCGACCAACTGGCGCGGCAGTATGCTGCGCGCCGGTATCCACCAGCGATTACCCAAAGTTTTCCAGCCCGTATCGTAAGCGCCCTGTGGCGTGTGCGCTGCTACGATGGCCCATCGAATGTGACGACGGGCGGGGCAGAACATGGGGCAATTCGAATATCCGCGGCCACAGCTGGTACGCGAACAATGGCAATCGTTGAACGGCGAATGGGAGTTCGAATTTGACGACGAGCACAGTTTCTGCTTGCCGTCCGATCCGATCCCCTGGTCACACCGGATCGTGGTTCCGTTTGCGCCCGAGTGCGCCGCGAGCGGCATCGGCGATACCGGCTTCCACCGGGCCTGCTGGTACCGCTGCCGCTTCAACGTCGAGCAGCGCGGGCCGCGCACTTTGCTGCATTTCGGCGCGGTCGACTACTTCTGCAGGGTCTGGATCAACAACCATATGGTGTGCGAGCACGAGGGCGGCCACACGTCCTTCACGGCCGACGTCACCGATGAACTGATGGACGGCGAGCAGACGCTGGTGGTCTATGTGGAAGACGACCCGGCCGACCTCGCCAAGCCGCGCGGCAAGCAGGATTGGCAACTGGAACCGCACTCGATCTGGTACCCGCGCACCACCGGCATCTGGCAGACCGTGTGGCTGGAAAATGTCGGGTCGACCTATATCCGCCGCCTGCGCTGGACGCCGATCTTCGACGGTTACGAACTGGGCTGCGAAGTCCTGGCCGGCGGCGACGCCACGCCCGGCCTGGCGGTCGAGGTCAAGGTGTGGCTGGGTGAAAAACTGCTGGCCGCCGACAGTTACCTGCTGGTGGGCCAGGAGGCCAACCGCAAGATCGCCCTGTCCGACCCCGGCATCGACGATTCCCGCAATGAATTGCTGTGGAGTCCGGAACGGCCGACCCTGCTCGATGCCGAGCTGACCCTGTACGGCAACGGCCAGGTACTGGACCGCGTACGTTCCTATACCGCCATGCGCTCGGTATCGATCAACCGCGACCGCTTCATGCTGAATGGCCGCCCCTACCACCTGCGCCTGGTGCTGGACCAGGGCTACTGGACCGAGAGCCTGATGACCGCGCCCGCCGACAATGATTTGCGGCGCGACGTCGAGCTGGCCAAAGCCATGGGTTTCAACGGTGTGCGCAAGCACCAGAAGATCGAAGACCCGCGCTACCTGTACTGGGCCGACAAGCTCGGGCTGCTGGTCTGGGAGGAAATGCCGTCCGCCTATGCGTTCACGGCGCGCGCCATGACGCGCCTGGTGCACGAGTGGACCGAAGCCATCGAACGCGACTACAGCCACCCCAGCCTGATCGTGTGGGTGCCGTTCAACGAATCGTGGGGCGTGCCCAACCTGACCGCGGTGCAAGCCCACCGCAATGCGGTGGAAGCGCTGTACCACCTGACGCGCATGCTCGACCCGACGCGGCCGGTGATCGGCAACGATGGCTGGGAAGCCTCGGCCACCGACATCCTCGGCATCCACGACTACGATGCCGACCCGGAACGCGTGCGCCAGCGCTACGAAGTCACCGACCCGGTACGGACCCTGTTCGACCAGCGGCGGCCGGGGGGACGCATCCTGACCCTGGACGGCTTCCCGCACCGTGGCCAGCCCATCGTACTGACCGAATTCGGCGGCATCGCCTTCGACCCGCGTGCCCCGGCCCACCATACCTGGGGCTATTCGCGCCAGAACACGCCCGATGCATTCCTTGAGCATTACCGCGCCATGCTCAAGGTGGTCAATGAAACCTCGATGTTCAGCGGTTTCTGTTACACCCAGTTCGCCGACACCTTCCAGGAAACGAACGGTCTGCTGAACGCGGACCGGACGCCCAAGATCCCGCTCGAACTGATCAGCGCAGCGACGCGCAACGTGCAGGGTGCGCCATGACCGTTTGCCGCCTGCCTCCCATCCGCGACCAGTCGGCAGGCAGCACAGGCGGGCGCGCTTGGCCGCCCCTGGCGCCGGACCGCCCAACATGGGCCTGGACGCGCCGCATGCCACTGCCTCGCACCAATCGATCCGCCTGACGGACAGTCTATGTAAACCCAAGGAGAATGCCATGCAAACGTTGATTGTTTTCTGCCACCTGCGCTGGGACTTCGTGTTCCAGCGTCCCCAGCACCTGCTCACCCGCCTGGCCAAGTATTACAAGGTGGTGTTTGTCGAGGAGCCGGTGTACGAGGAAGGGGAGGCACGCATGGCGATGTCCCAGCCGGCACCGAACCTGACGGTGTGCCAACCCCATACGCCGGTGCGGGCGCATGGCTTCCACGACGACCAGATCCCGCTGCTGCAGCCGCTGGTGTCGGCGTTGGTGCCGGACGGCGAGGAAGTGCTGGTATGGTTCTATACCCCGATGGCCTTGCCATTGCTGCAGGCCTTGCATCCTTCGCTGGTGATCTATGACTGCATGGATGAATTGAGCGCGTTCAAGAACCCGCCCAAACAATTGCTGCAGCGCGAGACCGCGCTGCTGAACATCGCCGACCTGGTGTTTACGGGCGGCCCCAGCCTGTACGCTGCCAAAAGCGCGCGCCACGACAATGCGCACTGCTTGCCGAGCAGCGTGGATGCGCGCCACTTCGAGCAAGCGCTGGAGCGCAGCAATGGCCACCCGCTGCAGGCGGCGATCGCGCGTCCGCGGCTGGGCTTTTTCGGCGTCATCGACGAGCGCTTCGATGCCGCACTGATGGCCGACCTGGCCGACGCCCACCCGGAATGGCAGCTGGTGCTGGTGGGACCGGTGGTGAAGATCGACCCGGCCACGCTGCCGCAGCGGCAAAACCTGCATTACCTGGGACAGCAGGCGTACCAGGCCCTGCCGCAGTTCCTGGCGGGCTGGGACGTGTGCCTGCTGCCGTTTGCGCTGAACGATGCCACGCGCTACATCAGCCCAACCAAGGTGCTGGAATATATGGCGGCCCAGCTGCCGATCGTCAGCACCGCGATCCGTGACGTGGAGCAGCCGTATGGCGGGCTGGTGGCGATCGGCCACGACCATAATGAATTCATTGCCCATTGCGAAGCGGCGCTGGCGCAGAGCGCCGAACAGACCGCCGCCATGGCGGCCGCCATGCGCGAGGTGGTGGCGCGCACGTCGTGGGACGCCACTGCCGCCCGGATGCATGCGTTGATGCAGCAGACGCCCCCCGGCTGCAGGGCGGCACGCCTGGCGGGCAAGAGCGCGGCGCCCGACAACGTGGCCGGCGCGGCGGCCAAGGTCAATGCCCTGCGGGCGCCGGCGGGTGGACAAGCGTTCCGCAGTATCGTGATCGGTGGCGGGCCGACCGGCCTGTCGGCCGCCTACCATGCGGGGCCGGATAACCTGCTGCTGGAACGCAATGCCACCGTGGGCGGCTGGTGCCGCTCGATCCAGGAGGGCGGTTTTACCTTCGACCATGCCGGGCACATCATGTTCTCCAACGATCCTTACGTGCTCGAGCTGTACGATAAGCTGCTGGGGGACAATCAGCACTGGCAGATGCGCGAAGCCTGGATCTACAGCAAGAACGTGTACACGCGCTACCCCTTCCAGGGTGCGCTGCATGGCTTGCCGCCCGATGTGATCAAGGAATGCATCATGGGCGCCATCGAAGCGCGCTATGGCGCCGACGAGGGGAACGTCGGCTGCGCCAGCCCGGAAGTGCGCGATTGCTGCGCCGACGGCAGTGCGGAAGTGGACAAATCGGCGGCCGCCCGCAGCGGTGCGACCGAAAGCTTCGAAGACTTCATCTACAAGGTCTGGGGCAAGGGCATTGCCAAGCATTTCGCCATCCCCTACAACCGCAAGCTGTGGACGGTACCGCTGGGCGAGATGGAAACCTCCTGGCTGGGCGGGCGGGTGCCGCTGCCGGACCTGGCCGGCATCATCGACGGTGCCTTGCAGCCGGTCCCGCGGCCGATGGGCCCCAACGCGCGCTTCGGTTACCCGCGCCGGGGCGGCTTCCAGGCGCTGATGAATGGCTTCCTGCCGCTGATCCGGGGCAAGGTCGAGGTCAATGCCGAAGTGGCGCAAGTCTTGCCCGAGGAGCACGTGGTGGCCCTGGCCGACGGCCGGCGCTTCCAGTACGGCAAGCTGGTCAGCACCATGCCCTTGCCGGAACTGGTCAAGCTGCTGGGCGATTCGGCGCCGCCGGCGGTGCGCGAGGCGGCGCGCGGGCTGCGCCATATCTCGATCCGCTGCGTCAATATCGGCATTGCCCGCACCGGCGTCACCGACAAGCACTGGATCTACTATCCGGAAGAGAGCATCTTCCACCGCATTTTCGTGCAGGGCAATGCCAGCCCGGAATGCAACGCGCCGGGCGGCTTCGGCTTCACTTGCGAGATTTCCTATTCGCCGTGGAAACCCTTGCCGCTGGACGGGGACGCGCTCATCGCGCGCTGCATCGCCGATGCCATCAAGGTGGGCTTCATGCGCGAGGACGATGAAGTCCTGGTGGCCAACCAGGTCGACATGCCGGTGGCGTACGTGGTGTACGACCACCAGCGGGCGCGCAACGTCGCCCTGGTGCGCGAGTGGCTGGCGCTGCACGACATCCTGCTGGCCGGCCGCTACAGCGAATGGGAATACTACAACTCGGACCATGCCTTCCTGGCCGGCAAACGCGCGGCCGAACAAGTGGCCCGGCAATTCAGCCGCGCGGCGCCGCGCGCTTCCTGACCATGAAGATTACGCAACTGAGTACCTACCGCGTGCCGCCGCGCTGGATGTTCCTCAAGATCGACACCGACGAGGGCGTCAGCGGCTGGGGCGAGCCCGTGATCGAAGGCCGGGCGCGCACGGTGGAAGCCGCCGTGCACGAACTGGGCGAATCGCTGGTGGGGTGCGATCCCGCGCGCATCAGCGACCTGTGGCAAACCATGTACCGCGGCGGTTTCTACCGCGGCGGCGCAGTCTTCATGAGTGCCATCGCCGGGATCGACCAGGCCCTGTGGGACATCAAGGGCAAGGTGCTCGGCGTGCCGGTCTACCAGTTGCTGGGCGGCCGCGTGCGCGACCGCATGAAGATCTACAGCTGGGTGGGCGGCGACCGGCCGGCCGACGTGGTGGCCGGCATCCATACCCTGCGCGCGATCGGCCTGAACACCTTCAAGATGAATGGCACGGAAGAGATGGCCTTGCTCGACTGCGCCACGGCGGTGGATGCCGCGGTGGAACGCATCGCCGGCATCCGTGA
Source organism: uncultured Duganella sp. (assembly GCA_946482335.1). Next base: position 34,601 of record CAMLRG010000019.1, on the reverse strand, counting down.
CGTGTTCGGCTACGACATCGAGTTCGGCATCGACTTCCACGGCCGCGTGGCCTGGCCGATGGCCAAGCCGCTGCTGCGGGCGCTGGAACCTTACCGACCCCTGTTCGTGGAAGAACCGGTGCTGGCCGAGCAGGCCGAATATTACCGGCGCCTGGCCGATATGACCAGCATTCCGCTGGCGGCCGGCGAACGGATGTTTTCGCGTTTCGAATTCAAGCGTGTGCTGGAGCAGGGCGGACTGGCGATCCTGCAGCCCGACCTGTCGCACGCCGGCGGCATCAGCGAATGCTTGCGCATTGCCGCCATGGCCGAAGCCTACGACGTGACGCTGGCACCGCATTGCCCGCTGGGGCCGGTGGCCCTCGCGGCCTGCCTGCAAGTCGATTTCGTGTCCTACAACGCCGTGCTGCAGGAACAAAGCATGGGCATCCACTACAACCAGGGCGCCGAACTGCTCGATTATGTGCACAATGCCGGTGATTTCCGCATGGAAGGCGGCTATATCGAGCCCTTGCCTTTGCCCGGCCTGGGGGTGGACATCAACGAGGAACGGGTCATCGAAGCGAGCCGTGCGGCGCCCGACTGGCGCAACCCGCTGTGGCGGCATGCTGATGGCAGCGTGGCCGAATGGTAGCGCCGGCATGCCTGCTGGGGATCGACTGGGGCAGCAGCAACCGCCGCGCTTATGTGCTCGGCGGCGGCGGGACCTGCCTGCGCCGCTACGAAGATGAACAGGGGGCGGTCGCTGTGCGCGGGCGCTATGCCGACTCGCTGCAGGCATTGCGCCGGCAATTGGAAGTGGACGATCTGGTGCCGGTGGTCATGTCGGGCATGGTGGGCAGCGCCCTGGGCTGGCAGGAAGTGGCCTACCTCGACAACAGCGTGCCGCTGGCACGCCTGCCGCAAACGCTGGTGCCGGTGTCGGGCGCGCCCGGCTGCTTTATCGTGCCCGGCTATTGTTACCGGGCGCACGGCAGCATCGACGTGATGCGCGGCGAGGAGACGCAATTGCTGGGCGCGTTGACGCTGCAGCATGGCGACGGCTGCTACGTGCTGCCGGGGACACACAGCAAATGGGTGGAAGTGGCCGATGGCACCATCACGCGCCTGACCACCTACATCACGGGCGAACTGTTCGCCGCGCTGCGCGCCGGCGGCACGCTGGCGCCCCTGATGGCCGAAGGGGGCGATGACCCGGGCGCGCTGCGGGCCGGCGCCAACCGTGCGCAGAGCGCCGGCGCCCTGAGCCATACTTTGTTCGAAGCGCGCGCCCGGGTGGTCGCCGGAGCGGCGCCGGCCGGGGCCACGCGGTCCTATGTGAGCGGCCTGCTGATCGGGACCGAGTTTGCGGACCGGCGCGGCGCTCCGCCGGCGCTGCGGCTGATCGCATCGCGCGCCCTGAGCGCGCCGTATCGCGACGTGGCCGAACTGCTGGGCTACACGGTACAGTTGATCGACCCCGACGCAGCGTACCTGGCCGCGCTGGGACGTTTCATGGAGGCTGTCTGATGAACGTGATCGACCAATACCAGCCACCGCTGGTGGCCATCCTGCGCGGCCTGACGGAAGCCGAAGCGCCGGCCGTGGCGCAGGTCCTGTTCGACAGCGGCTTGCGCCTGCTCGAAGTGCCGCTCAACCGGCCCGGGGCGCTGGAGTGCATCCGGGCGATCGACGCCAACAAGCCGGCCGACGCCGTGGTCGGCGGCGGCACCATGACCACGCTGGCCGAAGTGGATGCGGTGCACGCGGCGGGCGGCCGCATCATGGTGGCGCCGAACTTCAACGCCGCGGTGGTCCAGCGCGCCAAGGAGCTGGGCATGCTGGCGGTGCCCGGGGTGGCCACGCCCACCGAAGCGCTGGCGGCGCTGGCGGCGGGCGCCGATGCCATCAAATGGTTCCCGGCCGAAGCGCTGGGGCCGGGCGGTCTGCGCAGTGTGAAGACCATCCTGCCGCCCTCGGCGCGGGTGTGGCCGGTGGGCGGCATCAGCACCGGCAACCTGGCCGAATGGGTGCGGGCCGGGGCCGACGGCTTCGGCATCGGTGGCCGCCTGTACCAGCCCGGCATCGAGCTGACGGAGCTCGCGCTGCGGGCGCAGGAACTGGTTGCCGCCTGGCGGGCGCGATGAAGCCGCAGGTCGACAGCCGGCTGTTCGGCGAGCTGGCCAACGGCGAACCGGTCATGGAATTCACTCTCGACAATGGCCGTGGCATGCTGCTGTCGGTGCTCGACTATGGCTGCATCATCCGCAGCTGGCGGGTGCTGGGACAGGAGGCGCCGCCCATCGATTTCGTGCTGGGTTTCGACACCTTGCACCAGTACGAACACGACCAGGCTTATTTCGGCGCCCTGGTGGGGCGTTTTGCCAACCGCATCGGCGGCGGCCGCTTCACGCTCGATGGCCGCACTTGCCAGTTGACGCGCAATGAGGGCAGCAACCATCTGCATGGCGGGCGGCGCGGCTTCCACAAGCAGGGCTGGCAGGGGCATGCCAGCGCCGACAACGAGGCGGCGCGCGTCAGCCTGTGCCGACTCAGCCGCGATGGGGAGGAAGGCTATCCCGGCAACTTGCTGGTGATGGTGACGTATGAGCTGAGCGCCGCGGGCGAGCTGCGCTGCCGCTACCAGGCCTGTGCCGACCAGCCGACGCCGGTCAGCATCAGCCAGCACAGCTATTTCAACCTGTCAGGGGGCGGCGACATCCTGGAGCACGAGCTGATGATCGCTGCCGCGCACTACCTGCCGGTCGGTCCCGGCCTGCTGCCCGATGGCGAGCGGATGCCGGTTGCCGGCGGGGCCTTCGATTTCCGCCAGGCGCGCCGTATCGGCGAGGGGCTGGCCATGGCCGATGCGCAGTTGGCGCTGGCCGGCGGCTATGACCACAATTTCGTGCTGGAACGGGGCGCGGGGCCGCAAGCCTGCCTGCAGGACCGCGCCAGCGGGCGGCGGATGGACATCTATACCGATGCGCCGGGCCTGCAATTTTACAGCGGCAATTACCTGGATGGTTCGCTGGCCGGCAAGGGCCGCAGCTTCGGGCGCCACGCCGGCCTGTGCCTGGAGCCACAACAGTTCCCCGACGCGCCGAACCAACCGCAGTTTCCCGATGCGACCTGCCGGCCCGGCTCCCCCTACAGCGCGACGACGCGCTACGTGATCGACAAGTGGAGGCAAGCGTGGAACTGATCGTCGACGCCCAGAATGCCCTGGGCGAATGCATCCTGTGGTGCGACCGGACGCAAAGCCTGCTGTGGACCGATATCCTGGGCCGCAAGCTGTGGCGGCACCGCCCCTCCAGCGGCAAGACGGAGCAGTGGGACCTGCCCGAGCGGCTGGGCTGCTTTGCCCTGACCGGCTCCAATGAACGCCTGCTGCTGGGCCTGGAGAGCCGCCTGGCCTGGTTCGACATGGCCAGCGCGGACGTCATGACCATCGTGGAAGTGGAGGCCGGCGTGGCCGGTACGCGCGTCAACGATGGCCGCTGCGACCGCCAGGGCCGCTTCGTGTTCGGCACCATGAATGAAGCGGTGGGCCGGGCGCCGATCGGCCGCTTTTACCGTCTCGGCCACAGCCTGCAGCTCGAGCAGTTGCCGCTGGCCCCGGTGGCCATTGCCAACAGCATCTGCTTCAGCCCGGACGGTGCCACCATGTACTTCTGCGATTCCCTGAGCGGCGTGATCCGCTGCTGCGACTATGGGGATACGCCGTCCGGCGAGCGCGTGTTTGCGCATTTGCCGCCTGGCTGCGGGGAGCCGGACGGCTCGGTGGTCGATGCCGACGGTTGCCTGTGGAATGCCGAATGGGGCGCCGGGCGCATCGTGCGTTACCGCCCGGACGGCAGTATCGAACGCGCCATCCCGGTGCCGGTCAGCCAGCCGACCTGCCCCACCTTTGGCGGCAATGAGCTGGACCAGCTGTACGTCAGCAGCGCCCTGGTCGACCTGCTGGTACCCGAGCGCTATGCCGGCGGCGTGTTCGGCATGCCGCTGACGGACGCCGTCGGCCTGCCGGAAATGCGCTTCGGCGCCCGGCTGGGGGATGACGCGGCGATCTGAGCGCCGCCGCCTGGCGCGTGTTTGCTGTTGGGTACTGGGACTTCCAAGCAGGCAATGGCGCCCCGTCCCTTGATTTCTTGTCGAGCCGCCCAATCTTCACACTCCTGTTACTGATAGAATCGAAGATGCCCGCAAGGCATCGTTCAAGGAGATTTGTGATGAGCCGCAAGACACCTATCGAGCGTTACCGCAACATCGGCATCAGCGCCCACATCGACGCCGGCAAGACCACGACGACGGAGCGCATCCTGTTCTATACCGGGGTCAACCACAAGCTGGGTGAGGTGCACAATGGCGCCGCGACCATGGACTGGATGGAGCAGGAGCAGGAGCGCGGCATCACCATCACCTCGGCTGCCACCACCGCCTTCTGGAAAGGCATGGGCGGCAATTTCCCCGAACACCGGATCAATATCATCGACACCCCGGGCCACGTCGACTTCACCATCGAGGTCGAACGTTCCATGCGCGTGCTCGATGGCGCCGTCATGGTGTACGACTCGGTGGGCGGCGTGCAGCCGCAATCGGAAACCGTCTGGCGCCAGGCCAACAAATACAAGGTGCCGCGCATTGCGTTCGTCAACAAGATGGACCGCGTGGGGGCCGACTTTTTCCGTGTGCAGCAACAGATCAAGGACCGCCTGAAGGGCACGGCCGTGCCGATCCAGATCCCGATCGGAGCCGAAGAGAATTTCCACGGGGTGGTCGACCTGGTCAAGATGCGCGCCATCATGTGGGACGACGAGACCCTGGGCGTCAAATTCAGCTACGAGGACATTCCCGCCAACTTGAAAGAGCTGGCGCAGAAGTGGCACGACCATATGGTCGAAGCGGCTGCCGAAGCGACACCCGAGCTGACGGAAAAATACCTGAACGGCGAAACCCTGAGCGAAGAAGAGATCAAGGCCGCCCTGCGCGAGCGCACCATCCGCAATGAAATCGTGCCGATGCTGGCGGGCAGCGCTTTCAAGAACCGCGGCGTGCAAGCCATGCTCGACGCGGTGGTCGAATACCTGCCCTCGCCGGTGGACGTGCCGGCCATCGCGGGCCACGATGAAGACGACAAGGAAATCGAGCGCCATCCTTCGGATACGGAGCCGTTCTCGGCGCTCGCCTTCAAGATCATGACCGATCCTTTCGTCGGCCAGCTGACCTTCTTCCGGGTCTATTCGGGCATCGTCAACTCCGGCGATACGGTCTACAACCCGACCAAGGGCCAGAAGGAACGCCTGGGCCGCATCCTGCAGATGCATGCCAACGAACGCAAGGAAATCAAGGAAGTGTTCGCTGGCGACATCGCGGCGGCGGTCGGCCTGAAGAATGTGACGACGGGCGATACGCTGAGCGCGCCGGACCAGGTGATCATCCTGGAAAAAATGGTGTTCCCGGAGCCGGTGATTTCGCAGGCGGTGGAGCCGAAGACCAAGGCCGACCAGGAAAAGATGGCCGTGGCGCTGAACCGCCTGGCGCAGGAGGACCCGTCGTTCCGCGTCCACACCGATGAGGAATCGGGCCAGACCATCATGTCGGGCATGGGCGAGCTGCACCTGGAAATCCTGGTGGACCGGATGCGGCGCGAGTTCAGCGTCGAAACCACGGTGGGCAAGCCGCAGGTCGCTTACCGCGAAACCATCACGAAACCGGTCAGCGATATCGAGGGCAAGTTCATCAAGCAATCCGGGGGCAAGGGCCAGTATGGCCACGTGGTGCTGAAGCTGGAACCGATGGAAGCGGGCAAGGGCTTCGAATTCGTCGACGCCATCAAGGGTGGCGTGGTGCCGCGCGAATTCATCCCGGCGGTGGAAAAGGGCATCCGGGAGACGCTGCAATCGGGTGTGCTGGCCGGCTACCCGGTGGTCGATGTGCGCGCCACGCTGACTTTCGGCTCGTACCATGACGTGGACTCGAACGAGAATGCCTTCCGCATGGCCGGCTCGATGGCGTTCAAGGATGGCATGCGCAAGGCCAACGCGCAATTGCTGGAGCCGATGATGCACGTCGAGGTGGAAACGCCCGAGGAATTCATGGGCAACGTGATGGGCGACCTGACCACGCGGCGCGGCATGGTGCAGGGCATGGATGAAATCCCGGGCGGTGGCGGCAAGCAGATCCGCGCGCTGGTGCCGCTGGCGGAAATGTTCGGCTACTCCACCTCGCTGCGTTCGCTGACGCAGGGCAGGGCGACCTACACCATGGAGTTCCAGCATTACGCCGCCGTGCCGAAGCACATCCTGGACCAGGTGGCAACGGAACGCGCCTCGGCGCGGCACTGAGCCGCGACCGCGCGGGGGGCTAGGCAGCGTCGAGCAGGGCGGCGAACTCGTCGGCCGGCACAGGGTGGCCGTACAGGTAACCCTGGCCCTGCTCGCAGCGCAGCAGCTTGAGCAGCTTGGCTTCTTCTTCCGTTTCAATGCCCTCGGCCACCACCTTGAGGTCGAGGTTGTGCGCCAGCGACACCACGGTGCTGACCAGGCCCATATAGCCGGCGTCGTGCGACATGCGGGTGACGAAGGAGCGGTCGATCTTCATCACGTCCACCGGCAGGCTGACCAGGTAGGACAGCGACGAATAGCCGGTGCCGAAATCGTCGATCGCCACCGGCACTTGCAGGGCGCGCACCTTGCTCAGGATTTCCACCACGCGGTCGTGGTCCGACACCAGGCTGCTTTCCGTGATTTCGATCGACAGCGGCTGATTGTCGGCGCCCGCGGTATGGAGGGCACGTTCGATATCGTTGAACAGCGATTCGCAACGGAATTGGGCCGGGGCCACGTTGACGGCGATCTGCGGCGGCAGCAGGCCGGCGTCGTGCCAGGCGCGCCAATCCTGCATGGCGCGCTGCATGACCTGGCGGCCGACTGCGATCACCAGCCCGGTGCGCTCCAGCGCCGGCACGAATTCGGATGGCGGCACCAGGCCGCGCTGCGGGTGGCGCCAGCGCACCAGGGCTTCGGCACCGGTCAGCTTGCCGGTGCGCAGGTCGATCTTGGGCTGGTAGAAGTTGACGAATTCCTGGCGCTCCAACGCTTCGCGCAATTCCACTTCCAGGCTGATCTGGCGCGCCACCACGCGGTCGGCGGCGCGGTCGTACTGGCCGAAGCGCAAGTCGAGGTCGCGCGCGGCGGCCAGCGCATCCCAGGCCTTGACCAGCAATTCGTCGGCGGTGGTGCCATCGTCGGGCAGCGCCGCGGCGCCGGCATTGATGGTGCACCAGATCTTGTGTTCCTTGACCTGGTAAGCGCCCTGCAGCATCGGCACCGCCGTTTCGTGGATGAATTCAGCCGCCGTTTGCGTGCCGTGGGCCGGCAGGAACACGGCAAAGCGGCCGACGCCCACATGGGCCAGCAGCATGCTTTCCGCGACCACGGAACGCAGCCTCGCCGCGATGTGGCGCATCAAGCCCACCGCGGCGGCATTGCCGTAAGCCGAGCTGATTTCATCGAAACGGTTGATGTTGATTAGCAGGACCGTGCCGCGCGCATCGGACGCGGCCAGGGCGGCGATTTCTTCCTCGAATTGCAGGCGGCTCGGCAGGCCGGACAATACATTGGTGCGCGCCAGGCGATGCATTTCCTGCGCATTGACCAGGCGCTCGATGCCATAACTGAGTTCGTTGCTCAATTCGCCGGCCCGTTCGCGGTAGAAGGCGTCGAAGTGCTGGTCGCGGCGCGAATAGAACGTGGCCACGCCCCACGGCTGGTTGTTGACGAACAGGGGCACCGCCATGCAGGAAGCGATGTCGTGGCCCTTGCGCGAGCCTGACTGCACGCGGCCGGTGGACAGCACATGGGCCGCCAATTCATGCGCCAGCCAATCCGGCGGCGCTTCGCCGGGGCTCCAGTGGCGTTCCTGTCCCTCGCGGCTGGCGGAGGCGTACAGTTGCAGGGTGCCGTCGTCGTCCTTGCGGCTGATGGCTGCGCAATCCAGGCCAGGCTGGTGGGCCGCCAGGCGGCACGCATCGAGGCACAATTGTTCCAGCGTGCGCGAGCGTGGAATCAAGGCGCTCAGCCGCGACAGCAGCACATAGAAATTGTCGTGCCGGATCAAGGCGCGCTCTTTTTCCACTTCGGTCGTGACATCGATGGCCGAGCCGCCGGTAAACGATTCGCCGTTGACGTGGATGGGGAATTTGTGCACCAGCCAATGGCGCCTGCCATCGTCCGTGGTTTCCATGGTCTTGGTGACGTCCGGGTTTTCCAGGACATTGGCGTTCTGGTGTTCCAGGCAGCTGCCCATCACGTAGTCGCCTTCCGCGTCCTTGATCCAGAGCGGGGCCGGCGCATGTTCGGCAAAGCCGGCCAGGAAACCGTTGGCGCGCGCCAGGCTGTGGCGCAGCGATTGCTGGGCGCGCACGCAATTGGCCACGTCCACCAACGCTGCGCGCTGCTCGGGGGAGCAATCGGGGGCCAGATAGCTGAACAACCGCCCGTCGTCGCCGAGCGCTTCGGCCGGCACGGGCCGGCCGCATACGAAGCTGGCCAGCCGCTGCAATTCTTCGAGCGAGCTGGCTTGCAAGTGTTCGACGGAGGCGCGCTTGTTCATCTTGATCACAGCAATTTGAACTTCAGTTGCACGGAAAAAGCGCCATGCAAGCGATCTTTATATGTAGGTACGATAGCAAAATTAACGCCGACGCGTTGATATTCCATGCTGACGACGGGAATTGCCGCAAGGAACCATCCGCCGTCGCGCATTTTCGGGTAACCGTCAAAAGCGCCAATCACCGCGCCCAGGCGCAGTGGGCCGATCGACCAGGGCTGGTAATAGAGGCCGGCATAGTTCGACATGCGGCGGTCGCTATTGTGGAAACGGCCAGCTGTGAACGAGGCCACCGTGGAAAAGCGGTACTCGGCGCCAAACCCGGGATTGGTATCGTCGAACCCCTTGTCGCGCTGGAAGTGGTAGGAATAGAAGCCGGGATTGATCCAGAGCTCGGACAAAGGCTGGTTTTCAATGGTCGTGAAGGCATCGGCCAGGGCCGGCAACGACAGGGCAGCAAAGGTAGCCCCGAGCAAAAGCTTTTTCATTTATTTCCAAAAATATAAGGACTGCCGTTCCATTATAGCCTTTACGTCAATTGGGGCGATTTCAATTGCCTGCCTTGGCATGAACAAAATGCAAAATTGTTGTAATTAAGTCATCTCCATCGACGGGCTTCGCCACGAAGCCATTCATGCCGGCTGCTTCGCACTCGGCCCGTTCGTCCAGGGTGACACCGGCGCTCATGGCAATCACCGGCAAGTCCAGCCGCAATTCGCGGCGGATCATCGCGGTCGCGGCAAAGCCGTCCATGACCGGCATCTGGACGTCCATCAGCACCAGGTCGGCCTGGCCGCGCTGCTGGCGCAGGAAGTCCACGGCTTGTTCGCCATTCTCGGTGATGTGCACGGTGGCACCCACCGCTTCGAGCATGCTGCGCGCTACCAGCTGGTTCAAGGCATTGTCTTCCGCCAGCAGGATCGACAAGCCCTCCAGCGCCCGGCTGCCCGTGCGGAAGGCGCCCTGGGTTGGCGGCGGGGCGGGGCGGGTGCCGCGCGGGGCATCGAGGGCATCCAGGGCGTGGAAGAGGGCCGAACGGGTCAATGGACGCAGCAACTCGGGACCATGGCCCGCGTTGGACGCCCCCTCCTGCAAGCCGCTGCGCACGCCGATGCGGTGGGCGACGGCGGCCCGTCGCGCGGCATCGCCAAGGCTGCTGTCATAGATCAGCAGATCGCAGGCACCGGCAGCCAGGGCCGCGTCGAGCTCGAAGGCGCTTTCCACCGTCTCGCAATGCCAGCCCCAGCGCCTGGCAAGCTGGCGCAAGTCATTGTGCAATTCCCGCTTGGGATCGGCATACAGCACGCGCCATTGTGCGCGCGACGCCGGCAAGGCATAGGGATCGGCCAGGCTGCCTTGGCGCAGCGGCATCAGGAAGGTGAAGGTGGTGCCGCTGCCAGGTGTGCTGCGCACCGCGATGCTGCCGCCCATCAGCTGGGCCATGCGCTGGGCAATCGCCAGGCCCAGCCCGGTGCCGCCATAACGGCGCGCCATCGATGCGTCCGCCTGGCTGAAGGGGGTGAACAAGCGCTGCAATTGTTCGGCGCTGATGCCGATGCCCGTATCGCTGACGTCCCAGCGCAGCATGCCAGGATGCTCCGGATCGCGGCCGGCGTGTACGCTGACCATGCCGTGCGCGGTGAATTTCAACGCATTGCTGACCAGGTTGAGCAGGATTTGCTGGATGCGCTGCACATCGCCATGCAAGGAATGCGGGACGTCGGCGTCCAGGCACAGCGACAGCGCCAGGCGGCGTTCGGCATTGGTCATGGCCATGACGGCGGCCAGGGCCGACATCACATCGTCCAGCAGGAAGTCGTCTTCAGCCAGTTCCAGCTTGTTGGCTTCAATCTTGGAAAAGTCGAGCACGTCATTGAGCAAGTCCAGCAGTGAACGCCCGGCGGCCGAGACCATGTCGAGGTATTGGCGCTGCTCGGCATTGAGCGGGGTGTGCGCCAGCATCTGGGTAATGCCAAGTACCGCATTCATGGGTGTCCGCAATTCGTGACTGATATTGGCCACGAAGGCACTCTTGGCCGCACTGGCCGATTCGGCCTGCGTCTTGGCTGCGTTCAGTTCCTTTTCCGCCGCCTTCTCGGCCGTCACGTCGCGCAGGATCATGGCGAAGCCAATGCAGCGCCGCAGCTCGTCGCGCACCGTGAACAGCTGTTTCACGGCCAGGAAGGTTGAACCATCCTTACGCCGCCGCAGCGATGTGGTTTCATGCTGCCCATGCTCGCGGGCGAGCCGCATGCTGACGCTGGCCTCGCTCTCGGCCAGCAGCACCTGCAGCGGTTGGCCGACAATTTCAGCGGTGGTATAGCCGAACAACGCCTCGGCGCCTTCATTCCAGGTGGTGATGATGCCATCCGCATCGAGCAGCACGATGGCATGGTTGCGGATGTGTGAGGTCAGGAGCTTGAAACGGGCCTCGGACTCTTCCAGGCTGGCGGTCTGGCGTTCGAGTTGACGCGCCGATTGGTCCTTGGCACGCAAGGCGGCGCTGCGTTGATGGACCAGGTTGCGGCTGGCGCCGAAAAATAGCAGGCTGATCAATGTCCCCAGGACCAGCACCAGGAAGGACTTGTCTTCGTCCACGGTGGCGTCGAACAGGGCGGTGGGGCGGATCTGCAGGGCCCAAGCCTGGCCATTGTCACCCACGGGAATGTATTGCAGGCTGGTGAAACGGGTGAAGCTCTGGCCGACGCCGCTGCGCGCGCTGGAGTACATCAATTGGCCGGCCATATCCTGGAACCGGACCTCCAGCCCCACTTCGCGCAAGCTGTCGCCGAAGATGCCCTGCATCAGATCGCCCATGCGGAAAGGACTGTAGATAAAGCCGCGCAGTTCGCGCTGCCCGGTCGCATTGTCCGCGTACACTGGGTTGAAGACCAGGAAGCCCACTTGTCTGGGGCCGCTGATTTCCTGCACCAAAGTGATGGGGCCGCTGGCCGTCATTTTCCCGCTCTGCATTGCCGCGACCATGGCACGGCGCCGCGTCGGCTCGGACATCATGTCGTAGCCGATCGCGAACTGGTTGCGCGGCGAAGTCGGCTCCAGGTAGACGATGGCGGCATACAGGTCGCGCTCGCCTTCCGGCCAGACCGGCACTTCCCGCTTCAGGGTGTCCAGTGCCCCGCCTGGCGCAAAGCGCGCGAAGCCCATGCCGAGCACGCCAGGGTATTGCGCCTCCAGGTTCAATCCCGCGACGAACTTTTGCCACTCGCCGCGCTCGACCTTCTGCGAAGCGTCGAACAGGGAAGCTCCCGCGCGCAACAGCGATTCGTAGGCTTGCATGCGCACCCGGATGGTTTCGCGCACCGCGTCGGCTGCACGCTGGAACCGCTCGCGGGTGCGCGTATCGGTGTCCCGGGCGATCCAGCTCCAGGCGCCGACGGTGAGCGCCATACAAGCGAGCAAGGTGAGGATCGGCGTCCAGCTGTAGCTTTCCTCCAGCCCGGGCTCGTCCTCCGTGGCGAGCACCCAGGCCAGGATGCTGCTGATTGCAAGGTAGGTGCAAAGCGAAAGCAGCGAATGGTGCAAGACGCCGGAGACGAATGGACCGCGGTCCAGTACCGTGGCCGGGATGGCGATACTGGCGATCACCAGCAACGCCATCCGGAGCATGACGCGCCAGCGTTTGACCGCTGCGAAGCCGAGGAAGAGCAGCAAGACATACGGCAGGAAAGCGGTACCCGCATGGCTTGGGGCGGCGAAAAATACCGCCAGCGTGGAAACGGCGAGAATGGCAAGGAATATGGCTTGCGCCGCGCTGCAACGTGGCCACGCCGGCCGGGACGGGATTGCCATCGCCAATGGCGCGATCAGCAGCAAGGCCAGGAAGTCCCCGCTCAGCCAGGTGGCTGCCACCTGCAGTGTGAGTTCGGCGGGAATGATCCCGAACACGCGCAACGCCGCGATACCCGCCGTTGCCGAAACGGTGGCAGCGGCCAGCATGGCGGCGGCAAAGGCATAGACCTCGCGCTGGCTTTGCAGTCGCAAGCGAGCGATGCCGAGGCGGCGCAACAACCAGTTGCCGGTCAGCGCTTCGGCGCTATTGCCGGCCGCGATCGCCAGCGACGCTGCCAGGATGGCGGGGTAGGGGGCGGCCTCGTTATGCTGGAACTCGACGAAGTTGGCGAAAAACGCGCCTGCCATGATCGCGGGCCACATGCGCGGGCCCCAACGCAATAGCAGTACCAGGGCAAAGCCGGATGGAGGCCAGATTGGGCTGGCATTGCTCTCTCCCAGGGCGAGCAGCAAGCCCAATCGCGCCAGCAAATAATAGGCTCCGGCCGCAAGCAGCAAGCTGATGGGCGTCTGGAGGCGAGGTGGCATGGCGTGGCGGCTTCGTCCGTGGTGCTGACTTTATAGCACGGTATGGTCGGGCGATGAAATATTCTCGTCATAATTGCCTCGTAGCATCGCAGTATGCAATTCACTCCCGAAAATCGAGTCCGCCTGCGCGCCACGGTGTTTGGCAAGACCGAAGCCGGCCGCGCGGAAGTCGTGCAGCGCAGCGCCGGACTGACGGCGCGCCAGCGCGCAGTGCTGATCCTGCTTGACGGCCAAAAGCCCTTGGGGGCGATCGAGACGTGGCTGGGCGAAGAAGAAATGCTGGAGGCGGTGGAAAACCTGCTGCGCAAAGGGCTGGCCGGTATCGCTGCAGCCCCGGCCCCAAGTCCAGCCGGCGTGCCGGTGCCGGCCGGCGTGGCGGCCAGCGTGGCGGACACGCGCCCCGCTGCAACGGCAGCGATTGCGTTGGCCCGTCCAGCGGCAGCGACAGCGGCCCTGGCGGCGGCGCGTGACCTGATGGCGAACGCCGCGCGCAAGCATCTCGGCTTGCTGGCGGCCGACCTGGTGCGGCGTATCGAACATGCCAGCGACGAGAGCCAACTGGCCGGCGTGGTCGGCCTGTGGCACGTCTCGCTGCGGGAATCGAAAACCGGCAAGCCCTGCGCCGAGGGCTTGCTGGCCGAAGCACGCGCCCTGTTGGCTTAGCCTGGGCGCTTGCGGTGGAACACCAGCGGGCTGTAAGGCACCGCCGATGGAGGAGGGGAGTTCAGGATGCCGGGTTTGATGGCGCCCACCACATGCATTTCGCAGGGTTTGCAATCGAAGCGCAGCGTATAGGTATGGTCGCCGCTGACGAGCGTCATCGGTTCCGCCTTCACCTGTCCCTGGACGCCTTGCACGCCCTTGGCCTGTTTCGGGCACAGGTTGAACGAGAAGCGCAGGCAGTGCTTGGTGATCATCAGCGGCACTTCGCCCGCTTCCTCGTGGGCCTCATAAGCCGCCGCGATCAGCTGCACGCCGTGCTTATGGTAGAACTCACGCGCCTTTTCGTTGTAGACGTTGGCCAGATAGCTCAATTGCGTATCGGGGTAGACTGCGCGCGGTTCGGCCGCCACCTTGCGCTGCGGGCGCTGCCATGCGGCCAGGCGCGCCGCCTCGTGCGCAGCCACGGCATCGCGGCGCAGGGCATTGATGGCCGATGACGGCACGAACCAAGGCTGCGACAGCTTCAATTCGACGTGGTCAGCCAGGAACATCGTGTTGCCCAGTTTGGCCAGGCTGGCGCGCAAGCCGCTCTCGGCCTGCTCGGCATTCTGGGCCGGTTGCAGCGCCAGCGCCGCTTCGGTGGCGCTGACGATACCGTCTTCGTCGATGATCGACAGGCGCAGGCCGCCGTCGCATTCCGCCAGCGTGAGCTGCAGGCCGACGTGGCGCTCGGACGACTTCTTGTGCAGCGCCGCCTCCCACTGGTGGTCGCGGTTGCGGTGGATGACCGTGCCGACCTTCAAGCCCGGCAGGGAGGCCATCTGTTCGTTCGGGAAGACGCGCCAGCGCTGGCCGTCTTCCGTGTCGCCCAGCTTCTCGGCGCGGTTGGCCTGGATGCCGACCGTGGTGCGCTTGTTCATGTAGTTCAAGCCGTCCCCATTGGCCATGGGGGCATTGGTGATGACGTCGATGTGGTCGCCGCCCATGCGCACCACCGTGCCCAGCTCCACGCCCACATACTTGGGCGAATCGAAAGCGCCGATATCGCCCTGGCGGCCATTGGCGAAATAATCGGTGTGGCCGCGGTGGAAGGTCTTGTCCACGTCCGGCGTAAACAGCACGCGGGTGCGGCCGCTGGCGGCGCGTGCGAATTCGGGACGGCGTTCCAGCAGTTCGTCCAGCAGCAGGCGGTAGTGGGCGGTGATGTTCTTCACATAGCCCATGTCCTTGTAGCGGCCCTCGATCTTGAAGCTGCGGATGCCGGCATCGACCAGTGCCTCCAGGTTGGCACTCTGGTCGTTGTCCTTCATCGACAGCAGGTGCTTTTCGAAGGCCACCACGCGGCCCTGGTTATCGGACAGGGTGTAGGGCAGGCGGCAAGCCTGCGAGCAGTCGCCGCGGTTGGCGCTGCGGCCGGTGTCGGCGTGCGAGATATAGCACTGGCCCGAGAAGGCCACGCATAGCGCGCCGTGCACGAAGTATTCGAGCGGAGTGTCGACTTCGGCGCGGATCTGGCGGATCTTGTCGAGGGTCAGCTCACGTGCCAGCACCAGCTGGGAGAAGCCGACGTCGCCCAGGAATTTGGCCTTCTCCACGGTGCGGATATCGCACTGGGTGGAGGCGTGCAGCTGGATCGGCGGCAAGTCCATCTCCAGCAAGCCCATGTCCTGGATGATCAAGGCATCGACGCCTGCATCGTAGAGCTGCCAGATCTGCTTGCGCGCCAGGTCCAGTTCCGAGTCGTGCATGATGGTGTTCATGGTCACGAAGATGCGGGAACGGTAGCGGTGCGCGAACTCCACCAGCGCGGAAATATCCTCTATAGGATTGCTGGCGTTATGGCGCGCGCCGAAGGCGGGGCCGCCGATGTAGACGGCGTCCGCGCCGTGCAGGATGGCTTCGCGGCCAATCTCCGCGGTTTTGGCTGGCGCCAGCAATTCGAGTTCGTGGTCAAGCAAAGACATTCTTAATAACCCACCATTTGCAAGGGGAGATATTATAGCGGCTCGCTAAAGGGGCGATCGCCCAATTTCTCTTTCATGTAGTCGACAAAAGACGCAATCCGGGCGGAAAGAGCGGTATTGCGGTAATAGACGGCGTTGATCGGTTGCCGAACCTCCAATGTTTCCTCCACGAGCAATTGGCGCAGGCGCCCCGCCCGGCGGTCGGCGTTGCTCAGGAAATCCGACAGGCAGACGATGCCGGCGCCGTGCAGCGCCAGGTGCAGCAGGGTTTCCCCGCTCGACGTGTAGACGTTGGGCGTGATATGCAGCGGCAGGCCCTCACCGTCCAGGAGCGGCCACTCATTCAGCGTTTCGGGCTGGTTGAACCCGAGCAGGGTATGGTTTGCCAGCTCGGCGACGCTGGCGGGCGCGCCATGGCGCTCGATATAGTCCGGGCTGGCCAGGATGCGCAGGCGCCCGGTGCCGATCGGCGTGGCGTGCAGCGTGGAGTCGCGCAGGCGCCCGATGCGGAAAGCGACGTCGGTGCGTTTTTCCATCAGGTCCGTGATGCCTTCGTTGCTGTTCAGTTCCAGCTCCACGCGCGGGTAGCGTTCGCGGTAGCCGTTCACCAGCGGCACGATCACGTGCAGCATGAAGGGTGTCGAGGCATCGATGCGCAGCCGGCCCGCCGGCCCCTGGCGGCGCAGCGACATCTTTTCCTCGGTTTCTTCAACCTTGGCAACAATGCTGCCGGCGCATTCCAGGAAGGCCTTGCCTTCCTCAGTCAGCTCCAGCCGGCGCGTGGTGCGGCGGACCAGGGTGGTTTCCAGCTTGGCTTCCAGGCGGGTCAGCGTGCGGCTGGCGGCGGACACGGTCAGGCCCAAGCGCTCTGCGCCGGCACTGATCGAACCCGTGGCCACAATGGCAATAAACGCCTGCATTTCATCGAGTGTCGTCTTCATATTTGAATTATATTCAAAACTCTTTCGCGGAAAGACGGCTTTTTTGGAAAGAGTGGCGACGGTAGAGTGGCGTCCAACCTGAACAGAAGGAGGACCCATGCCACTCGCACTACTTGCCTTGACGATCGCGGCTTTCGCGATCGGCACCACCGAATTCGTTATTGTCGGGCTGATCCCGACCATCGCCACCGACCTGGGCGTCACACTGCCGTCGGCCGGCCTGCTGGTCAGCCTGTACGCGCTGGCCGTCGCCATCGGCGCGCCGGTACTGACCGCCCTGACCGGCAAAGTGCCGCGCCGCCCGCTGCTGGTCGGCCTGATGCTGCTGTTCACGGCCGGGAATATCGGCGCCTGGCTGGCGCCGGGTTACGGCCCGCTCATCGCAGCACGCGTATTGACCGGCCTGACGCACGGCGTCTTCTTCTCGGTCGGTTCCGTGATTGCCACCAGCCTTGTCAGCAAGGAGAAGGCGGCCAGCGCCATCGCCACCATGTTCGGCGGGATGACCGTCGCCTTCGTCACCGGCATTCCGCTTGGCACCTGGATCGGCCAGAATTTCGGCTGGCGCGCGACGTTCCTGGTGGTCGCCGGCTTCGGTCTCATCGCTTTGCTGGGCGCTTTCCTGTTCGTCCCGCGCCATATCAAGAGCGCTCCGCCCGCACCGCTGTTGCGCCAGGCACGGGTGCTGCTGCAACCGCGGCTGTTGCTGGTCTATGCCATGACCGCCGCCGGCTATGGCGGTTCCCTGATCGCCTTTACCTTCCTGGCGCCGATCCTGCAGGATATTTCCGGCTTCAAGCCAGGTGCCGTCAGCGTGGTGTTGCTTGCTTATGGCATTTCGGTGGCCGTCGGTAACGTCTGGGGCGGCAGACTCGCGGACAAGGAGGGCGCCATCAGCGCGCTGAAGAAGGTTTTCCTGGGCTTGGCGGTGGTGCTGATCGCCTTGTCGTTCACCGCGCCGAATCCCGTGTTCGTCGTGCTGACCGTGCTGGCCTGGGGCGCGTTCGCATTCGGCAGCGTGCCGGCACTGCAATCCTATGTGGTGCAACAGGCGCACAAAGTCGCGCCGGATGCGGTGGAAGTGGCGGCCGGCTTCAACATCTCCGCGTTCAATATCGGCATTGCCATCGGCGCCTCTGCCGGCGGCCTGGTGGTCGCCCGTTTCGGCCTGATCCACACGCCATGGATTGCGGGCGTGGTCACGCTGGCCGCCGTCGGCATGACTGCCTGGAGCGGGCGTCTCGATCAGCGCCACGATGCCGTGGGCGCGAACAATTCCGAAAAGATCGCTGCATAAAGGACCACCAAGATGTCTATCCCTTCAATTGGCGCAGGCACCTTCCGCCTGCAAGGACAAGCTGCGTTCGATTCCGTGTCGAACGCGCTTGAAGCGGGCTACCGCGCAATCGATACCGCCCAGATCTATGGCAACGAGGCGGAAGTCGGCCAGGCCGTCGCCGAATCCGGACTCCCACGCAAGGACATCTTCCTGACCACCAAGGTCTGGAACGAGAACTTTGCCGCAGACCGCATGCTGGCCAGCCTTGAAGAGAGCCTGGCCCGGCTGCGGACCGACTATGTCGACCTGGCCCTGATCCATTGGCCGCTCAGCAGCGTACCGGTGGAGGAATACATGGTTTCGCTCGCCACGGCGCGCGAGCGCGGACTGGTGCGCCAGATCGGCATTTCGAACTTCAATGTCGCCTATGCCCGCCGCGCGATCGACGCCGTTGGGGCGGCGCAGATCGCCACCAACCAGATCGAATTGAGCCCCCATCTGCAGAACCGCAAGCTGGTCGCGTTCCTGCAGGGGCAGGGCATTCATGTCACTTCCTATATGACGCTCGGCTACGGCAAGGTACTCGGCGACCCGGTGATCGGCGCCATCGCTGCACGGCGCCACGCCACGCCGGCCCAGGTGGCGCTGGCCTGGGCCATGCAGCTTGGCTACGCCGTCATCCCGTCCTCGACCAGGCGGGAAAACCTGTCCAGCAACCTGCTGGCGACCGGCTTCACGCTGGCCGATGAAGACATGGCACAGATTGCGGCGCTCGAACGGAACGGGCGCCTTGTCAACCCCGACGGCCTGGCGCCGGCCTGGGACTTATAAGGAGAAGATCATGCAGGACCCATTATTCCAATCCCTGCGCCTCGGCGCCCTGGAACTGCCAAACCGGATCGTCATGCCACCGATGACGCGGTCGCGCAGCACGCAGCCAGGCGACGCGCCGAATGAATTGATGGCGGAGTACTACGCGCAACGCGCCGGGGCCGGCCTGATTGTCAGCGAAGGGACGTACATCTCGCCGATGGCCAAAGGCTATGCCGGCACACCCGGCATCCACACCGGGGCGCAGGTGGCAGGCTGGCGCAAAGTCACCGACGCAGTGCATGCGGCGGGAGGGCGCATCTTCGCCCAATTGTGGCACGTTGGACGCCTGAGCCATAGCAGCTTGCTGGGTGGCGCGGCTCCGGTTTCGTCTTCAGCGATCCAGGCGGAAGGCGTACGTGTCTTTATCGAAGGGGAGGGCGGCCAACCGGGCTTCGCCCAAGCTTCCATGCCGCGCGCACTCACCACGCAGGAAATCGCGGAGGTAGTCGAACAGTATGCCCAGGCCGCCCGCAACGCCATGGAAGCCGGCTTCGATGGCGTGGAACTGCACGGCGCCAACGGTTACCTGGTGAACCAGTTCCTCGACTCGTTCGCGAACAATCGCACCGACGAATACGGCGGCTCGTTGCCCAACCGCCTCCGCTTCCTGGATGAAGTGGCGCGCGCCCTGGTGGCCGCTACCGGCGACGGTGCGAAAGTCGGCATCCGCCTGGCGCCGCTGACGACCTTGAATGGCTGCGTCGATGCCAATCCTGAGGAAACCTATACGGCGGCGGCTGCGCGGCTGGCGGAGATCGGTGTCGGCTACATCCATATCGCGGAAGCGGACTGGGACGATGCGCCCTTGATGCCGGTGTCATTCAAGCGGGCCTTGCGGGCAGCATTCCCCGGCATCATGATCTATGCCGGAAAATACACTGCCGAACGGGCCCGCGCCGCATTGGCTGAAGGCTGGTCGGACCTGATTGCGATCGGACGCCCCTTTGTCGCCAATCCCGACCTGCCGGAACGCTTGCGCCGCGGCGCCCAACTGAACGAACATGAGCGCGAAACCCTGTTCGGCGGCGGCGCGCGGGGCTACACCGATTATCCGGCGCTGGCAGCTTAAGAATCACCTAAGACGGCGCCCCTAGGATCGGGTAATTCGACACAAGAAAGGAGATAGACAATGGATTGCCCCGTCTGTAAAAACGTCAGCCTGGTCATGAGCGAGCGCCAGGGTATCGAAATCGATTACTGCCCGAACTGCCGCGGCGTATGGCTGGACCGCGGAGAGCTCGACAAAATTATTGAGCGCTCCGCCGTCGGCGCGCCCGCTGCAGCCCCCGCACCCGCGCAGGCCCAGTACAACCAGCCGTATCGCGCACCGGATCCGCGTTACCAGCAGCCGGACCCGCGTCACCAGCAGCATCACTTCGGCCATGGCCATGGCGCCTACCCGCACCATAAAAAGAAGAAGGAGGGCTTCCTCAGCGACCTGTTCGATTTCGATTGAGGGCGGCGCCTATCCGGCAGGCGCAAAACAGCCGATAATAGCGGCCTATTCAATTTTGCGCACTGCCTGGAATATTTCATGGAAATTAAGGTCAACTTTCTCGATAAGCTTCGCCTGGAAGCAAAATTCGACGATTTTACGGTGATCGCCGACCAGCCGATCCGCTATAAAGGCGATGGCTCGGCGCCCGGTCCGTTCGATTACTTCCTGGCGTCGTCGGCCTTATGTGCGGCTTATTTTGTAAAGCTTTATTGCTCAACTCGCAATATTCCAACCGAAAATATCCGCCTGTCGCAGAATAATATTGTCGATCCTGAAAATCGCTACCAGCAGACTTTCAAGATCCAGGTCGAGTTGCCGCCGGATATCTCGGCCAAGGACCGCGAAGGCATTTTGCGTTCGATCGACCGCTGCACGGTCAAGAAGGTGGTTCAGCAGGGACCTGAGTTCATCATCGAAGAAGTCGAAAACCTGGATGCGGACGCCCAGGCCTTGCTGACCGTGAATCCGGATGCCGACTCGAGCACCTATATCCTCGGCAAGGATTTGCCGCTGGAGCAAACCATTGCCAATATGTCCGGGCTGCTCGCAAGCCTGGGCATCAAGATCGAAATCGCCTCCTGGCGCAATATCGTGCCCAATGTCTGGTCGCTGCATATCCGCGACGCCCATTCGCCGATGTGCTTCACCAACGGCAAGGGTTCGACCAAGGAGAGCGCGCTGGCATCGGCACTCGGCGAATACATCGAGCGCATCAGCAACAACCATTTTTATGCCGGCATGTATTGGGGCGAAGACTTCGCGAATGCGGAGTTTGTCCATTACCCGAACGAGCGCTGGTTCAAGCCAGGCCCGGATGACGCGCTGCCCCCTGAGATCCTCGACGAGTACTGCCTCCACATCTACAATCCCGACGGCGAGCTGCTTGGCTCGCACCTGATCGACACCAATTCCGGCAACGTGGAACGCGGCATCTGTTCGCTGCCGTATGTGCGCCAGTCGGACGGGGAGGTCGTGTATTTCCCTTCCAACCTGGTCGAAAACCTGTTCGTCAGCAATGGCATGAGCGCCGGTAACACGCTGGCCGAAGCACAAGTCCAATGCCTGTCGGAGATTTTCGAGAGGGCGGTCAAGCGCGAAATCCTTGAAGGCGAGCTGGCATTGCCGGACGTGCCGGAGCAGGTGCTGGCCAAGTACCCGCGCATCGTGGCCGGCATCAAGGGGCTGGAGGAGCAGGGCTTCCCCGTCCTGGTAAAGGATGCGTCGCTGGGCGGCAAGTACCCGGTCATGTGCGTGACGCTGATGAATCCCCGCACGGGCGGCGTTTTTGCTTCGTTTGGTGCGCACCCGAGCTTCGAAGTGGCGCTGGAGCGCAGCCTGACGGAATTGATGCAAGGCCGCAGTTTCGAAGGCTTGAACGATTTGCCGCGACCGACATTCGTCAGCAACGCGGTGACCGAGCCAAACAATTTTGTCGAGCACTTCATCGATTCGAGCGGCATCGTATCGTGGCGCTTCTTCAGCGCCAAGTCCGATTACGAGTTTGTCGAATGGGACTTTTCCAGCCATGGCGACAAGTCCAACGCCGAAGAAGCGGCAACCTTGTTCGGCATCCTCGAAGACATGGGCAAGGAAGTGTACGTGGCCGTCTGCGACCAGCTTGGTGCGACTGCCTGCCGTATCCTGGTGCCCGGCTACTCGGAAATCTATCCGATCGAAGACCTGATCTGGGATAACACGAACAAGGCGCTCCTGTTCCGCGCCGATATCCTGAACCTGCATCGCCTGGACGACGACGCGCTGGAAGCGTTGCTCGAGCGTCTCGAGACCAATGAGCTCGATGAATACGGCGATATCGCCACCTTGATCGGCATCGATTTCGACGAGAACACGGTGTGGGGACAACTGACCGTGCTCGAACTGCGCCTGCTGATCAACCTGGCCCTGAATGAATATGAAGCGGCCAAGGAATTGGTCGAAGCCTTCCTGCAGTACAACGACAACACGCTCGAGCGTGGCTTGTTCTACCAGGCGTTGAGTGCCGTCCTGGAAGTCGTGCTCGACGACGAGATGGAGCTGGACGATTACGTCGCCAACTTCCGCCGCATGTTTGGCAACGAACGGATGGATGCGGTGATCGGCTCGGTCGATGGCAGCGTGCGCTTCTATGGCTTGACGCCTACCAGCATGAAGCTGGAGGGCCTTGACCGCCACCAGCGCCTGATGGATAGCTATCGGAAGCTGCATGTTGCGCGGGCGTCGCGTCGGTGAATTTTGGAATGTGCCCTGAGGAAATTCATAACGTGCGCGCCACCCCCGGCGGGTAGCATTTCCCCCTGTTAAGTTCCGAACGAACAGGGGGAAATATGAAGGCAACAGATACATTGTTGAAGTATCTTGTCGGCGGAATGCTGGGGCTGGTAATCGCCTTCAGCAATGCTTATGCTGCGCCGAAGGTTGCCGGCGGGCGGGTCGCGGGAGCGGTTTGCAACAATCCGAAGCCGATGACCTTGCCGATGCTATTGAACGGCCCCGCAAACGTTTGCCTCTACACTTCCGGCACCATCGATAGCGTTGCTTCCAGATTGGCGGACACGTTCACGATCAACGGCGTGTCGTACAAGAACGTGACGTCGAGCCAGATGCCGGCGCGCATCAACGGCAACTACTACCTGCGCTACGTAGCCAAGCAGAGCGGGGCGCAGTTGCAGGTCAATGGCACCGACAATAGCGCCGTCAACTATACGCTGACGCTCAATGTCGGCGGCGGCGGCAACGGTGTGACGAGCCCGGCGGCGGGCAGCTACAGTATCAAGGCCGGCAGCGCGGTGAGCATCACGGCGACGCCACTGCAGGGTTCGCTGTTTTCCGGCTGGGGCGGGGCGGCCAGCGGCAACGTCAATCCCGTGACGATCACGATGGACGGCAACAAGTCGCTGACTGCGTACTTCACGACCGACAGCAGTAATGCGCCGCTGAAGTCCCTGGCCAGCTTCCCGATTGGCGTGGCCGTCAATGCGGGCTTCGAGAACAACAGCATTATCAGCAGCAGCAGCAGCGCGCAGCAACAGGCTGTTGTATTCCCCAACTTTAACCAGATGACCGCCGGTAACATCATGAAAATGAGTTATCTGCATCCGCAGGAAAATACCTTCACGTTCGGCCAGGCCGACGAATTCATTTCCTTTGCGAACTCAAACGGCATGAACGTGCATGGACATACCCTGATCTGGCATGCCGATTACCAGGTGCCTGGCTTCATGACGAACTACAGCGGCGATTTTGCCGCCATGCTGAAGAACCATGTCCAAACCATTGTTTCGCACTTCCAGGGCAAGGTGGCGAGCTGGGACGTGGTCAATGAGGCGTTGGCCGACGATGGTCAACCGACGGTCGAGAACATCCTCCGCAGCACCGTGTTCAGCCAGAAGATGGGCCACAACTTCATCGACCAGGCCTTCATCAACGCCCGCGCCATCGATCCTCAAGTCGACCTGTACTACAACGACTACAACATCGAAGCTGGCGGAAGGAAGACGGCGAACCTGTTGTCACTGGTCGATGGCATGCGCTCGCGCGGCGTACCCATTACGGGCGTTGGCTTCCAGATGCACGTGACCATCGATTGGCCGAGCATCAGCGCCATCGAGTCTTCCCTGAAGGCGATTGCGGATCGCGGCTTGAAGGTGAAGATCACCGAACTGGACGTGAGCATGAAGAGCGCCTATACCAGTTTCACGCCGGAGGCAGCCAGCCGGCAGCAACAGCGCTATCACGACATCATCGCCGCTTACCTGCGCGCCGTGCCGGCGGCTCAGCGGACCGGCATCACGGTGTGGGGCGTGTGGGACGCCGACAGCTGGATCAACCAGCCCGGCTCGCCCGACTGGCCACTGCTGTTCGATGGCAACTTCCAGCCCAAGCCTGCGCTGCAGGGCTTCAAGGATGCGCTGTTAGGCAATTGAACTTCGGACGATCAGGTACCGGCGAGCGCTTCATGTTCCTCGGCCCGGTACCACACCCAGGTGTTGCGGCCGGCGCTCTTGGCTTGATAGAGCGCCAGGTCGGCCTGCTTGTACAGCGCTTCGTCGCTGGCCTGGGAGCCTCGGAAAGCGGCGGCGCCGATACTGGCACCGACCCGCATCTGGTGCGCGCCGAAAGCAGCCGGTTCAGCCACGCTGTCGACGATGCGCTGCGCCACCTGGTCGACGTCGCGCTCGTCGTCCGTATTACTGAGCAAGACGGCGAACTCGTCGCCGCCCAGCCGCGCCAGGCGATCGGTCTCGCGTACGCACAAGCGTAGCCGGCGCGCCACTTCCACCAGCAGCGCATCGCCGGCGTCGTGACCAAGCGTGTCGTTCACCTGTTTGAAGTGGTCGAGGTCCATCAACAGCAGGGTGAACGAGGTGCCGTCACGCGCGGCATGGGCGCGCATGCGGCGCAGTTCGTCGCTGAAAAGCCTTCGGTTGGGAAGGCCGGTCAGCGGATCGGCGTACGCGAGTTGTTCCAGCATCGCCTGGCTGGCGCGCAGTTCGGTGGTGCGCTGTTCGACCATCAATTCCAATTCCGCCTGGCGGCGCCGGTACCAGCCAATGCGCCATCGCACCAGGGCGGCGAGCGCGCCAAGCGCCAGCAGCACGGCCAGGGCGCGCACCCATGCCAGCTGGTGCCAAGAGGGCAATGCGTGCACCGGCAGGTTGAGCGGCTCCGTCCACACGCCCGCCCGCGTTGCGGCACGCAATTGCAGAGTGTAGTTCCCCGGCGGCAGGTTGGTGTAGGCGAGGCGGCGCGAACCGGGCGCGGTCGGGATCCAGCCGCTGTCGAAGCCAACCAGCCGGTATGCGTACTGCGCGCGCTCGGAGGCAGAGTAATCGAGCGCGGCAAACTCCAGCGAGAAGCCGCGCTCTTTGCCTGCCGGCGTGATTTCCAGCGCAGCGCCGGGCGGGGCATTAGGGCCGGGAAGATAGCGCCCAGGCGCCACCGGCCGGTCTCCCACGGCCAGGTCGGTGACCACAACAGGGGCCCGGTAATCAATGACGGCAAGTTTGTCGGGACGCACCACGGTGAGCCCGTTCAGGCCGCCAAACAGCACTTCACCTTGATCGGTGAGCGCGGCTGAATTGGTCCAGTACTGGGTAACGTGCACGCCGTCGGCCTCGCCCAGCGCCTGCACGCCCAGTGTGGCGGTATCGATGCGGGCCAACCCCTTATCGGTGCTTACCCACATTGCGCCGTGGCGGTCCGCCAGCACGGCATTGACACTGTTGTCGGGCAAGCCATTCGTCGTTTCGATGCGGTGGAAGCGGCGCCGTCCGTCGGCGTCGGTGCGTTCGAGCATTTGCACGCCCCGCCCGAAAGTCGAGATCCACAGGCGGCCCTGCTGGTCCAGCGCGAGCGAAGAGGTAAAGCCCGGCAGCAGCCGGTCGGGCGAGGCCGCGTCAGTCGGGACAACTTCCAGCTTGCCTTCCGGCGATGGCAAATAGGCGAGGCCCGCACGCGTACCGATCCATAAGCTGCCGTCACGCAAAGCAAGCAGCGACGTGACGCGGCTGTCGCCAAGCTGCGCATCCTTGTGCCGCAGCACTGCCGCCGTCGTTTCAGTGTCGCTGAACTTGAGCGCCCAAAGGCCATCCAGTCCCCCCAGCCACATGACGTCGCCCTGGAACGCCAAAGCCCACGATGCCGCGCTGGCCCTGCGGCCCGGGATCTGCAATAGCTCGACGCGCTTGCCCTGGCCATCGATCCGGTACAAGCCTTGCTGGGTGCCGGCGTACACGTTGCCATCGGGGCCGTTGGCCATGGCCAAGACCCGGCCGGTGGGCAAACCGCCTGGCTGGCCGGCCGCGATCTGGCCGATCCCGCCGGTCGCCGGATCGAGGATGTCGATGCCGCCGCCGCCCACCGCCACCCATACCGTACCGTCCGGGCGCACCAGCACGCTGGGCACCGTGAACTTGCCTTCCACCGGCAAGCCTGTGTCGCGTATGGTGATCACGGCTTGCGGCCGCGGGTCGTGGACGCTGTTGGTATCGGTCGAGGCCACCATGATCAGGCCGCTGCGCTCGCGAAACAGCGCGTAGGTATCGTTGTCGCTCAGGCTGTCCGCCGCGTCCGGCTTGTGGCGGATGCGGCGGGTAAGGCCGCTATCCGGATTGAGCGCGACGATCCCGCCGCCTTCAGTGCCAAACCAGATTTCGCGCGATGAAACTTCGACTATGGAAAACACGCGTTGTTCGTGCAAGGACCCTTTGGGGCCGCTTTCCACGACCGGGACAGCGCTCAAACTTCCCGGCCGGACCACGTAGGCGCCCTGGTTGCGCGTGCCGATCCAGATCCGTCCGTTTGAATCCTGGAGCAGGGCGTTGATGGGGGCGTCCAAACCCACGGCGGTGGCGGCCGCGACGTTCGGGGCACGGTAAAGCAAACCCTCCCGGGTGCCAATCCACAAGCCGCCATTGCGGTCGCGCAGCAGCGCTTCAATGGTGCGGATGGCCGATCCGCGTCCGGATGATGGCAGCACAGTGGTCGATGCGGCGGTCAGCTTGCCGGACGCGCTCATATGATCGAGCCCGTTGGCGGTACCGATCCACAAACCACCGGCGCCATCGTCGGCGAAGGCGGCGATGTGCGCATCGCTGACGCCATTCGGGCCGGCGGCAAAAACGGTGAAGTCGTCGCTAACCGGCTCATAACGCGCCATGCCTCCCGAGCTCGTGCCAATCCAGAGATTGCCGCGGCTGTCCACGTGGACGACGCGCACAAAATTGTCGGGGAGGGCGCGCGGACGCTTGCTGTCGGCCGTGTACAGGCGCGAGGTGTAGCCATCCCAACGGATCAGGCCCGACTGCGTGCCCATCCACATGAAGCCGCGCCGGTCCTGGGCCATCGAACTGGTCAGCGGCGCAGGCATATGCTTGAACACCGTTGCGCCCATCGCTGTCCAGCGTTCAGGCACCGGTTCCGCTTGCGCGGACGAGAGTGTCCCGAGCGTGATCAGACACAGCAGAAGAATATGAACTTGTCGCTTGAAAGAAAGGGCGAGTATTGACATACGCACAATTTGTCTTCCAGTGAGTTCTGGACTGCGATGACTGAGCGTAGCACTGCATTGCTTTTCGTGACGCGCTAACGGATGGCCATCCAATTTCAGTGGTTCGACCAGCCGAAAACCAATCCGGCTTACCAGATCCGTACACGATCGGATGGCGCCAGATAAAGCTTCTGGTCTGGCGCAATGCCAAAAGCTTCGTACCAGGCATCGAGATTGCGGACCACTCCGTTGACACGATGCTGCGCGGGGCTGTGTGGATCGTTGCGCAGGTCGATCCGCAATTGGGCCTCCCGGATGTTTTCGCGGTAGGTCTGCGCCCAAGACAGAAAGAAGCGCTGCGGCCCGCTGAAACCGTCCAACACAGGCGCCGGGCGGCCATTCAACGCGCGCTGATAGGCGTCGAAGGCGATAGCCAGCCCTCCGTTGTCCCCGATGTTTTCGCCCAACGTAAGCTGCCCGTTCACGCGCAAGCCAGGCAGCACTTCATACTGGTCGAACTGGCGTACAAGATGCGCGGTGCGGGTGCGAAAATTGGCCAGGTCGGCCTCTTGCCACCATTGACGCTGCGCGCCGCTGGCGTCAGACTTCGCACCCTGATCGTCGAAGGCGTGGCTCATCTCGTGGCCGATCGCGCCACCGATGCCGCCATAGTTGACAGCCATATCGGCCTTGGGATCGAAGTAGGGCGGTTGCAGTATCGCGGCCGGGAACACGATCTCATTGAAGAATGCGTTGTAATAGGCGTTCACCGTTTGCGGCGTCATGCCCCATTCATCGCGATCGGCTCGCTGATTCAGGCGTGCGGTGAGACGACGCCATTCCCATAGGCGAGCGCGTTGACGATTGCCCACGGGGTCGTCCGCCCGCACAACCAGACTGCTGTAGTCGCGCCACTGTACCGGGTGGCCGATCTTGACGCGGAGTTTATCCAGCTTGTCGAGCGCCGCCACCTTGGTCGACGGCGCCATCCAATCCAATTGGCTGATGCGTTCGCGATAAGCCGCGCGTAGATTTTCAACCAGCTCGGCCACCTGCGCCCGGGCTTGCGGCGTGAAATGGCGGGCCACGTAGAGTTCGCCGACGGCTTCGCCCAGCGCGGTATTCAGCGCGGCCGTCGCACGTTTCCAACGTACCCTTTGCTGCTGCTGGCCCGACAACGTGCGGCCATTGAAATCGAAATGCAGCTCGTCGATGGCGCGCGGCAGCAGGTCAGCCATGCCTTGCAGGTAGTGGAAGGCCAGGTAGGCGCGCCAGTCGGCCACGGACGTCGCGCGGAACAGTTCGGCCAAAGCCACGACCGCAGTGTCTTCCTTGACGACGAAAAAGTTCTGCTGCGGGATTCCCAGCGCGTCCAGCATTTCGGCCCAAGGGAAGGAGGGCGCGAAGGCGACCAGCCCGGCCCGCGAATGCGGATGATAGGTCTGGTCGCGATCAGCGCGCTTTTCAGCCGTCCAGTGGCAGGTCGCCATTGCCGTTTCCAAGGCCAGCACCGCATCGGCTGCACGGTCGGCGTCGGGCCAATTGACCTGCTTCAGCATCTGCGCGATGTAGATGCGGTAGGCCGCGCGCGTGGCAGTTGCCCTTGGATCGGTTTGCAGATAGACGTCGCGGCCCGGCAACCCCAAGCCGGATTGGACGATATTGATGCCATAGCGATCAGGGTTCTTCGCATCCGGCCAAACTGTGAGCGACATCGGGCCGTTTGCACGCAGCTCCGGCCGTCCCATCAGGCGTGCGATTTCCTCGTGGCTGCGCGCCGCAGCGATGGCAGCCAAATCTTCACGCACCGGTGCCAGACCGGCTTGCTCGATGGCGTCCGTGTCGATAAACGCGGTGTAAAAATCAACGATCTTCTGGCCGTTTGATCCGGGCGCCTGTGGCTTGGTGAGCAGCGCCTCGACAAGTGACTGGACCTCGGCCTCGGCCTGGGCGCGCAATTTGTGGAATGTGCTCCATTTGGTGCGATCTGGCGGGATCGGAGTGGTACGCATCCAGTTGCCGCCGCTGTATCGAAAAAAATCATCACCAGGCTTGATGGATCGGTCCATGCCGGCCAGATCAACGCCCCAAGGCGTGATGGCTTGACCGTGCGCCATGCCGGCCGACGCGCACAGGACGAGGGCAAGCATGTGTGCCGCAGGCTTCATGACTGGCCTCGGCGTGCTGGTGCGGCCGCCAATTCCGCACTGACGCGTTCAAACAAGGATTGCTGGTTCAGCGCCCGATCCAACTTGGTCAGGCCAGACACCAGATCGCCAGCCTCCGCATTGAGCGCCAGCGCAGCCACATCCAGCGCCGCCCAAACTGGCAACAAGCGGGCGACCAGCGATTTCCCAGCCGCCGTCAACGCAAGCGTGCGCCGACGCCCGTCATCCGGATCCGGAAGCTCCGCAATCAGCCCAACGTCGAGCAGGGAGCGCCGCGTCTGGCTCACGGAAGGATGACTAATGCCAAGCGCCGCCGCAACTTCATTCACCGACATGTTGCCATTCAAATGCAACTGGTTAAGTGTCCCCATCCAGCGTTGCTCAAATTCCAACCCCAGACTGGCATACACGCGGTTAGCGTCCCGATCGATGCGTTCTGACAGGCGACGCAAGCGCGCACCAATGCTGGCGCCGCCTTGTTGCTGGTTGTAGTCGGAAACAAGAGGATGGTCGATTTTGCTCATATGATCGGTAGGCGCCTACGTAGATTTTCATTTTAATTAGTAGAGAACGAGAAGGCAACCGAATTACCGATACTTCGCATAATCTATATTATGTCAAATGCAGGCTGGCCTAATTGGAGGGCTATGCGCTCGATGTGGTGTCCTGAGTAAGAGCGCGTAAAACTTGAAGCGGTACCCCTAAGCCCGGCGTTCATTGATGAGCGCCGGGGAAACTGAGCGAATATATCAGAAGTTAAGAGTCGCCCGTGAGCCGTGAATGTAGTGAGTGATCAAGGCCGAAACGCGCCATCAAAGATGTCTTGAGGATGCTTTGCGCGATAGTCTTTCAGCTCCGTCAATACCTGCATGCGGGACTTCGTGCTCACGGCATTCAGAGGGCCTGGATAGGCTTCGCCATCGTAAATCTGTCCGCGGCGCCGGGCGTCCCGCAGTTCGGTTTTCACTTGAGCCCGGGTTTTGGTCGACACGAAGCCGGTGTAGCCCATGTAGTTCTCGCCGATGCTTTGGCTGAAAATGTAGGAACCGATTGTCACACGTGGCACCGGCTCCTCGGCCGTTGCTGCCATGGCGATTGTGGTCGCAAAGGTAAGCGCGACGGCTATTGGGAATTTGCGCGGATCCATGACTAATTCCTGTAAAGGGTTCATCAACAAACGCTGACCTTGTTCAGTCAGTATCACTGGGCTCGCCATCCGGGATTTGCCTGCTGCGATATGGCGGCGAGCCGTATCTTCAAGGTACGCGCATTCTTGCAAATCACAAGCAAATATTTTGGCATCGACCCTGATGAGAGGCGCGAGTCATCATCAGCGCCAGCGCCGGTATGCCGCCCATGCACCTAAGGCAGCCAGACCCATGGCCGCAATGGTCCCGGTGGCATAAATTGCGGGCCCTATGATGTTGCGTGACAAGAACGACTCTTGCGCATCATAGGTATTCGAAATATCCACCAACTGGTTGGCCCCCATTCCGGACGCCGGATAGCACATGACTTCCACATAAAAGTTGGCGAACACGCCGTTATCCTGCAACCATTTCCGTATTGCGACCAGCCGGCCGACGCCCTGCAACGTGACAAAAGTCCCGGGTGCGTTGGCACGTTCGACGATCTGAATCTCTTCGGTTGAAGGCATGATCGTATCAATCTGGTGGGCCGTCAGTGGCGCCACCGCCGTATTCTGGACCGCCGCTATGCCAGACTCGGTCAGGCTCTTGATTCGCTGCGCCGTTTTCGTATTGCTTGTATTCCAGCCGTGCAGCAGCGTGATGTTGAAAATGTTCACGGCCCGGCGTGTGCCACCACCGGCATAATGCATCCCGTTCCGCAAAGCGGTCGACACAGTCCGCATGCGCAGCTGGCGGTAGCCATAGTCGCCAAGTTCGGCGCCGCGTGAAGAGATGAAATCGCCATGTCCGTCCACGTGGGTGGAGGCGCGTTGCAGTACACGCGTTGGGGGTACGAGAGCCTGCCGCGCGGTGGGAGGGACCGGTCGTTTTCCCAGTGTCCTGGCCTGAATCGCGGCGCCGTTTGCGGAACCTCGCACGGGCGTCGTCGATGCAGGCTTTGCTTGTACAACTGTCCGTATGGCGGCAGCCGGAGCTATGGCTGCCGGCCTGCGTGCAAGGGCCGCTGCCGGCGGCGCTTGCACCAGTGGATTAGGGGGCATGTCTGGTCTCCATATCGTGGCATTGTCGGTCCCCTATTCTGGGCCCAGTTCACGCGATGACTCTCTCGAATCATCACCACGCAGACAAGGTTTGATCCAGATCAAACGGCAGCGCCCACTCAATCGTCGAACTTGCTCTTGTAGCTCAACTTCCCATTGGCATCGGGCTCCAGCTTGTAAAGATCCCAGCCCTTGGACGGTGTTGATCGTTCCAGCTTGTATGCCAGCACGACCTTTTCCCCATCCGTCCGGAGGTTGATTGCGCCATAGACCGCCACACTGCGGTCCAGTTTCTGGAGTGCGGACTGGAATTTTTCCTGGGCCCGTTCGCGGACTTCCTCGCTCGTCGCCAAGGCAATATCGTCCGCCAGATCTTTCAGTTGTTCGCGAAGAGCCTTGGGATGTTTGATCGACTCTTTGGACGAGCGTGCCAGTTCGGTACAGAGCAATAGCGGCCGCTCGCCGCGGCTATAGCGTGCAATCGCGCCAAGGGCGTCGGCACGAGGATGCGCATGGGGTTCGTCGTCACCGCTCGAGACCACAGTCGCAACCGGATTGATCGATTTGATCAGGGGCAGCAACGTATCGGCACTGCCATGGTGGCAAGCTTTCGCGACATCGCTTTCGAATATCGCCCTGGCGGCTTCAACCAGGTGCTTTTCCTCTTCCGCGTTTGCAGGGGTGCCACTCAGACCCGTGTGGGATTCCAGCAAGTGGCGACTGGATTCGATATTGAGGTCGCCTCCCATGAATATGCGTACATTCTTGTACGTCACGTGCAGCGCCACAGAGTGGCCGTTCTTCGTCTTGCCAACGTCGCCAAACCAGCGCAGCGCCTTATGGCCATCGATGATTTCCGGGTACGGCCCCAGCACCTTGATGACGACATCCTCGCCTTCCTCGTGGCCCGGCATGTATTCGTCCGTCACGTCGAGCATCTGTAGGTCGTCGAACTTTCCGTCCTTTAGCGCCTGCGCGAGCATGGTGGGATAACGCTTGCCTTTGGCGTTTTCTGGATCGGCAAGGAATGTCTTCAGTTGCTTGAGTGTCGTCACGAGCTCGGTGATGTAGCTCTCGTCGCCGGCCTTCACAGGAACGCCGATGGCGTGGCTTGCCCTGTCCGCCGCCCGCTCCATCAAGCCGTTCGTGTAAATCTGCTTGAAATGGATCTTCTCTTCCTTGAACAGGTGTTCGAAGCCGCCGTAATGGTCAAGGTCAGAATGCGAGAGGACCGCGGCATCGAAGGTGGTCAGTTCCTCGAAGCCAAAGCGCCAGCGCAGGAAACGGACCATATTGTCGCCCTGCCCTGCATCGATAATGTATCGCTGGTCCCCGGGAGTGATCATCAGCGCGCCATCGCCCTGCCCTATGTCGACGAATACCACTTCCAGCAGGCGGTCTTCCTGGGTTTGGTCGACGCGGATCCAGCCGTGCGTCTTACGCGCGATCACTTCCAGATATTGCTGGTCGTCGCTGGTGCGCAGCACCGTCAGCTCGTCACCCCATAACAGTTGCTTGAGCGGCTTTGGATCTTCGGAAGGTTGGCCGTCGGCCGATTCAGATGGCGCATACAGGGTGGCGGCGGGATAGGCCGCGTAACGCAGGAATGGCATGGCGAGCTCCCGGGAAATTGTTTGGCGATCAATTGTATGCCTGCCGCTGGCGCGGAAATGCGCACAATGTCACTGTTGCTGCGTTGCGACTTCTTTACCCTTGGACGCCGGTCCGGTATCGGCCAGGTGTCATGGCGTGGCGAGCCTTGAAGGCGCGCTGCAAATGGGCTTGGTCGGCAAAGCCCATTTCGAGTGCAGCCTCGCTGATGGGAACGCCCTTTCCGATCAGGCGGCGCGCTCCATTCACCCGCCTGTCCTGCAGGTATTCGCCGGGCGTCATCCCGTAGCTCTTGTTGAATTCACGTATGAATTTGGTTGGCGTCATTCCGCAAGCCTCGGCGAGCGCGTTGACACTCATGCCAATGCCTTCGTCCGAGCGCAGGAGCGCTTCTGCCGGCGCCAGCACGCCAGGCAATGTCAGGTGAGCGCTCTCCGTCGCGGGGCGCGCCCAGTCCGACAGGAAGCGAGGCAGTTCGACCGCAAGGTAACGGCTCGTCTCGGCGGATGCAGTGCAAATGAGGTCGGCCGCCTTGGTCACCGATGGCACGTTCACACAGTGGGCCAGAAACTCCAATCCCCGTACAGGTTCGGTGAGTTCCCAATGGCTGGCCATGGCCGCATGCAGCCAGTCTGCCCGGATAAAGAGCATGCGATATGACCAGCGTTCGAGTTCCACGGGGTTGCATGAATGGACTACCTGGGGACCGATCAGGACAACGGTCCCAGCCCTGGTCTTTACCGCATCGCCGGCATGCCGGAACAGCGCCTGTCCAGCGTCCACGATGCCGATCGAGTATTCATCGTGGGTATGTGGGCGGTAGCAGTCAGCCGAATTGGTGCTGATGCGTAGTTCCCACCAGGGAGCTTCGGTGTCGCGGCAGATTTTGTGTGAAGTCAGGGAACTCATGGCGTCTAGAATACCATCGCTACAACGGTGAGCCCCAGCGCACTGCCGAGCACGCGGTTGAACATGCGGTGCCTGTTGGGCGCCGCCAGCCAGGATTTGATGAGCCGGCCCGCGACCGCCCAGAAGCCGACGCCAATCGCGCAGACAATCGTGGATATCACACAAAACACCAGCAGAGTGGATCGGTCGCCGCTTTGCGCTGCGGTGAACAGTGCAACGCCGGAAATGGCAACCAGCCAGGCTTTCGGGTTCAGGACTTGAAATAGTCCGCCATCCATCAACGCCCGCCAAGCGCCCTGCCTCACCGGTTTGACCGATTCGCCGCCATCGTCTGCTGGCGCAGTCATGATTTGCCACGCCAGGCGAGCCAAGTAGGCGGCGCCTGCCCAACGGACAACTTGCGCCAGGAGCGGTTGTTCCAGCAAAACTCCGGCGCCCAGACCGGTCAGCCACAGCAATATCCCATAACTGACACTCGCGCCGATTGTGTAACTGATGGGCCGTACCAAGCCGCCATCGACGCCATAACGCAGCGCTACCAGATTGACAGGGCCTGGCGTCACTGCCCCTATCAATGCGAACGTTG
>CAMLRG010000018.1 GCA_946482335.1 uncultured Duganella sp. | reverse complement strand
GCACGGCCCAGGACTGCCTTGCTCGGGCGGTAGCTGACAGCGATTTTCGGATTGGTGGTGGTCAGCTTCGGCGTCGTGACCTTGGTCAGCGGATCGTGCACACCATCGTAGCGGTCGTGGCGGATGGCGAACTGGCCTTCCCACTCCTTGCTGAACGGGGCATTGATCTCGGCGTAGATGCCGGCGATATCGCGCGAGTTGGAGGCGTCGGCCAGCAATTCGTCGGAGCTGGCGCGGTCACCCTGGACGTCATTGCTGCGCAATGCCTCGGTCGAGCGGAACGCGGTCTTCTCGCGCCGCAGTTCGGCGCCCACCGCCAGCATGGCATCGCCACCGCCCAGCGCCATCAAGGCACGGGTCAGCTTGCCATCGACGCTGTCGCTGGTGCCTTTGGAAATCCGCGCCGCGCCGTGGATCTTGATCGAGTCCATGAACTTGCGGCCCGAATCGTCCGTGGCCGGCAGGAACGGGTTGTACTTGCCGGCCGCTATGCCAGCCAGCATTTTGCTGCGCGATACCCAGCCATCGATATCCAGGTCGGTGGCCTTGTTCACGCTGTGGTTATAGGCGGCATCGTATTCCCAGTCACCCACCTTGCCGGTCGCACCCAGTACAAAGCGCGACGCTTTACTGGTCACTTCCGAAGTACGGCGGCCCGCATCCGACAGCCGGAAGCGGAAGTTGACCGGCGTGGTGATGCCGGTCTTGGCTTGCAGTTCGGCCGGCAGGTAGATGCCGTTGCTGGTGCCATTGATGCTGCCCGAGGTGGCGGGCGAAGCGGCATAGCTGGTTTCGGCTTTGCTCAACAGGACTTCTGCGAACACTTGGTGGGCATCTGCCACCTGGACGGTGGCGCGGCCGATAAAGTTCTGCTTTTTCGATTCCGGATAGACTTCGGCGTCGCCCATGTAGTTGAAGGAACAGCCTTCCGTGCCGCCGGGGCCGAGCGGGCGCACCACGTTCGGGCTGCCGTTGACGCAGGAGTCCTTGCCCAGGTTGACGCGCCGCGCCGGCGAGGGCACCCAGGTGCCGCCGGGGCCGGAACCCTTCAGGTAGCCCGATTGGTTCAGGGTCGCCAGTTGGGCCGAAGTCAGGTCGACGTTGGCCGGGAAAGAGTAGCTCGACAGCTGCGGGGACAGGCGGTCGGGCAGGCTGTATTCCTGCATGAATTGCCGTTGCGAGCTGGCCAGGCGGTCCGTTTCCTGCACGTCCAATGCGCCGAACACGTTATAGCGGTCAGTGCCCAGGTCGCCAAAGCCGCCGGACAGCGAGGCCGATTTCTTGCCGCCGCCGCCTTCGTCGGTACGCAGCGCGTATACGCTGGCATCGCCACCCCGATAATCCTTGCGGGTGATGAAGTTGATCACGCCGCCCATGGCATCGGTACCGTAAATCGCCGAGGCACCGTCCTTGAGTATTTCGACGCGCTGGATGGCGCCGGCCGGGATGTTGTTCAGGTCGACGCCGGAATTGTCGCCTGGGCTGGCGAAATTGGCCATGCGGCGGCCGTTCAGCAGCACCAGGGTGCTCGAGACACCCAGGCCACGCAGGTTGGCGCCGTTCAGGCCCCGCTGGCCACCCATGACGTCGGACACGCTGGTGCCATCGGTCAGGCCACCCACATTGGACGAGATTTTTTGCAGCAGTTCGGCAGCAGTGGTCACGCCGGACTTCTCAATATCCTCGCGCTTGATGACGTCGACCGGCAGCGCTGACTCGCCCTCGATGCGCTTGATACTGGAGCCGGTGATTTCCACGCGCGGCATGGATTGCGCGTATGCGTTCAGACTCATGCCGCCAAGCGCGAGTAATACGGCATGGGTGCAACGGGAGCGGCGGAATGCAGAAGCCTTGTGCGTGCCAGGTATTTTCATGCGTTCGATCCTCGTCAGTGGGTGTTAAAACACAAGCGACATGCTTGCGCCGCACCGAGTTGATTATGAATCAATTTCAGTGTTTGCAACATTGCTGGCGTGCGCGCGCCGGGAAGATCACCCGTGCGGTCGAGGATAGTGCGGGAGGGAGCGTTGGGAGACAGCGCAGCGCCCCCAGGGGACGCTGCGCTGTCCATCATGCGGAGTCTTTATGGCCTGGAAGCGTACAGCCCAAATTCGGCCAGATCCGTGAAGCTGGTGTCACCGTTATTGGCTGTGATGTTGAGCCGGTAGTAGCGATAGGCGGATGGACTCGCGACCGTGTAGCTCTTCATCTCCAGGCGTTTGGCGAAGGCCTGGTTGCTTTGCGTGTCGAGCGTGGTCCAGGTGACGCCATCGTTGGAACCCTGGAATTGCCAATCCTTCGGATCGCGCGGGATCTTGTCGTACGAGCTGACCACCGTATAGCGCTGGACCGTCTCGTTGTGCCCCAGGTCATAGCGCAGCCAACCCTGCACCCCGCTGTAGAACCATTGCGACGCCGAGTTCAGGTCGAAGGCGCGGCTGGCGTTGGCCGGGTTGTTTGCACTGTCGGTGGCGCTGCCGCCGGTAGCGACGTTGACCAGCGGACGCACCGGCGTGGCGCTGTCTTCAGCGGAATCCGCGCTGGCGCCGGCGGCGTTGGCGGCGCTGACCGTGTAGTAGTAGGTCATGCCATTGGCCACCGAGGTGTCCGTGTAGCTGCCGCCTGTAACGCCTGTCGCGATGGCCGTGTAGGGGCCGCCGCTGAAGGTGGAGCGCTTGACCGTGTAGCTCGTGGCGCCAAAGGACTGCTGCCAGCGCAGCGGGACAGCGCCATCGCCCGGCGATGCCAGCAGCGCGGCCGGCGCGGCGGGGATGACGCCAGGCGCGCCACCGTCGCCGCCCGTGATCTGGACGTTGCTGAAGACGGAGCGGTTCAGCGTGCCGTTGGCCACCGAGGAGACCACCAGGCCGGCGTAGATCGTCTCCGGAAGCGGACCGTCGATACGCCCGACGTCGGTGGCTGCCCAGTTGGTGCCATCGGGCGAAAGGTAGCCGGTGATGACGTTGCCGATGCGCTCGAGCTTCACCCAGTACGAAGCCGAGGAGCTTGCGATCGGCAGGACCTTGTTGCCGTAATTGTTGCCGCCGTAGACCGCGAGGTTCTGCATGTTCTGTTCGGCCTGCACCCTGTTGGTGACGGCCATCCAGGCTCGCGGCGCGCCCTGGGCAAGGCTGGTGCGCATCATCACGCCCGCTTTTGCGGACAGGCTGGTGTTCTGGACCGCATCGACTTTCGCGATGATGGCGCCGTCGCCGGTGAGCGCCTTGTACGCGAAATGGCAGCTGTCGTTCGAGCCCCAGATTTCGGAACCGGCACCCAGCACGGTCCATTTGCCGTCGGCGTACGTCGCCGAGCCGGTCGGGGTGGCGCCGCCGATGTCGATCCCGCTCAATCCCGAGGTGAGCGAGGCGGTGGAAGGGAGGGAGACTGGCGGTGCGGGCGTCGCCACCGAGGCGTCGGCGTCTTTCAGGAACATGAAGCTGCTGCTGTCCACCGGCATCCAGAGCCGTCGCTGGCCGATGTACGGTGCCTGCATGCCCTTGCGCAGGACGTAGGCGCCGTGGATCTGGTTGAGCGTGATGTTTCCGCCGCCCCAGCCGCGGTTGGTATTGTCGGCGATGTAGTAGGCGTCGGTCGTGCCGAAAGGCAGGGCCGGCGTCGGCACCAGCTCGTTCACCCTGGCGAAGTATTCCCCGGCCGCCAGCAGGCGGTCGTCCAGGTCGGAATAGATGTCGATGCCTTGCTTCCAGAGCGCTTCGGCCAGCATGGACAGCGACTTGAGCTGCCCGTGGCCGTGGCCCTGGTCGCGCAGGGAGTCGCCGAGCATGCCGATGTCGTTGGAACTGCGCAGGCCGATGTGGGCCAGGGTGCGGGTCTGGTGAATAACCTTGTCCAGCGCCTCGGCGTCGTCGTTGTAGATGGCCATCAAGCCGAGGGCGACAAGGGACAGCGCGCCCTTGTTGGCGGCGCCGAACATGTGTTCGCCGTAAGGGTTCGATGCGGGCATGAGGACGTCTTTGAAATATTTCTTCACCGTGGCCGTGTCGGCCTCCGTCCAGCCTGACCATGTGCCGCGCAGGATATCCGCGCCGCCCACGAACATGTAAGCGTAGTCGCCCAGGTCGAGCATCGATTCGCGGCCCGAGAACGCGACATGGTTGGTGGCCCATGCCAGCAGGATTTCGCGCGCCTTCTTGGCGTATTCCGGGTTGCCGGTGAAGTGCCACATCCGCGAAAGGTTCCAGACCGCGGCCATGTCGTTGCGCCATGGCCAGAGGTTCAGGTCGGGCGCGCGGCTCACTGTGGCGTAAGGTCCCGCCATGACGTAGGTGAGCTTGGCCTTGCCATCGTTCGCCAACTGGTCGTAGGCCGACTTCCACGGCTGCCTGCCCTGGTCGACGTAAGCCTTGAGCGTATTGAGATCAGAGAGGGTGAGGGGCGTGCCAGGGTGCGTGAATATGCGGGCCTCGGCTGCCCCGGCGTGGGCCGGGAGCAGGGCTGAACCCAGCAGGAACAGGGATGCGGCAAGAATGGTTTTCCGGTTGTGCGCCGGGTTGTTTCGAATTTCCATGGATTTTTCTCCAGAATTCCCGATGCGGCGCAGGCGGTCGGGTGTGACAAGGGATGAGGCGAAGCGGAGTCTAGGGTGAAATGTTGCTGTGCGTCAATAATGCCCGAATTGGCTGCAAGAAATCATAAGTGGCCTCGGCTGTTTTATAGAGGACAGCCGGGTTTCGCTTTTGCTAAGGTGAGGCAATCATGAACATCAGAACGATTGCCATAGGCGCGCCGTTCGCGGCCCTGGCCGGCCTACTGGCCTCCTGTGTGGTGCACGCTGCTCCCATTGCCGCCAACGATGTACGCATTGCCCGCATGGGCCGCACGGCCGAGATGCCCGATGGCGCCTTGCGCTTCGCTTACCCGGGGGTACGGCTGTCGCTCGCTTTTACCGGCCGGAGGCTGTCGTTCGAGGCGTCGAGCAGCGGCACTTTGAGCAATCTGGAAGCGGTGGTCGACGGCGGCGCCCCGAAGCTCATCCGCTTGGGCAGGGAAGGCGGCCGTTACACCCTGGTCGACGCGGATCAGTCTGGCCGGCACACGGTAGAGCTCATGTTGCGGTCCGAATCCTGGCAAGGCGTGGTGACGCTGCGGGGATTCGATACCGACGGTGCGCTGGAACCTGCGCCGCCGCTCCCCGCACGCAAGATGCTGGTGTTAGGCGACTCCGTGACCTGCGCTGCCGGCGTCGACCGCAGTGTCGACCGCAAGGATTCCGCATGGACCGATCCCCGCCATTCCTATGGCATGCTGGCGGCCGAGGCCCTTGGCGCACAAGTGCATCTGGTGTGCTACGGCGGGCGCGGACTGGTACGCAGCTGGGACAACCGCACCGACGAATTCAACCTGCCGGACTTCTACCAGCTCGCCATTGCCGACGGCAGCGACCCGGTACGCTGGGACCACGCGCGCTATCAGCCGGACCTGATCGTGTGCGCCATCGGGACCAACGATTTCAACGCCGGTGCGCCCGAGCGGAAGGCTTATGTCGGCGCTTATGCGCGCCTGGTGCGCACGCTGTTGCACAACCACCCGCAGGCCCGTATCGTGCTCACCGAAGGCGCGATCCTGAACGGCGACGCCAAGCGGACCATGCAAGCGTACATTGCCGAAACGGTGGAACAAGTCGGCGACGAGCGGGTGCGCGCCATCGTATCGACACATCATGCGGGCGATGCGGGCGATGCCCACCCGACCGGCGCGCAACACGCCGAGATGGCCCGCGAACTGGCGTCGCAAGTGCGGCCGCTGATGGGGTGGTGAACCGGACATGGGCCAATGCGGGGAGCACGCTGGGCACCACGCCCAACCGGCACGGCTTCGATGAGCTGGACAGGCGCTTGACGCGGCCACGCCCTGTGCAACGCAGGTAGGCGCGGCCGCGATTAACGCCAGCTCAACCCCGGCAGCACGGCTGTGGCGGCACTTTGCGGTCAACCCACACCGCGGCACTGCGCAATTGCTCTCTCTTGAACGGTTTGCCGCTGAACGTCTTGCCTGCGCCTTTCACCAGCAGTGCGTAATGTCCGGGCTGCGGCAGCGGCACCATGGCGCGGTGGATGCCCGGTGCGGTTTCGTGCAGCATGACCGTATGGGACGTCCCGTCCGGGGCCGTGACCTGTACTTGCGCCACCGCCATGCCTTGCAGCGGAATGCCCGAGTCCAGCAGTTCGGCCACCACTTCCGCCTGGCTGCCCGGTGCATGGTCGAGCTGCACCGCTTTGACCTTCATCTCCAGGCTGCTGTCGGCATGCACCGTCAAAGTGAACGGCAAGCCATGGGTCTGCAGGCGCTGGATCGCCGCCCGTGCCTTGCGCCGCTCCAGCAGCGTCAGGTATTTCTTGAAGCCGGCCTCGTCCAGCGAGATGTTCGCCGTCCAGCCGCCGGCAAGCACGGTGGGGTCACTGGCCAATGGCAGCCCGACGCGCAGGCAATTCATCGCCGGCGCCATCAGGGATTTGGCATCGCCGCCGGACATCACCGTGGTGCCGTCGGGCGCCGTCAACGTCAGGCGGATCGCCCCTGGGGCTTCGCACAGGACAATGGCGTCGCAACGCTGGTCCGCTTCGGTGAGCGGGAAGGGGATCTTGACGGTCTTGCCTGGCTGGACGAATCCGGGCGGATCGGTAACGATCTCGGTATTGGTGACGCCGGCCAGCACCTGGGTGAAGTATTTGGCCAGGCGCATGACGCCATCCGCGCCCAGTGGACCGGTCAACATGGTGTAGCCGCCGGTACCGTTGGTGATGTTGTTGAGGCCTTCCGGCTTGACTTGTTCGGCCGTGCCGAGCCCCACGGCGTACACGTGTTCGTCGATCAGGCCGCTGACTTCCGAAATGTATTTGCTTTCGGTTTCGTCGCCGTCGGTGAACACCAGGATGGCGCGGTTGGCGTCGAACTGGGGCGGCGCGTCCAGCAACTGGTTGTGCGCACTCTCGATACCGTCGCCGATGGCTGTCATGCCTGCCGGGTTGGTCGCCTGAGCATTGATCGCCGCCATGGCGAGGTCACGCCCGCCGCCAGTGCCCAGCGCGTCCGCCACCTTGACCGGCGCCACCTGCACCGCGTCGGTATCGAAGCGGATCACGCCGACACCATCCGTATCCTCCAGCAGGGCAACGAACGTGGGCGCTGCCTGGTGCAGCACGCCCATGCGGTCGGTTCCTTCGACGCCGGACGGCGACGCCATGCTGCCCGAGCTGTCCAGCACCATCGACACCGCGACCACCGGCTTGGTGATGGCATTGGCGACGATGTCGATCTCGTAGGTTTCGGGGCTGCCGTCAAGGGTGACCGACAGGTGGCCGTTGGCGCTGCTGAGCGGCGCGCCGGCGTGGTAGCGGACCCAGACCAGCAGCGTGGTGACGGTATAGCCATCCGCCATCGGGGCCGGTACCGTATCGGACAGCAGGCTGAATGCGGCGTCGCCGGTCAGCGTGGCATGCGCCACCACCGGCGTGCAGCTGCGCACGTCAAGGCGCAGCGCGCGCGCCGTGGTCTTGCCGGTTGGGACGTCGATGAAGCGCATCGGTTCGCCGTCCTCCGGCGCGACCTTTGTGATATTGACCGGCATGGTGTCATAGCACGGCGGTTCCACCAGGTCCGGGTCCAGGTAGGACTTCACTTCGATCAAGCCGCCGGCCGGGGTAAATGGATAGGCGCCGCTCGAGCCATCCCACGGCGCCAGCGTATTGGTGCTGAGGCCGTCTTCGCCGGTGCTGC
The DNA here is from genome assembly GCA_946482335.1 of uncultured Duganella sp. Next base: position 36,668 of record CAMLRG010000018.1, on the reverse strand, counting down.
CGGCCTCCACGCCGTAGACCTGGTTGACGTCGAGCCGCCAGTCCTCTCCCGCCTGCGCCTGCCACATCGCGTACAAGCGGTCCACGTTGGAGTGCAACAGGAACACCATTGGGTCCTGGAACGCTTTATGGCCGGTGGGATCGCCGATATTGCCCGGGCCGAAATTGACGTGGACGCTGCCATGGACTTGTTCCAGCTCCTTCCGGAACGCTTCCCATTGCTGCGGCTGCGCGAAGCCTTCGCTGGCCGACAGGATGGCGGCATCGCTGACGTTGGTGCCGGCTCCCGCCGCCATGCTCCGCAGCAAGGTTTGCGGCGGATCTTGCGGCTGACCGGTATCGTCGCGGCTGCCTTCGAACTCGCCGCCATTGTGCAAAGGCTCCAGTGCGCCTTCTACGTCGCCATTCATGGTGCCCATGAAAGCGTTGGTGCTGAGATCAGTGAAGCCACCATTGCCGTTGGGCGAGGAGCGCGGATCGGTGGTCCAGTCCCAGTAATGCAAGGCTACGCTGGGATCGATTTCCTGCAACAGGGCTTCGTAGCGCCGGCACAGTTCACGGTGCCACAAGAGGAACTTGGGGCCGCCGTGGACGTGGGTGGTCTGGTGCGCCACGTCCTGGAAGTCCCAGTAGCTGACCGGGCCGCCGGACCAGAAGCGCGAGTCGGCCTGGACAACGGCATTGATGTAACTGGTGCGCTCGGCGTCGGTGAGGTGAGCGATATTGCGTCGGATAGGTTTGGCCATTGGTTCCTCCTGTAAGCATCATGGCTGCCGTACCGGTGTACGGCATGGGGAGCAATGTATGCGGTCTGGAACGCAGGCGTATTGGTGCTGGCACTCAGATTTCGGGTGCGGCAGCACGTATATTTCGATCAGGGGTGGCGGGCAAAGTCCCGGAAAAAGTCGCGCTGAAGGTACACTGGTCGTGGACCGCTCGAAGAGCATTGCTGGCGCAGGGATGCCAAGCTGTAACAGTCGTTCGCCGATCACGCCGGCTTCCGTTTCGCTATGGCCGCTGGTGGAGACTGCTGGCTGGGGCGCCAGCAGCCGTTATCGCGGGGATCAGTTGGTGACCCATTTGAATTGCAGGTCGGTCCAGCCGGATGCGCTGCCGCCACGGGGGGTGGCTGCGCTGAACTTGCAGGTCGAGCTGGCACGTAGTGACGCCTTGTCCATGGCGCGATAACCACTGGACTCGACCAGTTTGGCATCTTTTACCGAACCGTCTGCGGCGACCAACACGGACAGGCGGACGGTTCCTTCGAGATTCTCCGATATCCACGCCCTTGGATAATCGGGACCGCTGCAGTTAACCGATTTGGGCGGTGCAGCTGTTTCAGCGGCGTTCACGGCCAGCGGCAGGATGGAAGCAATCGCTACGACAAGCACTTTACCAATCATGATGAGCTCCATTTGGTGGGATTCAAAAGGTCCGGCGGTACGAGTCCACTTTACTGCGCCGCAGCATATATTTAAAATTTATTTCTGGAATGTCAATCATCCGTATTCTGAATAATGCCGGGCATCCGTTGCCCGGGAGGCGGGTCTTCTCTTTTTGATAGCGGGAAAGCGTGCTACGCTATCCTTGCTTTCGAGGAAATGTTTCGTGCCCGCTTTGCAAGCCGAAGCGGGCGGTTCCACGGTCCTTGCCGGGCGCCGCTATCCGCGGCCAGCCAGCCAGGACTGAACCTGCGTCACCATCGCACATGAAGGAATCTGAATGAGCAAGGGCGAACCACTTCGCCTGCACGTGCCCGAACCGTCGGGGCGTCCAGGCTGTCCAACCGATTTTTCCTATCTCCGCCTATCGCCGGCCGGGGCCGTGCGCCGGCCCGACGTCGACGTGGCCCCCATGGATACGCGCGATCTTGCGTACTCCCTGATCAGCGTGATCGATGCCGAGGGCAAAGCAGTCGGGCCCTGGGTACCGCAGATCGATATCGAGGTCGTCCGCAAGGGCTTGCAGGCCATGATGAAGACCCGCATCTTCGACAGCCGCATGCTGATGGCGCAGCGCCAGAAGAAGATGTCGTTCTATATGCAGAGCCTGGGCGAGGAGGCGATCGGCACCGCCCAGGCGCTGGCGCTGAATGTGGACGATATGTGCTTCCCCACCTACCGCCAGCAAAGCATCCTCATCGTGCGCGACTACCCACTGGTCGATATGATCTGCCAGTTGATGTCGAACGAGCGCGATCCGCTCAAGGGACGGCAATTGCCGGTCATGTATTCGGTCAAGAAGATGGGATTCTTTTCCATCTCCGGCAACCTGGCGACGCAGTACATCCAGGCGGTGGGCTGGGGCATGGCATCGGCCATCAAGGGCGATACCAAGATCGCCTCGGCGTGGATTGGCGACGGCGCGACCGCCGAGGCGGACTTCGACACGGCGCTGACTTTCGCCCATGTGTATCGCGCGCCGGTCATTCTCAACGTGGTCAACAACCAGTGGGCCATTTCGACTTTCCAGGCCATCGCCGGCGGCGAGAACACCACCTTCGCCGCACGCGGGGTCGGCTGCGGCATCGCCTCGCTGCGCGTCGATGGCAATGATTTCCTTGCGGTGTACGCAGCGTCGCGCTGGGCCGCCGAGCGCGCACGCCGCAACCTGGGACCATGCCTGATCGAATGGGTGACCTACCGCGCGGGTCCGCACTCGACATCGGACGATCCCTCGAAATACCGCCCCAGCGACGACTGGTCGCATTTCCCGCTGGGCGACCCGATTGCGCGCCTGAAACAATACCTGATCAAAGCCGGCGCCTGGTCGGAACAGGAGCACGAAGAAACGCAGAAGCGGTTGGAGTCGGAAGTGCTGGCGGCGCAGAAAGAGGCCGAACAGTACGGCACCATGGCCAGCGGCCACACGTTCAGCCCTGCCGAAATGTTCGACGGCATCTATAAGGATATGCCGGAACACTTGCGCGTGCAGCGCCAGCAACTGGGGATCTGACATGGCGGAAAACATAGTGAAAACATCCATGACCATGATCCAGGCGCTGCGTTCGGCGATGGACGTGATGCTGGAGAAGGACGAAAACGTCGTGGTCTTCGGCCAGGACGTGGGCTATTTTGGCGGCGTGTTCCGCTGCACGGAGGGGCTGCAAAAGAAGTACGGCACGTCGCGCGTGTTCGATACGCCGATTTCCGAAGGCGGCATCGTCGGCGCCGCAATCGGCATGGGCGCGTATGGCCTGCGGCCTTGTGTGGAAATCCAGTTTGCCGATTACATCTATCCGGCCTATGACCAGATCGTGTCGGAGGCGGCGCGCCTGCGCTTCCGCTCGGCGGGCGACTTTACCGCCCCCATCACCATCCGCACCCCTTGCGGGGGAGGCATCTACGGCGGCCAGACCCACAGCCAGAGTCCGGAGGCGGTGTTCGCCCACGTCTGCGGCCTGCGCACGGTGATGCCGTCGAACCCGTACGATGCCAAGGGCTTGCTGATTGCGTCCATCGAGAACGACGATCCGGTGATCTTCCTCGAACCGAAGCGGCTGTACAACGGGCCGTTCGACGGGCACCACGACAAACCTGTGGTGCCGTGGTCGCAGAACCCGTTGGGGGAGGTGCCCGAGGGCTACTACACCGTCCCGCTCGACAAGGCGGCTGTTTTCCGGCCGGGCCGGCAAGTCACGGTGCTTGCTTACGGCACCATGGTGTGGGTATGCGAGGCGGCGGCGCGGGAGACTGGCATCGACGCCGAGATCATCGATTTGCGCAGCCTGTGGCCGCTGGACCTGGAGACGATCGTCGAGTCGGTCAGGAAGACCGGCCGCTGCGTGGTCGTGCACGAGGCCACGCGTACCTGCGGCTTCGGCGCCGAACTGGTATCGCTGGTGCAGGAGCATTGTTTCTACCATCTGGAAGCGCCGATTGAACGTGTGACGGGCTGGGATACGCCTTACCCGCACGCGCAGGAATGGGCGTATTTCCCGGGTCCGGCGCGCGTTGGCGCGGCGTTCAAACGTACGGTGGAGGCATAAAGATGGGTATTCACGTCATCAAGATGCCTGACATTGGCGAGGGCATCGCGGAAGTCGAGCTGGTCATGTGGCACGTGAAGGTGGGCGACGCAGTCACCGAAGACATGATCCTGGCCGATGTCATGACCGACAAGGCCACCATTGAAATTCCTTCGCCGGTCCACGGCACGGTGGCCATGCTCGGCGGCGAAGCCGGGCAGGTGATGGCCGTGGGCGCGGACCTGATCCATATTGAAGTGGAGGGCGCTGGCAACGTGAAGCCGCAAGCCGCAGGCGCAGCCGCGCCGGCGCAAGCTGCGGCCACGTCCCCTGTGCACGCAGGGCTGCCAAAGGCGGCCGCCGCCGGTGCTGCGGCGGCCCCCCCAGCCGCCACGCCCACGGCGCATGAGGCTGGCCCTGCCAAGCCCACGCCACAGGCGCCAGGCGCCAGCGCCGCCGCGGCAGCACGTGCGCCTTCAGCAGCCCGCGTGGCGCGCGAACCGGGTGAACGCCCGCTTGCTTCGCCCGCTGTGCGCAAGCGGGCCTGGGACTTGGGTGTCGAACTGCAGTTCGTGCATGGCAGCGGGCCTGCCGGCCGCATCCTGCACACCGACCTTGACGCCTACGTTGCACGCGGCGTGCAGGGCGCACCATCCGCTGCCCCGGGCGGCTACCGCGAAAACCACACGGAGCAGACGGTCCCGCTGATCGGCCTGCGCCGCAAGATCGCGCAGAAGATGCAGGAATCCAAGCGCCGCATCCCGCACTTTTCTTACGTCGAGGAAATCGACGTCACGGAGCTTGAAAGCCTGCGCGCACGACTGAACGAGCAATGGGGCAAGGAACGGGGCAAGCTGACCGTGCTGCCTTTACTGGCGCGCGCCCTGGTGGTCGCACTGCGCCAGTTCCCGCAGATGAACGCGCGCTTCGATGACGATGCGGGAGTGGTCACGCAATACGGTGCCGTCCATCTCGGTGTCGCCACCCAGACCGACGCCGGCCTGATGGTGTCGGTGATGCGCCATGCCGAGGCACGCGACCTGTGGTCATGCGCCTCTGAGATCGGGCGCCTGGCCGATGCCGCGCGGACCGGCAAGGCAACGCGCGACGAATTGTCCGGCTCGACCATCACCATTTCCAGCCTGGGCGCCCTGGGCGGCATCGTGACGACGCCGGTGATCAACCATCCGGAAGTGGCCATCATCGGCGTCAACAAGATCGTGGAACGGCCCATGGTGCGCCAGGGTGCGATGGTCATCCGCAAGATGATGAACCTGTCATCCTCGTTCGACCACCGCGTGGTCGACGGCATGCATGCGGCCCAGTTCGTACAGGCCATCCGCACCCTGCTGGAATGCCCAGCCATGCTCTTCGTGGAGTAGTCAATGAACCAACATACCACTACGCTGCTGGTGATCGGCGGCGGCCCTGGCGGCTATATCGCGGCCATCCGCGCCGGCCAGCTTGGCATTCCCACCACGCTGGTGGAGGCAGGTGAACTGGGCGGAACCTGCCTCAATGTCGGCTGCATCCCGTCCAAGGCGCTGATCCATGCGGCGGACGAATTCGAGAAGGCCAGTCATTTCGCAAGCGGCTCCTCGCTCGGCATTTCGGTGCAGGCGCCGCGCATCGACATCGGCCAGACGGTGCTGTGGAAGGATGGCATCGTCGGACGCTTGACCGGCGGCGTGGCGGCACTGCTGAAGAAAAGCGGCGTGCGGGTGGTCAAGGGCTGGGCCAATATCGTCGACGGCAAGACCGTGGAAGTGGTGCGCGATGGCGAAAGCCCGCAGCGCATCGGCTGCGAACACCTGCTGCTGGCCACCGGCTCGGAGGCCACGGAACTGCCCTTCATGCCATTCGGCGGGCCGGTCATCAGCGCAACGGAGGCCTTGTCGCCGAAGACGGTGCCGGGCAGGCTGGTGGTGGTCGGGGCAGGATATATCGGCCTGGAATTGGGGACCGCATATGCGAAGCTGGGTACCCAGGTCCAGGTGGTGGAGGCGCAGGAGCGCATCCTGCCGGCCTACGATGCGGACTTGACCCGTCCGGTCGCAATGGCGCTCAAGGGTTTGGGCGTCGAAACCCATCTCGGCTGTTCGGTGCTAGGCCTGGACCAGGAGCGCGGCGCGGTGCGCATCCGGAACGCCGCCGGCGAAGTGTCGTCATTGGCCGCGGACCAGGTGCTGGTGGCCGTTGGGCGGCGTCCGAGCACGCGCGGTTTCGGTCTTGAAAAGCTGCGCATCGACATGGATGGCCACTTCATCAAGGTCGACGACCAGTGCCGCACCTCGATGCGCGATGTGTGGGCCATCGGCGACGTGACCGGCGAACCGATGCTGGCGCACCGGGCCATGGCGCAGGGCGAAATGGTCGCCGAGATCATCAGCGGCAAACGGCGCCATTTCAGCCCGGCGGCGATCGCGGCGGTGTGCTTCACCGATCCGGAAGTGGTGGCGGTCGGGGCATCGCCCCAGCAGGCGCGCGCACAGGGCATCGACTGCATCGATGCCTTGTTCCCGTTCTCGGCCAACGGGCGCGCCATGTCGCTCGAATCGAAGGACGGCTTCGTGCGGGTGGTGGCGCGCCGCGACAATCACCTGATCGTCGGCTGGCAAGCGGTCGGGAAGGCGGTGTCGGAATTGTCCGCCGCGTTTGCCCAGTCCATCGAGATGGGGGCGACGCTGGAAGATGTGGCAGGTACTATCCACGCCCATCCGACTTTGGGCGAGGCGATCCAGGAGGCAGCGCTGCGGGCATTGGGCCATGCGCTGCACATCTGAATCCAGGCCTGCGGCCTAAGGGCGGGGATCTCAGGCCTTGAAGCGGCTAGCCAGGGCAGCGCCTACAGCCGGGGCGATGGTTTCACGGCCACGCGTAAGGCGATAGAGCTCCATCAGGCTGGGTTCGTTTGCGTCTTCGGCGCTTTTGCTGCGCGGGCGATGGATATCCTGCAGGAAGTGCGCTACGGCGGCGAGCATCGACGATGGATGGAATGCGCTGGCAATCGTGTTCATGATGGTTCCTTTGCTGAAGTATTGGCTTCAGTATGTACCTCCATGAGATATAAAGCCAATTGCGATATTCGATAACCGCCATAAGAAAATCGAATTTCTGCGGGGTCTTACAAGCTTGCTAAGCTTTTATGGAGCATTCACCATGCAACAGCGGTTAGGAGCGGGAATTGCGATGTTGGGTCTGGCGTGGCAAGCATGCGCCCAACAGGTTCCGCCGATGCCGGCGCCGGATCAGGCGCTATGGGAGATCGGCCTGTTTGGCGGCGCGGCCTCGATGCCCGCCTATCCAGGGGCCGCCGATCACTCCACGCGCGGGCTGGTGTTGCCGATGTTGATCTACCGCGGCAAAGTACTGCGGGCGGATCGCTCCGGCGTCAGCGCGCGTTTGTTCAACAGCGAACGGGTGGACCTGGATCTTGGATTTGCGCTATCGCTGCCGGCGCGCTCCCATGCCGTGGAGGCGCGAGCCGGCATGCCGGACTTGAATTCGCTGCTGGAGTTCGGCCCGCGCCTGAAGCTGCTCCTGTCCGAGCCCTCGGCTCCCGATCAGCTGCGGCTGGAACTGCCGCTTCGCACGCCGCTTGAAATCGGCAATGGCTTTCGGCGGCAAGGCCTGGTGTTCGAACCACGTCTCGTGTACGAAACCGGAAGCAGCGACCGGAGATGGAAAGGAGACGCAAACATTGGCCTCATGTGGGGGAATGCCCGCCTGAACCAGTATTTCTACGAAGTCGCCCCGCAATATGCTGGCGCCACGCGTCCAGCGTACCGGGCGGAGGGCGGGTTGATGATGTGGCGCTTCGGCCTGAGTCTGTCCCACGCGTTGACGCCGGATTGGCGTTTGTTCGGTTTCACCCGGTACGACAATTACACGCACGCGGCCAACCGCGACAGCCCGCTGTTCAAGAGGAATAGCGGTACCTCGCTAGGCTTTGCCTTCACCTGGACAGCCTATCGCTCGAAGGCGCGGGCCTGGGAGTAAGCAATATGGATGGGATGCAAAATCCGGTTTACATGATAGCGCTAACAATTTATATTCCATCCAGCCATTAACTTCGGAAGAGTCGACAACGTGATCAAGCTGAAATCGCTTAGCACAGGCATCGTGCTGATTCTCGCGTTTGCTGCATTGCCTGCGGCACGCGCCCTGGAGCTTGTAAATGCGGCGAATCCGGAACCGGGTTCCTTGACGCTGGTTAATGGCGCCAACGTTATCGGGATCGCTGTGGATGCGAAGGACGACCCATTGGTCCGACTTGCTGCCCAGCTCTTTGCAGACGACGTGGAACGGGTGACGGGCAAGCGTCCCGCCGTCGATGCGAAGGCCAGGTACGGGCGCCAACTGATCATCGCAGGCACATTGGGGCAAAGCCGTCTGATCGAACAATTGGCGAGCAAGGGCAAGTTGAAAGAACTCGACAAGATCCGCGGCCATTGGGAAGCGACGGTGTCGCAGATGGTCGAGCGCCCCTTCCCTGGGGTGGAGCGTGCTTTCGTCATCGTGGGTAGCGACCGTCGTGGCACAGCGTACGGATTGACCCGGTTGTCGGAAAAGATTGGCGTGTCGCCATGGTACTGGTGGGCCGACGTTCCTGCCCAACGTAAGACAGGGCTGGCAATCCGTTCTGGCCAGCCGGAAATCGCTGCCCCGGAAGTCAAGTTCCGGGGCATCTTCGTCAATGATGAGGACTGGGGCATGCATGCCTGGGCCAAACGGACATTCGAGCCCGAAGTCGGGGGGATCGGTCCCAGGACATATGAGAAAATTTTCGAACTCATGCTGCGCCTGCGCCTGAACTATATCTGGCCAGCCATGCACGAAGTTAGCCGCGAGTTCCATTCAATCCGCGAAAATATTACCTTGGCGGACAAGTACGGCATCGTTGCAGGCGCGTCGCACTGCGAACCCATGCTCTACAACAACGCAAAATGGGACCAGAATGAGCGTGGGCACTGGAATTACTTCACCAACCGCGAAGTGATCCACAAGACTTGGGAAGACCAGGCCATTTCTCGCGGGAGCATGGAAGCTGTATGGACGCTGGGGATCCGCGGCATTCATGACCAGGGCATGCAAACGCCTCCCGGGGATGTACCGGGCAAACTGAAGCTCCTGGGGGAAGTGATCCAGGACCAGCGCAACTTGATCAAGCAGCACGTAACGGCAAAATGGGGGCCGGTTGCCCAGGCCTTCGTGCCATACAAGGAAGTACTGCCGATTTACGACGCTGGCCTGGCGCTGCCGGAAGACGTCACGCTGATGTGGACGGACGACAATTTCGGCTATATACGCCGTTTCAGCTCGCCCGAAGAGCGCAAACGGACTGGTGGTGCCGGCGTTTATTGGCACCTGTCCTATTATGGCGGGCCTCATTCCTACTTGTGGATCAATTCGACCGCCCCCGCGATGATGTGGCAGGAACTGCACAAAGCCTGGGAGAATGACGCGCGCACGATGTGGGTGATCAACGTAGGCGATATCAAGCCCATGGAAATAGGCATGGACTACTTCGCCAGGTTCTCATGGAATCCGACCGCGTTCGGGCCGGATTCGCAGCCGCGCTTCCTGCACTCTTTTGCGGCACAGCACTTCGGCGACCAGATGGCTCCGGACGTGACCGAACTGCTGACAGAATTTTACCGGCTCGGCACCATCCGCAAGCCCGAACTGATGGCGCGTACCTGGGCGCTTTCGCTTCCCCCGGAAATGGCCGCCGGGCTCACCCGCAGCTATCGGGATTTGCTCGCGCGGGAGGCGAAACTCGCCGCACGGATACCGCCGGGAATGCGCGACGCGTATGTTGAAATGATCGGCTTTCCCGCGCGGGTGCTGGGCGCCACGGGATTGATTTTCATGGCGGACCGCGAAGCCCAATATGGTGGCGAGGCAAGCGTGCATGCCGCCCAGATCGCGCAACTGCGTAACTTCCTCGAACAGCAGGTCGAGGCGTACAACCATACGGTCGCCAACGGAAAGTGGAAGGGAATGATGCCTGGCCTGGTCACCGCGCAGAAGCTCTCCGCCTGGAACAGCCAGGTGCGCTGGCCCTGGGGTGAAGCGGCGCAGGCCCCAGGCCCAAAATTCCCGCCAATCGACGAGGGACGTGTCTGGCGCGTTGCCGCCGATGCCGAGCGACGTTCCGGCTTGAATGAAGCGCAATGGACGCCGGTCGCCGGATTAGGCCACACCGGGCGTGCGGTAGCGCTGAAACCGGCCGGCCTTGGCTCGTCGTGGGAAGCTGTCGACAGCAATGCGCCTTCGCTCGAATTCCATTTTGACGCAGGGGCCGGGAAACAGGGCGAAGAGCTGCTGATCGATTTCATGCCGACTTTCCGCATCTACCCGGGCAAGCGGCTGCGGGTCGCCGTCATGCTGGACGACGGCGCGCCAATGCTGGTTGAAGTGCCCGGGTCGGGCGGACAGGAAGACGAGTCAGGCAAGATCCGCCAGGAAGGTGTGCAGGACAATTTCGTGCGTGCGCGGGTGCCGTTGCCTTCGTTTGCGCCCGGTCGCCACGCGCTGAGAATCCGCGCCGTCGATCCGGGCGTCGTGATCGACAGGATCTCGCTGCCCTCGACGGCAATGCGCTGATCAACGCGTGGTAATGCCGCGCGCCTTAAAGCGTGGCCATCCCGCCGTCGAAGATGACGTTTTCGCCCATCATGTACGAAGAATCGTCGCTCGCCATGAACAGCACGGCTTTTGCGACTTCTTCGGCCTGGCCGAAGCGCGCCGCCGGCACCTTGGCCATCAGCTGGCCCGCCCATGCCTGTATCGCTTCGGGCGTCAGTCCCAGCTTGCCATAGATGGGGGTCTCGATCAGGCCCGGGCTGATCACGTTGACCCGTACGCCGCGCGGGTGCAGTTCGGTCGACAGGGTGCGCGCCAGTGAGCGCACGGCGGCCTTGGTGGCCGAGTAAACCGACAGGCCGGCGACTCCCTGTTCGGCCAGTGTGGTGCCGGTCAGTACAAGGCTGGCCGGGTTGTTCAGCAGCGGCAGCATGCTTTGCACCGTGTAGATCACGCCCTTGAAGTTGACGTCGACCTGGTGGTCGATGTTGCTGGCGTCGACGTCCGAGAACTGCATCGGTTCGGCGACGCCTGCGTTCGCGAACACGACGTCCAGGCTGCCGAAAGCCGATTTGAGCGTGGCTGCGACAGCTGCCATGTCCGCGGCGGAGGAAACGTCCGCGCGCAGCGCCAACGCGCCATCGCCCAACTCCTTGCCCGCCGCTCCGACGCGCTGTGCGTCCTGGCCGACGATGGCAACGCGCGCGCCTTCCTTGATGAACAGCTTGGCCGTGGCCAATCCGATACCCGTCGTGCCGCCAGTGATCAACACATTCTTTCCAGCCAGTCTACCCATCATGTTCTCCTTGAAAAGCCGCCCTCATGGCAGCGGCAAGATTGAAAGACACGGTATTAATGTACCGAGTGGTATGCAATATACCGACTGGTATAATATTCGTCAACCAATCGAACGGAGATCACCATGGCAAGCGAACGCGGCCGTCCACGCACATTCGACATCGATCACGCCTTGGACCGGGCTGTGGAAGTCTTCTGGAAGCACGGCTACCAGGACGCCTCGCTGCACGAGCTGACCGAAGCGATGGGGTTGTCGAAACCGAGCCTGTACGCTGCCTTCGGCGACAAGGAAGCGCTGTACCTGAAAGGCTTGCAGCGCTACCTGTCGCTGCTGGTCGAGCGGCACGCGGCCAAACTTGATGAGGAGCCGGACGGCCGCGCGGCCGTGGAAGTTTTTTTACGTTCGCTGGCGGGAATGCTGACCGATCCCGCGCTGCCGGGCGGCTGCTTCATCATCAATGGCACCGCCGACTGCGGCGGTTCGACGATTCCGGCCTCGGTGGAGATGGCGCTGCGTTCGGCGCTTCAGGGCACCGAAACCATGGTGCTCGAGCGTTTGAAGCGGGCAGGGAAGGATGGCCAACTGCCGGACGGGATGACGCCGCAGGCATTGGCCTCGCTGTTTGCTTCGCTGATCGCCGGTATGGCGGTGCAGGCGAAGAGCGGTGCAGGCGAAGCCAAGCTGGTGGCGGTGGTCAAGACTGCGATGGCCATGTGGCCAAAGGCGCCGGCGTCCGCACGCAAGCGCCCTTGAAGGCACTACTTGTCGAGGACGACGGTCCGGTCCAGGACCAACTGCGCTTGCTGGCCCGGCACGCCGTTGCCAGGCTGCCCGGAGCCGACGCTGACTTGATATTGGCCCGGCATCAGTTGGCGCTTGCCGTCTCGCGTCACGAAGCTTAGGTCGCGCGGCGAAAGGCGGAAGCTGACCTGGCGGCGCTCGCCTGCTTTCAGGGAGATCCGCTCGAAACCCCGCAGCGCAAGCTTTGGCGCTCCTTCGAACGGCGGTGGCGCAATATAGAGCTGGGCCACTTCGTCGCCATCGCGTTTGCCTGTATTGACGATTTCCGTCGTGACGACCACGCCATTCTCAGGCGCGCCATCCACCGCCTGGATCTGGAGCGGCCGGTAATCGAAGTTGGTATAACTCAAGCCCGCGCCGAAGGCATACAGCGGCGCGCCCTTGTAATAGCGGTAGGTCCGGCCTTCCATGGAATAGTCGTCAAAGGGCGGCAGGTCCTCGATTCCGCGGTAGAAGGTCAGTGGCAAGCGTCCGCCGGGATTGGCGCGGCCGGTCAGCACGTTGGCAACTGCAAGACCGCCGCTTTGGCCCGGATACCATGCTTCCAGGATGGCGGAAGCGTTTTCCTTGGCCCACGACAGGCCGAGGGCACTACCGTTCATCAGCACCACCACCAATGGCTTACCCAGGGCTTTGGCTTGCTCCAGCAATTTGCGCTGGTCAGCCGGAAGCTCCAACGAGGTCCTGTCGCCACCGGAAAAGCCTTCGACCTTCAGCGCCAGTTCTTCGCCTTCCAGGTCCGAGGTGAGGCCGAGTACGGCGACGATGACGTCCGCGCCGGCGGTTCCCTGTTTCAAGTCGGCGTCGGGAGTGGCGGAAATGCGCTTCCAGAATAGGCCGGGCACGCCACTGTTGCCGGTTTCCGCCTCGAATTGCAGGGGATAACGCTGGCCTTTCTCCAGCCGCACGGTATGTAGCTGCAGCGGTTCGGCCCATTGCGAATACTTCACTGCCTCGACGACAGGCCGGCCACCGGCGGTCAGTGCGCCTTTGACGCCGCTGACGCCAAGGCGGTAATACCCGGACTCCGGTGGCGTCAGGAAGCCACGCCAGACCACCTTGTGCTGGTCCGCGACGGCTTTGAGTTCGAGCGCATGGGACTCCACGCCAGGTTCAACGCGGGTGACGACAGGTTTGCTTTCATACTGGCCGCCGTTGCGGTTGTAGTATTCGGCACGCAGGCCGGGCTTGCCGTCGGGAGTGCGCAAGGCGGTCGTTGGCACCAGGTCGCCGTCTGTGATCGAAGCGCCGGCTGGTACGAGCGTAACTTGCGCCTTTGGAAGGACCTGGCGCAAGCCGTCGACCACCGATACGGGCGGCGCGGATTGCGTCGACGAATAATTCCCGCGCAGGACGCGCGTAGCGTCCGCCAGAGGGCCGATCACTGCCAGCTTGAGGCCTGGCTTCAGCGGCAACACCCCGTCATTTTTCAACAGCACCAGGCTTTTGGTTGCCGCCTGCAGGGCGAGGTCCTGGTGCGCTGGCGTGCCGATCGCGCTGACCGGAACGGGATTGACCTGGCGCTGCGGCAGACCGGCCAGGTCGCCGTTGCGGTAGCGGGCGGAGAACAGGCGCACCAGTGCCTGGTCGATATCGGCCATGCTGATCAAACCGCGTTGCAGGGCTTCGCGGTAGCGTGCGCCGAGGTTTGGCGTGTCGCCCAGTGTTTTCGTGTTGCACTCATTGTCAGTGCCGGCCTTGAGAGCGACGGCGACGGCGGCAGCGGGATCGGGGGCGTATTTGTGCTGCTCGGAGATGTCAGTCACCGCGTCGCAATCGGATACCACGTAACCCTTGAAGCCCCAGGCGTCGCGCAGGTGTTCCTTCATGAGCAGATCGCTGCCGCAAGCCGGCTGGCCGTTGATACGGTTATAGGCACACATGATCGAACCGGCCTTGGCATCGACGACCGCTGCGCGGAAGGCCGGCAGGTAAGTATCTTCCAGGTCATGCGCCGAGACGAAGACGTTGGCGAAATGCCGGGTCGATTCGGGACCGCTGTGCACGGCGAAATGCTTGGGGGTGGCGATCACGTCAGGCAGCTCAGGATTCGCACCCTGCATGCCCTGGATGAAGGCGACTCCCAGCCTGGCCGCAAGGTGCGGGTCTTCGCCATAGGTTTCCTGGCCGCGCCCCCAGCGTGGGTCGCGGAAGATGTTGATGTTGGGCGACCAGGTATTGAGACCGGTGCCGATGCGCCCCAGATGCCCGGTTTCGCGCCCCAGCGTGTGCAATGCCCGTACCTCCGTGCTGATCGCGGCCGCTACCTGTTTGACCATGTTCGCGTCAAACGTGGCCGCCAGTCCGATCGGTTCAGGGAAGTTGGTGGTGGGAAGCGGCCCCATCGCTCCGTGCAGCGATTCGGTCCACCAGTTGTAGGCCGGGATGCCGAGCCGCGGCAAAGCAGGCGCCACGTTCAGCAACTGGTCGAACTTCTCGTCTGCCGTCATTTGCGCGACCAGCGCTTTTGCCCGGGTTTCCGCCGCGAGCCGGACCTCGGCACGGGATGCGGCTGCGGGGCCGGCTGACAGGATCAGCATCGTGCCAAGGACGGCAAGCGCAAGGTTCGTCTTGCCGCATTTCTTCTTCTGCATAGGGTCTCCATGTTAGCGATTGCGCTCAATGGTTGCGTTACCATTTTGTGCCAATGTAATTTGGAAGCCGGTGTTGAACCAATAACTGTTTGATTACTATTGATATCTGAAACGGTATCGCAGACGGCCATGGAGCCCGGCAGGCATCAAGGCATCAGCAGCAGTTTCCCTGTCGTCGCCCGGCTCGCCATGTCGGCATGCGCCTTGGCGGCATCGCTCAGTGGGTATCGGCGGCCGATATGAAGGTTGAGCTTGCCGCTCGCGATCCAGTCGAACAATTGCTGTGAACGCGAGCGCAAGCGTTCAGGCGTATGGATATGATCGAAAAAGACCGCATAGCCCAACTTGATACTCCTTGGCAGGCTCATGATGTCGATCGGCCCCGGTGCACCCAGCACCGGTCCGTACCAGCAGAAGGTGCCCGAGCGGCGCAGGATGTCCAGCGAACCCTGGAAAGTGCCGGGGCCCGATCCGTCGAAGACCACATGCACGCCGTCGCCGCCGGTGAGTTCAAGCGTGGCCTCGACAAACTTGCCTTCGGTATCGACTATCACGTGGTCAGCGCCGGCGGCCTTGGCAACCGCCTCTTTATCGGCCGACGATACGCGTCCGATGACGTGGCCGCCGCGCAGTTTGATCATTTGCGTCAGCAGCAATCCCAGGCCGCCCGCTGCGGCATGAACGAAGGCGATATCGCCGCGATTGGCCGGGTAGAAATCGGTCGCGAAATGGCTGGCTGTCAAGCCTTGCATCATCACGGCTGCGGCAGTGTCGTCGTCGATGTCATCAGGGATGGCCACCAGGGAGCTGGCCGCGATGGCGATCTTTTCGGCATAGCTACCCGGTGCATAAACCCAGGCGACGCGTTGTCCGATGCTGAAGTCCTCCACACCCTGTCCCAGTGCGATCACGCGGCCCGCGCCTTCCACGCCCAGGATCTTGGGGTCGGGGATCTCATTCCAGGCCATGCCCTGGCGCACGCCAATGTCCATGAAATTGACGCCGGCGGCGGCCACCTGGACCAGGACTTCTCCGGGTGCAGGCTCGGGGTCCGGCCGATCAATGAACGCCAATACGTCGGTGCCGCCGGTTCGGTTCATTACGATTGCTTTCATGTCGCCCTCTTCATTTTGGTGTGACTTCAAGGATGGTCCGGTGCAGATCCATGCTGCCGATACGCCATTCCCCCTCGTCGATTACCCAGGTCTCGTGATAGTGGCCATATCCATGATGGCGGGCGGGGCGGGGATCGGCGTTGGCGTCCGCTGGCGGAAAGAGAATTTGATCTTCCATGGACCAAATCGCATGGATCTCGGTGGCGGAAACCTGGGTCAGTTCTTCGTTATGCACCTGGTGGATGGATTGCGTCCCAGCCAGATAATCCTGGCAAGCGGCGACGAACGCCTCGCGTGTCTCGAAAGAGACGATCAAATTGTTGGCCGTGTCATAGATCCCGATCCTGGGATTGGCAACCAACAGTTCGGAGAACGCTTCCCATTGCTTGGTGTCGACATAGCGGCAATAGCGGGCTTTCGCAGCGCGCACCTGTTCGAAGGGGGTTGTGGGATACATTGAGAAATCCTGTAAGAATGTTGACGGCGTCCATCTTATGGTTGAAATGCTGGACGAACAATCGCCAAAAGTCTATATTAAGTACTCATGCGTCCAAACTTGGAAAATTATGGATCCCTTAAGCGATATCCTGGCCGGCCTGCGCATCCGCACCGCCCAGTTCACAAGGATGGACGCCGGCGCACCGTGGGGCGTGCGCTCGCCTGGGGACCGCGGAGTCAATTTCGTACTCGTGGTGCGTGGATCGGCAGTGTTGACCAGCCCCGGCTTGTCGCCAATCTCCCTCGGCAGTGGCGACGTGTTTATCAAGCTGAGCGACACGCCGTACAATCTGTATGACCACGAAGCGTCCACCCTGATCGATTGCATCGAGGTGGAAAAGGAGCGCGTCGGCAACCATATCCGCATTGGCGGCGCAGGGCCGCTGACTACCTTCATCAGCGGTGCATTCGAACTTGGCGGGGAAGAGGCGCGCCCCTTGCTGCGAGCCTTACCGCCACTGCTGCATTTGAAACTGGACCAGCACCGCACCGCGGCATTCCAGTCCGTGCTCGAAATGCTGGCGCTGGAAACCGCCTCACCCGGTATGGGGGCGGAAGTGGTGGTCAGCCGACTATTTGAATTACTGTTCGTGCATGCGATCCGCGCCTATTCGACACAGCCAGGCGGTCCCACGCATGGCTGGCTGGCCGCCTTTGCCGACCGTCACCTGGCGCGGGCGCTGGAAGCCATGCATGGCGCGCCGGCGCAGGCATGGACGGTAGAATCGCTGGCGCGGTCGGCAGGTATGTCGCGATCGGGCTTCGCGGCCCGCTTCAAAGCGGTTGTTGGCCAATCACCGCTGGAATATCTGACCCGGTGGCGCATGTACTGCGCGTCCCGGCTGCTGCAGCGGGGGAATGCCACTTTGCCTGAGGTGGCGGGCCAGGTGGGCTACGAATCGGTGGCTGCATTCAACCGGGTTTTCCGGCGCGAGTTCGAGATGGCGCCGGGCGCCTTCCGCAAGGCCGCGATGGAGCGATAGGCAGGCCACCCGGACCAAGCACTTTGTGTCATGCGGGCGAGCGTACGAGCATCCAGATGGCCATCCCTATCATCATCAGGTTCTCGGTAAACGACACGAAGCCGAGTGGCACGTTGCTATCGCCACCGACGCAGGCGCATTTGAGTTCGCGCTTTTCGATATAGACGGCCTTGAATACGGATATCGCACCAACTGAGCCAATGAACAGCGCCAGCGGAATAGATAGCCACTTCAACGTGCCGGCCACCATCAACACGCCAGCCAATGCTTCGGCAAACGGGTAAATATTGGCGTATCGAACCCAGCGCCTGGCCAACAAATCATAGTTGAGGAACATCGTGCTGAATGACTCGACATCTCTCAGCTTTTGCAGCGCAAGCAGGCACATCGAGAAGGCAATAAACCATTCCACGCTGCGAACGATGGCCAGCTGGCCAGACGCGGCCCATGTAGCCCCGACCGCCATCGCAAAGGCCAATCCGAACAGTGCAATGACCGGTTGATAGTCCGGAGCGTCCTTGTCCTTGGTGGGCGTGCCAAAGAATGCTGCCAGCTCATCGTGTCCGCCGATGCGTTTGCCGTCGATGAATGTCTGCGGGGTGGTCTCGACACTATGCTGCTTCTTGAACGCTTCGGTCTCATCATGGCTGGTCAGGTGATGGTCTTCGACAGCGTACCCATGCCGCTTGAGTAAGTCGAGCGACTTCAAGCCATAAGGGCAGACATGCTCAGGCATAACCATGCGGTACAACACAGCAGTCTTGTGTTCGGCCATGGTGCGATCTTTTGGGGCTGATGTCCGGCTTCAGCTTAACAGGCCTGGGTGGTTCGGGGCGCCACTACGGTACCATCTTCTTCCTTGGGTACGCTGGCGCACCGCTTCCTTCGCGGAGGAACTCTAGTCTTTCAAAGTTCGCGTTTGAGGGAGGAAGACATGAGAAGGATACTGATCGCATTTGCAGGCTTCTCCTGCACTGCGTCTGCACAGGAGCACGGCATGCCGAAGCAACATGAGCCAGCGACGAAGGAGCATGCCCACCAGCACCATGGCGACGAAAAGCAGGGCGCCATGGATGGAATGCACAGCGGAATGCGCCGGCATGAAATGGCTGGCATGTACGGGCCGTACACGATGACGCGGGAAGCATCAGGTTCCAGCTGGCAGCCGGACCGTACGCCGATGGAAGGCGTACACGGCATGCGCGGCGCCTGGATGACCATGCTGCACGGCTATGCCAATGCCATCTATGACCACCAGGGTGGCCCGCGCGGCGCCAGCAAGACCTTCGCCGGAAGCATGCTGATGGGAATGGCTCAGCGTCCTCTTGGGGACGGCACACTGGGCCTGCGGGCGATGATTTCGCTGGATCCCGCTTTTGGCAAGCGGGGCTACCCCCTGTTGTTCCAGACGGGCGAAACGGCGGATGGCAGGACTCCGCTGGTTGACCGCCAGCACCCCCATGATTTGTTCATGGAGTTGGCGGCGAGTTACAGCCTTCGGCTCGGCAAAGACAGCTCAGTTTTCATCTACGGAGGATTGCCGGGCGAACCCGCGCTCGGGCCGACTGCGTTTATGCACCGCGCGTCGGGCATGGACAATCCGGAAGCGCCGTTGACGCATCATTGGCTGGACTCCACCCATATCACTTTTGGCGTGCTTACCGCAGGCTATGTCTGGCGGAACATCAAGCTGGAAGCGTCCGCCTTCAACGGACGGGAGCCGGACCAGTTCAGATGGAATATCGAGACGCGAAAGCTGGATTCCGCCTCCGCGCGCTTGACCTGGAATCCCTCGCCGGACTGGTCCATGCAAGTCAGCCATGGCCGGCTGGATAGCCCCGAACTGCTGGAGCCGGATATTTCGCTCAAACGCACAACAGCCTCGGTTTCATATGCGAACGCGCTTGGCGGAAAAACGATGCAGACCACATTCGCGTGGGGCCGAAACCGGAAAAGTTCCGGCAGCTCGACGGACGGGTACTTGCTGGAATCAGCGATGCATGTGACGGAAAAGACGACAGCGTTCGGCCGCGTCGAGAAGGTGGAAAACGACGAACTCTTTCATGAAGGCGAGCCGCTGCATGGGCAGGCTTTCAATGTCCGTAAACTGAGCATAGGGGCAGTACATGAGCTGTTCAGTGCAGGGAAAGTGAAGTTCGGTATCGGTGCGCTGGTGAGCAAACATTGGGCGCCGGCTGCGCTCGATCCCTTCTATGGTTCCAGCCCGTCCTCCTATATGGTATTTTTCCGAGCCAAACTGGCAGCGAAATAGGGCCGTGATCCTAGCTTGGGAGTGGATATGAGACCTTCGGTAAAGCAGCTCGCATCGGCTACGCTGCTTGTGCTGGTGATGGCCGTCGTGGTTACCGGCATGCTTGCGTATGCAGGCCTGTATAACTTCGCGGCGGATGCTCCGCATAGCCGCCCCGTCGCCAGCCTGATCGACTTCGCACGGCAGCGCTCCATCGCACATTACGCCGCTGACATCGCGGTGCCGGACTTAAGCGACCCAGCCCGGCTCAAGAAGGGTGCCGGGAATTACGATGCGATGTGCGCGCAATGCCACCTGTCCCCGTCGGCAGGTGCAACAGAGCTTAGCAAGGGGCTCTACCCCGTACCACCGAACCTGGTCAAAGCCACTGCTCGGCCTGGCCCGGCATTCTGGGTGATCAAGCATGGAATCAAGGCGTCCGGTATGCCAGCCTGGGGCACGTCCATGCCTGATGACGACATCTGGAATCTGGTTGCGTTCCTTCAGGAATTGCCGAAGCTTTCAGCGCAACGGTACAAGGAGCTGGTGGCGCAAAGCGAGGGGCACGCGCATGGCGCTACCGGCGCCAGTGGCCCTGCACGGGAGGAACGCGGCGCGCATCGGCACTAGCCGCGTCCCGTTACCTTGCGCACGATGGTCGCGGTCCGCGGCGTCGCGAATTCCGGCGCGGACCCTGATGTCGAAGGCCAGCAACGTTCCCTTACATGAATGGCTCGAGCTCCGCCTCGACATCGCTGAAGGCCTCAGGCCACTCTTCTTCGAACTCGGCTTCGCGCGCCTGCCCCTGGGCCAGTTGCAAGTTACCGCCCAATGCGAGCAGTGTGCGGACGGTGCTCTTGTCGGCCGGCACAGGAATCACATTGGTTGCGAGACCAAGGTTCTGGACGGACGGGCCGGTGAGCGTCAAGACCGCCGGCCCGTAACCGCCGCCCGGGACGACCAGGACCGCCGGCCCTTGCAGTGCTGCGAACGGGAAAGCGCCGGTGCCTGCGTTGCGTACATCCAGTACGCGGCAGGCGCGC
Source organism: uncultured Duganella sp. (assembly GCA_946482335.1). Next base: position 16,030 of record CAMLRG010000018.1, on the reverse strand, counting down.
AAATCGGGCAGGTTTGGTCGCCCGAGATCGGCTTCCAGCCGCAGCCGCAACTGCGCGCACAGCTTGACGATCAACTGGGCGAAGACTGAAACGTCGACACGCAGGGACAGCTTCAGCGGCCCGAGCTGCAGCCGTGCGCCAAGATGGGCCGATGCCTGGACTAGCGCTTCGAGCGAGGCGTGCAGTTCCGCTTTCAGGTCGATTTGGCTGCGGCCTTGGGGCAGGGCGACTTCCAGGCCCCATCCGCTGAAAGTGTATTGCCGGCTTTGCCGGCTGCGGCGTTCGTCAACCCGTACCATGGCCTGGGCCTTGGTGACGATCGCAATTGGCAGCCGCAAGCCCGGAACGACCGATCCAAGCGGGATCAGATCGGCTGGGCGCCTGGTTGCGATGCGTGGCGCGATCTTCGGCACCGATACGCATATTGCCGCTGTGCCGGCCGGCGGCCGGGGCCCCGGTTTGCATTTCTCGCATTCCCTGATCGGCACAAAGGCGCGTACCAGCACGCCGCGAAACTGCGGATCCTCTTTCTGGTCCGGACCGCGTTTGCGGGCTTGCTGCTCACCGGTGCCATAAAGGCCATACTGGACTGGGGAGGTGATGCCGACCCGTTTGAATTCGCAACGAATGGCATGCAGGGTATTGAATGCACGGTTACCGGACAGCGGATAATTGTGCGAGGCCGGTGCGGTGCTGGATGCCTCGCCGTAAGTGAAGATCCGGATAGGCTCGCCGTTGAAGCGCTTGCTGCGAATGCCGGCAAGTACGAGCTTCGCGAATTCTCCGATGACTCTTTTGTGCTCGCGTTTCAGTTCATGGCGGTCGACGTCGAATTTCGACAATTGAAATTCGTAGACTTCCGCATGCGGGACGACCGTGATGGCGGATGCCATTCCGTCGTTCTTATCGTCCACTTTTCCGTAAGGCCATTTCTTGTCGTTGTAAGTGGCGTCGCCACAATTCGCCGGAAATTCGTTGGGCGCCCACATGATTTCCGATTCCTGGCCCTCTGCGTATTGCTCGCCGGCGAAGGGCGATTCCCACTCACTGTTGTACGCATAAGACTCTTGCCCGTATTCCTGCGCCTGTTCTTGCTCCTGGCCGTATTCCTGCCCGAACTCCTGGCTGTATTCGAGAGCTGTTACCGCTTCCGCGGCGCCGAAAGGCGATCCCCATTCCGATTGGGCTGGCGCATCGTAGGACTCGGCGAATGGGCTCTCGCCATATGCCGCTTCTTCGCTGAAGGCTTCAAGCGTGGTGTCGTGGCTCATGGCTGACCTCCTGCGCGGGTAGTGGCTGCCGCCGCCAACTTGGGAGCGGCCAGCGGTTGCGTTCCTGGAATGCGCATCGGTTGGGCGGGGACCGGGGCGATGATATTGCCTGCGGGACGGTCCTTGACACGTTCGCCGGTTGCGGATTGCCACAGGTCGATAATGCGGTTCATGACCGCATAGATGCGCGTGCCCGGGTTATAGAACAGCTCGACGTTGGCCTGGGTGCCGAAGGCGTTTGCTTCGATCATGCGCAGCACGAGCGACATGAGTTCCGCAAGCTCGAACATTTCCTGTGAACGCGGCGCGGGCTTCATTCCCACTTTCTGGGCGATGATGGATAAGCGATCCGATTTGGTGGTGGCGGCGGCGTTAAGGGCCGTGACGATGGGCGTATTTTCCGAGAGTGTGAGGTCGAACCAGCTCATCATTGCAACGGCGTCGAACTCTTCGCGCGCCAGCGCGCCGGCCCGGCGCCGCATATTCATCATGTCGCGCAGGCTTTCGCACAGGAGCAACAGGAAACCATCGTCAGTCGCTTTGGCGCCGACCATGTTGTTGCGGTTTTCGATGCCGAGCCAGACCTGGCGCAGCAGTTCCGACCATTGCTGGCGGAACATGGTGTTGACGCCATTCCCGGTGTGCATTTTCCAGTCGCGCGCCATGGTCCCGCCTTGGACGGGCATCGGGTGCGACAGGTCGAGGCCAAACATGCGCCAGTAGGCATTGCGCCGGATCACGCGGCTATCGGGCCGCAGCTGGCTTGTCATGAGCCCGCTCGAAAATAAGGGCGGGTCGCGGAAGAACAGGTCTTCGGTACTGCGCAGCCATTGCATCGCTTCATTGGTATCAATTTCGAGTGTTTCGCCATATGCCGCACGGCGGATGACCTCGGAGAAGATCTCGGCCATGCCGGTGTTTTCGAGCAGGTAGGCGTAAATCAGGTGGTGCCAGATAAGCTGCAGGCCGGCCGTTGTCGTCGTTGGCGGCCGCATGCCGGTGTAAATCTGGTGGTTCCCGTAGTCGATGCCCGAAGGCGACTTGAACGGTGCCGGGCTGTCCAGGGCGCTGATGATCTTGCCCGGATTGCCAAGGAAGTTGGTCTTGTTCCCGGCCGGTTCGACCTCGATCTGGTCTGGTCCGTCGCTCCATACCTCCTCGAGCCAGCGGCTTAACTGCGCCGGGTGCACACGGAGTGCGTCTGTCGGCGCTTGTTTCTTTGAATTTTCGAACAGCGCAGCCAAAATGTTGAACACGGTATGCTCCCTTAATTGGTCGTTACCAATGCGCGATGCTCATCTTGCTCGGCACCGGCCACGTAGACGAGGACCTTCTTGTTGTCGAAGATGTCGATGCGATGTATCCGACCGAGGCGCTGGTCCAGCAGGAGTTCCTGGTCTTGAACCTTGGTCTCGACTACGCCGTGCTCGGCGTAAATCACGGCATGGGCGGCTGTTTTCGCGGGGACGCAGAGCTTGCCTGGATCACTGCGTTGCAAGGGGGCCGCAAATTGCTTGAATTTGCTGATGCACATGCCCGCAGCCGCTTTCTCGAACAGCCGCTCTGCATTCTTCTGGGTATCGCTGAGCCGATGCCTGGTCTCAAAAGAAGAGGCTCCGAAATCGCGCACTGCTGTGAGCAACTGTGTCATTTGGTCCTGCGTCAAGGCGATCAGCGGCGTTGCCGGACCTGACGCCATTGCGGCTTGCTCTCTCTTGGTTTCCGCGCTCATAACTTTGCTCCTCAATAGGTGATTGGTACTTCAGGCACTCTTCGCCAGCCCCGTCCCGCCAAGTGCGGCGAGCCAGTTCAGTAATGTGAGCCGATGCTCGGACGCATGCGCCGGGTCGGCCTGCGAGCGGTTTGCCAGCCAGGCCAGGATCCGTATCGATTCCCGCCGTGCCAGGTAGGAAGACGTCAGCAGCGATGCCCCGGCCCGGGTTGCCAGCTCGTCCAGCGCCGTGGGCGAAACGCGCTGCGGATTGACGATGGCGGTCAGGGGGCGGCCGCCAAAAGATTTCATCGGCATCTTCGTGCACACGCTAACGATATCCGGCATCGCCTTCATGCTTCCGCGCGCAATCGCGGCTGCTTCGCGCGGTGCGCGCGTGACCGGGTGGCGGGCGAGCCACGTGGCGGCAACGCGGTCCCACGAACCGTTGCCGTACCAGCTGCGACACATCGCCGCATTGAACATTACCCTGACAAACGGGAAGGGATGCGGATCGCCCGGGATCATGCGGAACACCGCGGCCGTGCTGCCGTCGACGACATTGGCCAGCGCGGGCAGCGGAGCCGAGCCGGCCAGGGCGAAGGCGTACACGTCGGCGCCGACTTCGCTGGCCCAGCTTTCCCAGGTCTGCGCCAGCGCACTCGAGTAAGGCATCAGCGCCTGGCGCAAGGCGCCGGCAAGTTCAGTGTTCCATCCCGTCTGATAGTTCACCTGGTGCCCCGTTTCATGCAGCAGCGCAGTCGGATGGCTGGCGTTATGCCTGGTCACCTTGATCGCTGCCACCGGCGATGGGTTGGCCTGGTCCCATAAGCGCACGCCGGCGCGCAAGATCGAGGCGCCCAGACCCTGGTCGAAATACACCAGGGCCGGTGGCGATTCCAGACCCAGCGGCCGCAACACCATGTCCATGCTGTCCGCTGCCAAAGTGTCGAGTCCGCGCAGGATGGCCGCGACGGGCGGATTGGCGCGGGTGGCCAGGGCCTCGCCAAAGAAGTTGGTGACGGTCTCCAGTTGCAGATAGCGCGTGCGCAGCCGCAGCAGGCGCTCGCGCACGGTAGCGGTGTCGGTGCCCGCCTTGAAGGCGGAGTCGAGGGCGGCGGCTTCAAGCGCTACGCCAGCCACGACTGCTGCCAGGCGCGCACGCAGCCCGGTGCGAAGGTATTCCTCCAACCCGGTCCAGCCGCTCGGCGCGGCGAGCATATCCAGGTCGCGCAGCGCTTCGATCGCAAGGCGCCAATGCGCGATTTCCGAGCCGAGTTGCTCACGTTGAGCGTCAATCACGGTGCCAACCCGGACGGATATTCAGTGTGGGCGGCCGTGGGGCTCCGCTGATGAGCGCCGCGCGGTCGGGCAAGCCGAATGCAAATGTCAGGGTGACGCCGCGTGCGGCGTCGCGCGCTGCCTGGGCAAGCGCGGGCGCGGCACCGGGCAATTTCTGGCTGACCACCGTAAGCATCGATTCGGCCAACTGGTCCGCAAGCTCGGCTGGTCGTGCCGGGGACATGGGTTGGCCGGCCTTTTCCGCAAGATGACGCGTGAGGCGGGCCGCCAGCGCCGAGCGGAAAGCTGCGCCGAGAACGCTGCGCAGTTGCGCCACAACTTGCGCCTGCGACTGTTTGCCTAATGCGACAGCGACTGCATGAGATTCCCGTTCGCCGAGCCGAAGATGAATCCGCATCGCTGGCGGCATGGCTGCCATGTCCACGCGCAGTGAAAAGCGCGAGATACGACGCACCCGCAAACCTTTGGCGTCGATGCGGAACAGGCGTCTGGCCCCGCCAGCTCGGGCGCGGCGGCCGAGCCCGGGTTCCTGGACCAGCATGGCGGCGATTTCCGGCGTGAACTCTTCGAACTCGAGCGCGGTTTCCCCAACTTCGCCAACTCCGGCTTCCGATTCGAAGGCAGCGATATGGCCCAGCTGCGTGCCGGGCAGCGTTTCGTACACGTGCACTTCCGCTTCGAGCGGCCAGACACGTGCGCCGGCGTCAAGCAGCCTCTGTTCGAGCGTATCGCCAGCAGGAAAGCGGATGGCGCGCGCGGCCGGTTGCGAAACCGGGACGCGGAACACGTGGGTAAATTTCTTGTAGCGATAACAGGGGCGCGTGACGCGCGGCATGTAGACCCAGACGCCGCGCCCTTCCGCCGTTTCGATGGCCCGCGAGCGTGGCGACAGCAGCCGCCGCGGGATGTGGCGCTCGGCCGCTTCGACGAATGCCTCATGCAGCTCCGCTTCGAGCCGCAACGGATCGGACAGTGCGTCCAGCGACAGTTCCCCGACGGTGCGGACGGTATCTTCCACTGTTGCAACGATCGCTTCCATGCCCAGCGCCGCGCCAGCGGACGGCGACTCTGCTTCTAGCGAAAGCATCTTCAGGCCGATGTCGACAATCGGGCCGGCGAGCGCCTGCGCGGCCGCTGGGCCGATATGGCCCTTGATCAGGTTCGCCAACCGGCTGGCAAGAAACTTCACAATCTTGTCGCGCCCAATGACGCCCATGCCGATGCGGATGATCGGTAATGCTGCCATCACAACGGGAATGAACTGTTCCATTTCCGCGATGGGGCTCACACCTGGCGTCGATGCCTCGAGTTGGCGTGCCAGCCGCGCCCGCGCGTTATCGAGTTCGCCCATGGGGTCGTGTTCCAGCATGGGCGCGGATTCATTTGCCGCTTCCGTCACAAGCTCGTTCAGGGCCGCTTCGTTCGGGGCGAGTATGGCTTCGGCAAGTTGGGCGTCGAAGGCCTCGGTCAGGGTCGGTCCTTCGGCCAGCAGCTCGGCTTCCCGGCCGAGCATCTTGTCGGCCAGCTTCTGGGCGAGTGGGCGGAGCGGGGCTGGAAGGCGGTTCGTGGCAGCTTTGAGCACCTTCATGAGCAGTGGTTTGATCAGGTTTCGCAGGGTGTCAAAGATTTTGCCGACGGGGAGCAGTTTGCCGACCGCGGCCACCCCCTTCTTTGCCAGATTGACTGCGCCTTTGACCAGCTTGCCAGCCTTCTTGATCAGCTTCTTGAAGAATTGCTCGGTGACCAGTCCCTGTGGCGCGAGCTCGGCCATGAGCCGCTCGCCTTCCAGTTGGAATTCAGCAAAATCGAAGGTATCCAGCTGGCGTTCCGCATAGCTTGACTGGAGCCGCTCAAGCAGGCGGTCGGTCTCCATTGCAACGCTGTTGAGCCATTCTTGCGTTTCATGGGCGGCAATGGCGGGCGCCTCGGACTCGGAGGACCAGGTCGCGGCGGACCGGAGATGCCGCGCTGCGGCTTCATTGATGAGGCCCTGCACCGCCTCGTCAAATTCCTCGTCCTCAAGTTCGCCAAGCAATGCTTCCATGCCGAGCGCTTCCAGAGTGCTCTCGTGCTGCTCGCTCATCGCCTCCATGAATGGCGACTCAAAGGAGCCGGTGTTTGCGGTTGGGTATTCAGTTTCGGCGGAGAGTGCTGCTGATCCAAGCTCGGCTGCCGCGAAGGGCGAGCTCATTGCTTGGGCTTCCATGAAATGCTCCGCGGGATGTGCAGCGCCGTTCAAGTTCATCATCGGGTGCCTCCAGTTCAGCCGGGCTGTAAGGATGCCAATGTCGCGGCCCGCGATGCAAAGCCCGTGCGGGAATGGAAATTTTGCGCTTCATTTATCTTGGAATTCTCACTCTTAGTCACAGTAACGCAAATACAACAAGGCACACGCATGAGCTTAAAGGCGCGCAGCACCTGCCTGATGAGTCGCCGGCATTGCCTGCAGTTGGCGCAAGGCGCGTATGATTGCGTTCATTTGAGTGCGCAGGAGGCAATGACTTTGTATACGATGAAATCACGTTTCGTTAGCGGGATCGCGGCCCTGCTGTTTGTCTGTCATGCCATGGCAGGCAACGTCGTCAAACCGGATGACGCCAGGCTGCAGTATGTCGGCCGCATCGATTTCAGGAATGTTGCCGGGCCTTTGCTGTCCTGGCCAGGCACCAGCGTCGAGGGCAACTTCACGGGGAGCAGCCTGACGTTGAAGCTCGATGACCAACTCGGGAAGAACTACTTCAACGTGTTCATCGACGGCGACCTGGCGCATCCGGTGGTAATCCATGCGGTCCAGGGCAGCAAGCGTTATGAGGTTGCGTCGGGCCTGCCGCCGGGCCCGCATCGCTTCCTGCTAACCAAACGCACGGAAGGGGAGGAGGGCGCCACCGCCTTCCAGGGCCTGGAGCTGGCCGACGGCGGGGAATTGCTGGCGCCTCCGCCCCGCAAGCGGCGCCATATCGAATTCTTCGGCGATTCGATTACCAGCGGCATGGGCAACGAGGCGCCGGAAGATGGCCGGGATGACCTGGCCAGCGAAAAGAATAACTTCATGTCCTATGCGTCGATCACGGCCCGCAATCTCGATGCGGAAGCGCATGTGATCTCGCAAAGCGGGATCGGGATCATGATCAGCTGGTTCCCGTTCACCATGCCGGAGTTTTACGACCAGGTGAACGCGGTCGGCAACAATGACAGCAAGTGGGACTTCAAGAAGTGGACGCCCGATGTCGTGGTGGTCAACCTGTTCCAGAACGACAGCTGGCTGATCGACCGCGAAAAGCGTCTCCATCCGGTGCCGGACGATGCGCAACGCGTGCAAGCGTACAAACGCTTCATCCAGCGCATCCGGGGCTTGTACCCCGAGGCGTATATCGTGTGCGCGCTGGGCAGCATGGATGCGACGCGGACCGGTTCCAAATGGCCTGGCTACGTGCGGAGTGCCGTCGAACAGCTCCAGCGCGAACAGGACGACCGGCGCATCGACACCATATTCTTCGAATTCAACGGCTTCCATGGGCATCCGCGTGTTGCGCAACACCAGGCCAACGCCGAGCGCCTGACAGCATTCATCCGCGCAAAAATGGGCTGGTAAGCAGCGCCGATGCCTGTTTGGCTATCGCGGCGCCATAAAAGGTCATTGGACACTGGTATTCCTGCGCGCTAACTTGCGACACATAACAATACCAGTGGAGACAAAAGTGACCAATTCCTTCTCGCAGTGGGGGACCGCCGCCGTATTGGCCTCGTCCATGCTTACCTTCAATGCTGCGGCGCAGCCGGCGTCGTTACCGGTGGCCTTCCAGAACGCCTCGGTCCACGATCCTTCAGTGATCAGGACCGGCAACACCTACTATGTGTTCGGCTCCCACCTCGCATCGGCCAAGACCACCGATTTGATGAAGTGGACGCAGGTCACCGACTCCGTCAGCGCGACCAACAAGCTGTTCCTCAACGGTTCCAAAAACGTTTATACGGAATTGGCGGAAACCTTCAGCTGGGCGCAAACCAATACACTGTGGGCGCCGGACGTGATTCGCCTCGCCGACGGCAGGTACTACATGTACTACAACGCCTGCAAAGGCGATTCGCCGCGCTCTGCGCTGGGCGTCGCGGTGGCCGACAGTATCGAAGGCCCCTACGTCAACAAAGGCATCATCCTGAAGTCCGGCATGTGGGGCCAGGCCAGCTACGACGGTACCATTTACGATGCGCTCAAGCACCCGAATACCGTCGATCCCAATGTGTTCTTCGATAACGGCGGCCGCTTGTGGATGGTGTACGGCTCGTATTCCGGCGGCATTTTCATCATGCAGATGAACCCCGCGACCGGCATGCCGCTGCCGGGCCAGGGGTATGGCAAGCGCCTGATGGGCGGCAACCATAGCCGGATCGAAGGGGCGTACGTGATGTACAGCCCCGTTACCCAGTACTACTACCTGTTCACTTCCTTCGGTGGGCTGGACGCGTCGGGGAGCTACAACATGCGCGTGGCGCGCGCCACATCGCCTGACGGCCCTTACTTCGACGCCCAGGGCGTGAACATGGCCAACGTCAAGTCGGATCCGGCCAAGCCCCTGTTCGACGACGCATCGATTGCCCCGTATGGCGTCAAGATCATGGGCAACTTCCTGTTCGAGCGCAAGATTGGCGAAGCGGGGACGGGCATTGGCACAGGGTACGTCTCCGCCGGCCATAACTCGGCGTATTATGACGCGGCGACTGGCAAGCACTTCCTGATTTTCCACAGCCGCTTCCCGGAGCGCGGCGAGCAGCATGAAGTGCGCGTGCACCAGATGTTCATGAATGCCGATGGCTGGCCGGTGGTGGCGCCGTACCGCAATGCCAATGAAACAGCGTCCGCGGTGCAGTATGGATTCGTGTTCGGCGACTACATGTACGTCAACCATGGCAAGGATATTTCGGCCACCATCAAGAAATCGAAGCTGATCACGCTGAATGCCAATGGGACGATCAGCGGCGCCGTGAACGGTACGTGGTCGCTGGCGGGCGGCAACCAGGCGCAGATCAACATCGCAGGCTCGCCGCCATTCAAAGGCGTTTTCCTCAACCAGTGGGATGAAACGTCCAAGAGCCATGTGATGACGTTCTCGGCTACGTCGCGCGATGGCATCGCCATCATGGGCAGCCGCCTGCCGCAACGCAGCGATATGCAGGTGGTCAATGCGGTCCATGCCGAACTCAGTCTCGGCAACACCAATGCGGTAACGGGCGATATTGCTTTGCCGACCAGCGGAGCGCGCGATTCCGTGATCACCTGGACATCCTCCAATCCGGCGGTGATGAGCAATACAGGCCAGGTCACCAGCCCGGCCAACGACGTGACGCTGACGCTGACCGCCACCATCACCAAGGGATACGCCAAAGCCGTGAAATCCTTCACCGTGACCGTGCGCAAGCTGGGCGGCATGGTGGCGCATTACGCCTTCGACGGCAACCTGGGCGATTCGACCGCTGCTTTCGGTGCCGGTACCGTCATCGGCGGCAAGATCGATGTCGCTGGCGGCAGCATGGCTTACGTGCCTGGAATGAAGGGTAGCGCCGCTGTCTTCGACGGTGCCACCGGCGTGCGCCTGCCCAATGGGCTGATCTCAGGCCACACCTATACCGTGGCGATGTGGCTCAAGCCCGCCCAGCTGACTGCCTTCACTACAGCCTTCTTTGGCGCGCGCAGCGGCGACTCCTGGATCAGCTTCCTGCCCAAGGGCCATGACTTTGTCGGCGGCGCGAGCATGCTGTGGTCGGGAACTGCCTGGTATGACGCGGGGCTGGGCATGAATATCCCCGTCGGGCAATGGTCGCACGTCGCGTTCTCCGTCAAGAACGGCGCGGTGAATGTGTACGTGAATGGCGCCAAGCGTTTCAGCGGCGCGAACTTCCCGAACGTGTTCACCTCCACCAGCGGCGTATTTGCGCTCGGCGTGAACTGGTGGGATGTACCGTATAAGGGAGCGATGGACGACTTGCGTATCTACGGCTCGGCACTGAGCGACGGGGAAGTCGCCAGTCTTGCACGCTAAGTGTGGGGAACCCGGCCCGGTCGTTTGGTGCGTAAACGGCACCACGGTGAGGCCGCGCGCAAACCTACCGGGAGGGCGCTTTCCTGGCTACGATGGACATATACGGCTTCAGCCGTGGGCCGTCTTTCAGGGAGAGTTCACGATGCCCTCGGTAGAAAACACTTTGCGCCCGGTCAGCCAGGCGTACGGCGAACGGGTTCCCGCCGGTTACGCACTGCAGGTTGGCGAAATTGACGTGCTGGTGGTCAGTGACGGTGTATTGCCTTTGCCGGCCGCCGCAATGCAGAACAATGCGGACATGCAGGAAGCGTTCGGCTGGCCGCTGAACGTGATGGTGGCCCGTAGCGGTGAGAAGACAATCCTGGTCGATGCAGGGCTTGGCGGGCAGTTCGAAGGCTTCCCGCGGGGAGGCCAATTTCCCCGGCGCCTGGACGCTGCCGGTATCCAGCTTGAGTCGATCACCGACGTAGTCATCACCCGCATGCACATGGACCACGTCGGCGGCTTGCTGGCCGACGCTGTGAAGCAACGGTTGAGTCCCGATGTGCGGGTCCATGTTGCCGCGGCCGAAGTCGCGTCCTGGGCCATGCCGGAACCGGTGCCCGTCACGCGGCCGACCACCGCCGCCCGCTTTCTGGATATGTACAGGAAGCAGCTTAGGAGCTTTGAAGACAGGTTCGAAGTTGCGCCAGGAGTTGAGGTGCGTCTGGCCGGTGGCTATTCACCGGGCTACAGCGTGGTCGACCTTCATTCGGGAGGAATGCGGCTGATGTTCGCGGGCGACGCCATGTTCCCGGTGGCGTTTGGCAATCCCGATTGGCAAAAGGAGCCCGCGCCCGTTCGCCGCCTGTTCCAGGAGCTCGCGGACAACGGCGGCCTGCTGGTGGCGGCCCATCTGGCTTTCCCGTCCATGGGACGGGTCGCGGTCAATGGCGACGCTTTCCGCTGGGTCCCTGTGTTCTGGGACTTTTGAGGTACCAAGCCGCCGCATCCCCCAGCAAATCCCTGCGCTATTCCCCTGCTGTGGCCGCCCCGGCCAGAGCGGGGGCTGCTACGCCCCGTTTCCCGATGTGCTTTGGTGCGTTAAAGGCACCACCGTGAGCCCGTTTGCGGGCCTACCGCGAGATTTCCGTCCTGACTACGATGGGCATACGGCTTCGCTTGTGGGGCCGTCTTTCAGGAGGATCTCAAGATGATTTCAGCAGAAAACACCTTGCGCCCGGCAAGCCAGGCGCACGACGAACTGGTGCCGTCCCGTTACGCACTGCAGATTGGCGACATTGACGTGCTGGTGGTAAGCGACGGCGTATTGCCGCTGCCCGCCGCAACAATGGCCACCAATGTCGATCCGGCTGAGTTGGCCAACTGGCTGGATCTCAATTTCCTGCCGAACGACGCATTCGACTGGCCGCTGAATGTCATGGTGGCCCGCAGCGGTGTGCAGACCATTCTTGTCGACGCCGGGCTTGGCGGGCAGTTCGCCGGCTTCCCTCGGGCGGGCCAGTTCCCCAAGCGTCTGGATGCTGCCGGCATCCAGCTTGAATCCGTCACCGACGTGATCATCACCCACATGCATATGGACCACATCGGAGGCCTGCTGGTCGATGCTGTCAAGCGGCGCTTGCGTCCCGACGTGCGTGTCCATGTCGCAGCGGCAGAAGTCGCGTTCTGGGCGGCACCGGACTTTACCGACACGGTCATGCCGAACCCGGTGCCGGATGTGCTCCGTGCCACCGCGACCCGCTTCCTCGAGGAATACAAGTACCAGCTCAGGGTCTTTGAAGACAGGTCCGAAGTCGCGCCGGGTGTCGTGGTGCGCCTGACCGGTGGCCATACGCCGGGCCACAGCGTGGTCGACCTTCACTCTGGTGGCGAGCGGCTGATGTTCGGGGGCGATGCCATGTTCCCGGTGGCGTTCGACCATCCCGATTGGGAAAACGGATTCGAGCATGACCCCAAGGAATCCACGCGCGTCCGTCGGCGCCTGTTCCAGGAGCTCGCGGACAATGGCGGCCTGCTGGTAGCCGCCCACTTGCCTTTCCCTTCTGTCGGGCGGGTCGCAGTCAATGGCGATGCCTTCCGCTGGGTGCCAGTATTCTGGGACTTTTGAGTATACTTGTGCGCATCCACAGCCTGCCAGGGACCGGCCATGATTGCTCGCCAATTGTTATTCCTGTTTAGTGCACTTGGTGCCGTCAATGGCCTGTTCCTCGCGGTTTATTTTTTCGCGCAGCGGCCGCGCCGTGCGGCCGACTGCCTGCTTGGCATATTGCTGCTGGCGGTCGGGTTGCGCACGGCCAAATCCACTCTCCTGTTCTTCAATCCCGACATCGCTATCGGATTTCGGCAACTCGGCTTGTCAGCGTGCCTGCTGATCGGGCCATTGACTTACCTTTACATCCGGTACCAGGTGGCAGCGATGACCGGGCAGCCGGCGGCAAGCCGCTGGCAATGGCATCTGGGCTTGTCGTTTGTAGTGATTGCGGTTGGCGTGGCTTTCCCATATTCGGCACACCCCTATGTCTGGGACCGTTCAAGCTACGGCATCCATGCCTACTGGTGCGCCTATCTGCTGGCCGCCGGATGGGTCCTGTGGCAAGCGCGGAGCTTGCTGCGCCGTGCCGGCTTGTCGACCAGTTCTTTGCTCCTGCTTAGCGTTTACCTTGGAAGCTGCATCATCCTCGCCGCCTATGCGACCACACCATTCACCTCGTATATCGTCGGCGCCTTGTCGTTTACTTTTACCGTCCACATCGCGGTGCTCGTTTTCCTGCTCCGCAAGACGGAGAAGTATCGCAACAGCAAACTGGAGGATAAGGAGGCGCAGGAAATCATCGCTTCGCTTGAGCAATTGATGTGCGACCAGAAGCTCTACTTGAATCCCAACCTGACCCTGGCCCAGCTTGCGAAACGTGTTGGTCACGCGACAGCGGCTGTCTCGCAAGTATTGAACGACAAGCTTGAAAAGAGCTTCAACGCCTATGTCAACGAATACCGTATCGCTGAGGCGAAGAAGCTGCTCACCAGCGAGCCGGGCTTGAACCTCGAAGCGGTGGCTGAACGCAGCGGCTTCAATTCGAACTCGACATTCTTTGCGGCCTTCAAGAAGGTCACCCAGCGCACACCAGCCAGTTTCCGTGCATCCGGCGCTTGAATTCACTCCGGAATCGCGATTTCGGAGACCGGAATCGCCCGCAATCCGCCTCCTCGCCGATAGATTATTGCCTGGCCCAATAACCGAGGATGCAGTCATGAACCTGCCCATCATCCGAGCGCTATCGCTCATTTTCCTGCTTGCCGCATTCGCCGGCACGGAAGCCTCCCCGCCGGCTGAGGAGCAACAGGCGGTCAGCGAAGTCGTCAAGCTTTACCTGCACGGCACCAGTTTCAACGAGCAGGAAGATATCACCCGTGCGTTCCATGCGAATGCCCGTCTGTACCTGGATGGCCAGGGCAGCACTGTGCGGGAGATGAGCGGCACCGAGTATGCACGACTTTTCCCGGCCGGGAAGCGGGCGCAATTCAATGGCCGGGTTGGGCGTCTCATCAGCGTGGATGTCAGCGGTTCCGTTGCCACCGCGAAGGCCGAGATTCTGATGCCGAAGCAGGGCGCCCGCTTCGTCGACGTATTTCTTCTGCGGAAAGTGGAAGGCAGCTGGAAGATCGTCAGCAAATCCGCTTCCCGTGAAGATGGTCCGCGCCAGGCGCGCAAGGTGATGGTGATCTTGTCGAACGCGGATCGGTATCCCGGCACCTCGATCAATACTGGTAACAATTTCCCCGAGCTGGCCTATACCTATGATGCCTTCCGCAAAGCCGGCTATGCGGTCGACTTCGTCAGCCCGGAGGGCGGGGCGGCTCCGCTGGAAATGATCAGCACTTCGGACACCTTGCAAAAGCGGTATTTGTACGATGGCGATTTCATGTGGGCGCTCGCGCATACCGTGCCGGCAGCGGAGGTCAAGCCGGAAGAGTACGCGGCTGTTATCTTCACCGGCGGTGGCGCGGCGATCGTTGGCGTGCCGGAACATCGGCTGCTGCAGGAAATCGTGCTGCGCATCTATGAGCAGCAGGGCGGAGTGCTGGCCGCGATTTGCCAAGGCACGGAAGGGATCACGAACCTGAAGCTGAAGGATGGCCGGTTCCTTGTCCAGGGCAAACGGGTCACCTCGTTCCCGGATGCCTTCCTCAACAAAGAATCGCCCTGGTTCAAAGCCTATCCGTTTTCCGTGGAAGGCAGCCTTAAACGCCGTGGCGGGAACTTCAGCCATGGCCCGAACGGGCAGGGCCACGTGCAGGTCGATGGCCGGCTCGTGACAGGGATGAACTGGGAATCATCCGCAGGCGTCGCCAAATCGATGATTGAACTGCTGGAGCAATCAGTTCAATGATTTTTTCGGTTGGCGCGGTCGCCCGATCGTCGATTCAATGGCAGAGTTACAGCTTCCGCATCGACGATTCAGACAATAGGGGAAGAATTTGGCCCAGATCAGCAAAGTCCGCCACCACGCCTGCCTTTTTGCATGTGCCACGCTGCTGGCAGGGCTGGCGGCCGAACCGGTTGCAGCGCAGGAGCTTGGAATCCCGCAAGCGTCGGACACTGCCCAGGCGTTGAAAGGCGCCCCGAGCATCGCCAAGGATCGCCCAGTCTACGTGATGGCGGGCTTCACAGCCGCCGCGCCGAACAAGCTGAGCCTCTTCTCCTCGGCGGATGGGGTCAGCTTCACTTCGCTCGCGTCGGAGGCGTACGCGGTGCCGGGGCGGGCGCTGCAGGGCGCCCCGATCGTCCGCCACGGCGGCTATTACCATGTCGTGTACGCCGGCAGCGCGGACGGTTCCTCGTTGACCATTGCGCGGTCGCGCGATCTGAAAACCTGGCATTCCGTCGGGGAAGCCAGGTTGGCCATGCCGCAGGGCGCCGCCGTCCGTGCGGCAAACTGGTTGCGCGCCAAGGATGGCAAGCTCAGTTTGCTGCTTTCCTCCAGAAACGGTGACGGCAAAGGTGCGGCCGCTTCCTTCATCACACTACCGAATGCAGACTTCAGCCAGTGGCCGGCGCCGCAGCCGCTGGCAGGGCTCGATGGCTACGCGGATACCGTGATCGTCTCCACCGCCGACGGCTACAGGGCATTCATGACAAACCCGAAGAGCGGCTACATCGAGTCGGCCAGCGCCAGTGTGCCCGCTGGGCCGTGGACGGTCGATAAGAAGGGTGACTGGGCGGGCTGGGGGCCGGGGCGGGCGGCGCGTTCGGTGCTGCAATTGCCGGGCGGCGGCTGGCGCATCTATCTTGAAGACCAGGATGGCAAGCATGCCTGGTTCGCCGATTCGCAGGACAGCTTCAACACGTGGGCGCCAAAGAAGGAGCTGGGCGGCGTCTCCGGCGTGGCGCAGCATTTCGCCGTGCTGGCCGACGAGCCGCAAGCTTACGCCGAAGCGACCAAACCCAAAGGTCAGCCGAAGAAGATCAGCTGGGACCAGCATTCGCTGATGGTTGACGGCAAGCGCATCGTCGTATGGTCCGGTGAAATCCATCCTTTCCGGCTGCCCAATCCATCCCTGTGGCGCGACGTGCTGCAAAAGATGAGGGCTATCGGTTTCAATGGCGTCGCCTTCTATTTCGATTGGGGCTACCATTCGCCCGCGCCGGGAGTGTACGACTTCAGCGGCGTGCGGAACGTCGAGCGCGCACTGGAGATCGCCGAAGA
>CAMLRG010000017.1 GCA_946482335.1 uncultured Duganella sp. | reverse complement strand
GGAAGATGAAGTGCAGCACCGCGTCCTTGTCCTTCACCAGGGCCGGGTTGGCGGACTTCCAGTTGTCGAACTTTGCCTTGGTTTCAGGCTCGGTCGCCAGGATGTCGGCGGCCAGGTCTTCGAACACATAGTCCGAAATGTTTTCCTTGCGCTCCAATACGGAGTTGAAGAAGCCCCAGCGGAAGAAGCTGTCGTGGCCTTGCGGTTCCAGGGTTTCGACGGCGTAGCGGGCGTTGTCCTGGTCCAGCGAAACGTACCAGTCGCCGGCGCTCAGTTCGAACGAGCCGTCGCGCTTCTCGACTTCCACCTCGTCGTGGAACATATGGCCTTCATAAGCGGTCGGACGCGAGACCACGTTGGCGATGTGGTAGTACTGGGCCTGCACCGTGGCCGGGGCTTCGATGCGGGTCATCTCCACGCCGTTCCATTGCAGGCGTTCGACCACTTCGCGCCAGGCTTGAGGGATTACGTAGGCTTTCGGCGTCTTGACTACGGTGTCGGCAGGGAAGCGGTTGAACCACTTGATGTCGCGCGCCCACGGCTTGCTGCGGTCGTAGGACAGGCGGACGTAGTCACCCAGTTTCGACGGGCTGCGCTGCGCTTCGTAGCCCTTGAAGTGGAAGGTGCCCGGATTCCCTTCGTCCATGCGCCAGGTGACGGCCCATTCCTTCTGCTTGCGCTGCGCGGCCTTGGTGGCGGCGCGCATGGCCTTGATCTGTTCCCCGTGCTTCACGGTGAAGTTGCGCACCGTGTCCACCAGCGCGCGCATCGATTCGTAGCGGTCGGCATACGGCTTCAGCATATGCGTCTCCGGCATGAAGCCGATGATGTTGTGCAGGGCGGTGAAGCCGGTCGAGAAGCGTGCGGTTTCCAGGAAGTCGGCAATGCCGTCGTCCGGCGTTTCGACAACTGGGTTGACGTAAGGGCAGGTGGGCCAGCCGGCGGCTGCCATGTCCTCGTAGATCTGCGGCAGCATGGTGTCGCGCAGGAAGGCCCCCAGTTCGCCACCCAGCTTGTCGCATTGGGTATGGATCAGGGTCATGGTGTAGCTGTAGTCGGCACCGTTGGAAGTGTGGGTGTCGACCATCACGTCCGGATCCCAGGCGGTGACCAGCTGGTTGAAGAACTTCGCGTTCAGCGTGTCGCATTTGACGAAATCGCGGTTCAGGTCCAGGTGGCGGCTGTTGCCGCGGAAGCCGAACATTTCCGGGCCATCCTGGTTGGCGCGCGACGTGTTGTTGCGGTTCAGGCAGCCGTCCACGTTATACACGGGGACGAACAGCAGCACGGTCTTGCCCAGGCTTGCCAGCAATTCCGGCTTGAAGCAGAAGTCGCGCACCATGGCCATGC
Organism: uncultured Duganella sp.; assembly: GCA_946482335.1. The sequence goes on along the minus strand of CAMLRG010000017.1, from coordinate 44,066 downwards.
AGGCGTCGATGCCTTCCGGCTCGCCAGGGTGGATGCCGTTGTTGTTGAAGAAGACCGTACGGCCTTCGCGTTTGATCTGTTCGCGGTCGAAAACGCCGTCGGCGCTGACCACGCCCACGTGCAGGGGAATGCCGCCGTCCGATACGGCTGCCTGTTCGAATTTCAGGATGTTCGGGAAGCGGCGTGCCAGTTCTTCATAGAAGGCGATGCACTCGGTCCAGAGGGTAGTCTGGTTCTTGTTGCCTTTTTCGTAAGGCGTGAGCAATTCTTGCATGGTCTGGATCTCAGTCTTCTGCAGGTGGGGAGGTCAGCGATTTTATCACTCAGGCCTTGGGCGCATTGGTCTCCACCCATTTGGCGTAAGCGTTCGCCCAGCCGGCCAGCACTTCGCGGGTTTTCTCGTTATTGACCTTGCCGTCTTCGCCGACCAGCGAGGAACCGTTGCCGATATAGACTTCCGGACCGGGCATGACTGGCGCGTTCAGCGTCACCATGCACTGGCGCACGTTCATATTGCCGGCGAAGCCGCCGACCGCGCCGATGGAGGCCGAGATCACGCCGACCGGCTTGGCGTTCCAGATGCTCTTGCCCCATGGGCGCGAGCCGACGTCGATGGCGTTCTTAAGCGCGCCCGGCATGGCGCGGTTGTATTCCGGCGTGGCGAACACGACCCCGTCCACAGTGCGCAGCTTGTCGCGGAAGGCGGTCCAGGCGGCGGGCGGTGTATTGGCGTCGTCCAGGTCCTGGTTGTACAGCGGCAGCTCGCCGATGTCGATGAACTCGAATTGCAGTCCGGGCGGTGCCACTTCGACCAGCGCATTGGCGAATTTGCGGTTCAGCGAGTCCTTGCGCAGGCTGCCGACGATGAGGGCGATTTTCTTGGTCATGGGTGCTCCTTTTCGGGTTGGGATGTCGGAAAGACAATGTACATCAAGCGGCAAGAACATGCTCGTCCTGTCGCAGCGAGTCGTACAGGAACTGGCTGAGGGCCTTGATACGTGCCACGTTGCGCAAGTCGCGGTGGCTCAGCACCCAGAGCTGGGTATGGAAGCGCGGGTCGGGCGGCGCCAGCTGTTCCAGCGTGCGCTCCCGCTGCGCCAGCATGCAGAGCAGGGGCGCCACGCCCAGGCCGTTGCGCGCCGCATCGACCATGGTCAGCAGGCTGTCGGTGCGCAGCGCGACCTGGGCGGGCGGCACGCGTTCGGCCAGCCATTGGGCGGCGGCCAGGTGCGACAGGCTGTCGTCCGGCGCCACCCAGCGGTGGGCTGCCCAGTCGCCGCGCGCGATGCCTGCGCGGTCGGCGCGCCGCAGGTACGCGTGGGAGGCGTACAACGCGGTCGCCACGGCGCCCACCTTGCGGCCGACCAGGTTGGCCGGCGGCGTATTGGACGGGCGCAGCGCCATGTCGGCTTCGCGCTGGGTCAGGTTGAGGAAGCTGTTGTTGACGACCAGCTGCAGTTGCACCGCCGGGTGCGCTTCCTGGAAACGGTGCAGGTAGGGCATCAGCAGGCCGTGCGCCAAGGTGTCGGTGGTGGTGAGGCGGATGGTGCCGCGCAGCTCCTCATCCAGGCCGCCCACTTCGCGCTGGGCGCTGCCGATGCTCTCCTCGATGGGAGCGAGGCGGCCGCGCAGGATGTCGCCGGCGCCGGTCATCACATAGCCGGACTGCAGCCGCTCGAACAGGCGCACACCGAGCGACTGTTCCAGGCCGTCCAGGCGGCGCAGCACGGTGGAGTGGTTAACGCCCAGCTCGCGCGCCGCGGCCGAGATGGAACCGCCGCGGGCGACGGCGGCGAAGTAGCGCAGGTCTTCCCAGTCTAGTTTCTGCATATTTGCGTAACTGTTCTGCTGATATTGGGAATTCTAATGCGTTTTCGGGGAACGTACACTGGGCTCCATCACCTCACCCAAAGGAACCGATCATGCTGACGCTGTACACCGCCGATACGCCCAACGGGCAAAAGATCACCATCGCACTGGAAGAACTCGGGCTGCCGCACCAGGTGCACCACGTGGACCTGTCGGCCGGCGAGCAGCACCGCCCGCCGTTCAGCGAAATGAGCCCGAACCACAAGATCCCGCTGCTGGTGGATGGCGCCACCCCGATTTTCGAGTCGGGCGCCATCCTGATCCACCTGGCCGACAAGGCGGGCAAGCTGCTGCCGCCGGCTGGCGAAGCGCGCAGCGTCGTGCTGCAATGGCTGTTCCTGCAGGTGGGCAGCATCGGGCCGATGCTGGGGCAATTGTGGTTCTTTCGCCATGGCGCCGGCACGGGCCAGCCGAACCGGCAGGCATTGGAACGCTACGGCCGTGAGACCTTGCGGCTGCTGGGCGTGTTCGAGGAACGCTTGCGCGACAAGCCTTACCTGGCGGGTGACGAATACACGATCGCCGACATTGCCAGCTTCCCGTGGATCCGTTCCCACCACGAGCTGGGCGTGACCTTGTCGGATTTCCCGGCGGTGGCGGAGTGGGTGGAACGCATTGCAGCGCGTCAGGCCGTGCAGCGCGGGCTGGCGGCGGCCAAGCCATGATGGCGGCGTGGGGTTTGCTGCTGGCAGCGGCCTTGGTGGATATCGCGATGGCCGTCGCCCTCAAGCACGCCGAAGGCTGGACGCGCCTATGGCCCAGCCTTGCCGGACTGGCATTCGCCAACGGCGCGATCGTGCTGCTGACAATGGCCTTGCGCCAGCTGCCGGTCGGCACTGCGTTTGCGGTCTTTACGGGGATCGGGGCGGCGGGTGCCGCAGCGGTAGGCATCGTCGCCTATGGCGAAAGCGCCTCCCCGCTGCGGTTGCTGCTGATCGGGGCCATCATTGCCGGCATCGCCGGCTTGAAGCTGACCAGCAGCTGACGAAACAGCTGATGAAGCAGAAGAGCTGGAGCGCTTATTCGGCGCCCATTTCCTTCAGCAGGTTGTCGGCCTTGTCGATGTACTTCATGTTCCACAGCATGTAGCGCAGGTCGACCTGGATGTCACGGGTCTTGGCCTTGTTGAAGTCCCAGTCGGAAATGATCGAGTCCAGGGTGCCGTCGAATGCCAGGCCTACCAGCTCGGCTTTCGAATTCAGCGCGGCGGAACCGGAATTGCCGCCGGTGATGTCCAGCGTGGCCAGGAAGTTGACCGGCACGGACTTCAGCGTCGGATCGACGTATTTGCCGAACTGCTTCTTGTTGATCGCGTCCAGCTGCGCCTGCGGTGCCTTGAACTCGCCTTCGCCGGTGGCCTTGGCTTTCACGCCCGCCACGGTGGTGAAGGCGGACCAGCCGGTGGTGCCGTCGGCGCCTTCCGCGCGGCCGGCGATCTTGCCGAAGGTGACGCGCAGGGTGCTGTTGGCGTCAGGGTACACGGCCTGGCCCTTCGAGTTCATGAAGGCGATCTTGGCCTTCATGTAGCTGGCGTAGGCTTGCTGGATCTTGCCGGCCAGTTCTTCGTTGGCGGCTTCCTGCTTCAGGCCTTCGTCGTACAGCGCCACGGCGGCCTTGATGAAGGCATCGTCGCTGGCCTTGAAGTCTTCCGGCTTCTTGCCGATCCACGAAGCGCGGAATTCGCCGTCTTCCAGCCTGGAGCCGGCGTACAGCTTGTCCAGCGCGGCCGACAGTTCCGCTTCGCTCATCCCGGCCTTGATGCCCAGCACGGAGTCGAATACCGCCTTGTGTTCGGCGGCCGGCTGCGCGTTGTACTGTTTCAGGTTGTTCAGCACGACGGCCTTGTCCACCTTGGCCACGTAGGTCTTGTTGGCGCCTTTCACCATCTGCTCGATGCGCTTGACGTCGCGCTCCTGGTAGCCGGCCTTGCGCTCCGCGTTGGGCTTGGTGCTTTCGTTGGCCAGGCGGTACATCGCGCGGGCGATGGTCAGCATGGCCGGGGAAGAGCGGTCGTAGAAGAAATCGCGCTTGTTCTCGGCGTCGCGCTGGGCGATCAGCTTTTCCACCGCTTCCAGGTCGGCGCCGAAGGCTGCCTTGCGCTTGGCGTCGCCGTTCACCCATGCCTTCAGGGCGGCGTGCTCGGCGGTCTTGCGGTCGAGGACATCGCTGCCTTCGTAGCTGTTCAGCATGCCCTTGCGGTTCTTGTAGTAGTTGTTGATGTTGGCAACGCGGCCGGCCACCTTCAGGGCCGCATCGCGGTCACCCTTGGTTTCGCGGTCGATGATGGCCAGGGTCTCGTTCGAGTTCTGGATGAAGGCCGGGTATTCGAAGCCGAAGGTGTTCGCGACTTCTGACGGCAGGCGGTGGCGGTTGGTACGGCCAGGGTAGCCCAGCACCATCACGAAGTCGCCTTCCTTCACGCCTTCCTTCGCCAGCTTCAGGAAGGACTTGGATTCGTAAGGCACGTTGTCCTTGGAGTAGTCGGCGGCCTTGCCGTCCTTGCTTACGTACGCGCGGTAGAAGCCGTAGTCGCCGGTGTGGCGCGGCCACATCCAGTTGTCGGTGTCGCCGCCGAACTTGCCGACGCCTTCGGCAGGCGCGTGCACCAGGCGCACGTCGCGGATTTCCAGCTGCTTGATCTGGTAGAACTCCAGGCCGCCGTAGAAGGAGGACACGGTGCAGCGGTGGCCTTCATCCTTTTCGCATTCCGCCACCAGGGCTTTCTGGTTTTTCTCGATCGCATCCACGCGCGCCTTGCCCTGCAGCTTGGCCACGTCCGCGGTGATGACCTTGTCGCTGACATTCAGCACTTCCTTGGTGACGAATACGCGGGTGCCCGGGGAGGCCGGCAATTCTTCGCCGAAGTTGTGCGCCACGAAGCCATTGGCCAGCAAGTCGCGCTCCTTGGTCGAGTTGACGGCCACGCTGTTGTACACGCAGTGGTGGTTGGTCACGACCAGGCCTTTCGGCGAAACGAAGGACGCCGAGCAGCCGCCCAGGCTGACGATGGCGTTCATCGGGAACTCGGTGAGCTTGGTCAGCGAGGCGGGGTCCAGTTTCAGGCCGGCGGCCTTCAGTTGCTTGGCTACTTGTGGCAGCTGTTGCGGCATCCACATGCCTTCGTCTGCGAAGGCGGCGGAGGTGGTGCTCAGGACGGCGAGCGCGAGGAGAGATTTTTTCATGGGTATTGAAATGGTTGTAGTGGTGCCCGCCGGGCCGGCCGGCAGGCGCCCTAGAGTATCGGCACGGCGGCGCCTGGCGTCAACACTAAAAATAGTGCCAAAAACTGAACAAAATTCGCCGGGCAGAGGGAGAGTCGCGGTTTGCAGCGTTGCAGTAGCTGTTGCTTTTAGCGAAAGTGCAGGTAGAGCAGGGTGCCCATCGTTGTCAGCCAGGAAGTCAGGATCAGGACGGTCTGCCGGTCGAACTTGCGGTCAATCCGCGCCATCGCGTCATCGAGGCGGCGGTGGCCCTCCGCCGAGCGATTCTCGATCAGCGTGCGCAGTTCCCTCGCGTCCGCGTCGCGCCTGGTTTGTTCGGCATCGATGCGCCGCAGGATGTCGCGGAATTGCTCACGAGTAAGCTCCTTATGTTCGTCGAGCGCTTTTTCAACCTTGCTGATGCGGTCGTGGTCCATCGGTCCCTGAGCCATGGCAGCCTCCTTTGTTATTGGTGCTGGCTTGGACAATGGCCGCAAACTGAAGTTCCGCCCCGGACGAAAAAAAGCCAACGCCGCAGCGTTGGCCTGTGAGGAACCGGGATGTTTGCTATCTGACGCGGCCGCGGAACACCAGGTTGACGATCGCCAGCAGGATCACCGCCCCAAGGAAGGACACCACCAGCGACAGTACGCTGAAATCGTCCGTATTGATGGTACCTGCACCAAAGAGCGGCGACAGCAGCCAGCCGCCCAGCAGGGCGCCGACAATGCCAACCACCACGTTCAGGAACATGCCCTGCTGGGCATCCGTTTTCATCACCAGGCTGGCCAGCCAGCCCAGGACACCGCCAATGACAATCCAGATGATGAAGTTCATATCGCCCCCCTCTATTGTTGATGGTTTCAGTGTAGGTCACGCGCGCGCGGATGCTCGGTGCGCCAACGTACAGATATGGAAGGCGGTGCGGCCTATCGTGACCGGGTCAAGCACGAAAGGGGAATTCCCATGAACACTGCAGACAAGCAAACCCGCCTGGTCACCGGCCTGTTCCGCAACCGCAGCAGCGCCGAGCGTGCCTGGCAGAACGCCACGTCACGCGGCTATGGCAAGGACGATATCAATGTCCTCATGAGCGACGATACCCGACAGCGCTATTTCAATGGCTCTGCGGAAACGGAACTCGGTTCCAAGGCTGGCGAAGGGGCCGGCATTGGCGCCGGTGTCGGCGGGGCGCTGGGGGCGGCGCTGGCCGCCGTGGCCGCCATGGGCACGACCCTGGTGCTGCCGGGCCTCGGCATCGTGGTGGCCGGACCACTGGCGGCGGCGCTGGCCGGTGCCGGTGCCGGCGGCGTGGCGGGCGGCCTGGTGGGCGCCCTGATTGGCGCCGGCATCCCGGAGGAACGCATCAAGCCCTATGAGGAAGGGATCCGGAGTGGCGGCATCCTGATGGGCGTGCACGCGCGCAACGCCGCCGATGCGGCAGAGATCGAGCGCGAATGGAAAGACAGCGAAGGCGAGCACGTGGTCGGCGTCGGCGTCGGCACCACCGGTGGCGCCCTGGCCGGCGCGGCTGCCGGTTCGCCGGCCGGGGTGCCGGGCATGGTGGCCGGCGCCGTGATCGGCGGCGTGGCAGGCGCCTTTGTCGGCAAGGGCACGGCGGAAGTCGTCAATCCCAAAACGGAAGACGATGAGGACGACCACAACCTGGCGACAGGCATCGGTGCGGGTGGCGGTGCGGCAGCCGGCATCGCGGCCGGCGCCCCGGCTGGCCCGGTCGGCATGGTAGCCGGCGGCGCCATTGGCGCGCTGGCGGGCGGCATGGCCGGCCAGGGCATCGGCACCCTGCTCAACCCCAGCGAAGAGCGCGTCTATTGGCAGGACCACTACCGCAACGAAGCCTACTTCAACCCCAGCTACGACTATGACGACTATGAACCCGCCTACATGCTCGGGTACACCGCGCGCCAGCGCTACCGCGGCACGTGGGACGAGCTGAAGGACCAGCTGGAAAGGGATTGGGAAACTGTCAAAGGCAAATCGCGCATGGCGTGGGAGCACGCCAAGGACGCTGTCCGCGCGGCCTACGAGAGGGACATCCCGTAACGGCCGCACGGAACCCGCACATTACTCGGCCTTGATGGCTTCGACCTGGATGGCCAGCTTCACTTCGGGCGCGAAGGCGGGGGTGGCGTAGTTCAGGCCGAAGTCGGTGCGCTTGAACTCAGCCGAGGCGTCGGCGCCGCAGATTTCGCGCTTCATGCGCTGGTCCATGATGCACTTGAACTTGTTGACCTTCAGGTTGACCGGCTTGGTCACACCCAGCATGGTCAGCTCGCCTTCCACTTCGACCAGCTGCTCGCCTTCGAACTTGAACTTCTTGCCCTTGTAAGTGACGGTCGGGAATTTCTCGACGTTGAACATGTCGGCGCCCTTGGCGTGGCTGTTCATCTTGTCCAGGCCAAAGTTGATCGAGGCGGCGTCGATGGTGATGTCCATGGTGCCGGTCTTGGCTGCGCGGTCCATCTGGATCACGCCGCTGGTTTTGTCGAACTTGCCGCGCCAGAAGGAAATGCCTTTGTGGTCGGCTTCAAAGCTCGGGTAAGTGTGGGTCGGGTCGATGTTGTAGGTGGCGGCATTGGCCCCAACGGCAGCGACGGCCAGCAGGGTGGCGGACAGGAACTTCAGTTTCATTGCGGGGTCTCCAGGGTTATTGAGCTACTACGTGGAATTTGATGGTCACCTCGTCGGCAACCATGCTGGTGTCTTTCCATTCGCCTTCGCCGATGTTGTAGGCCAGGCGTTTGATCGGCAGCGCGCCTTCGAACACCTGCTTGCCGCCTTCGGCCTTGACGGTGATCGGGAAGGTGACGTCGGCGGCCTTGCCCTTGATGGTCAGCTTGCCCGTCACATGCAGCCTGCCGGGGCCGGCACTCTTGATGGCGCTGGAAACGAAGGTGGCTTTCGGGAACTGGGCCGAGTTGAACCAATCCTTCTTGGCGACTTCCTTGTTCATTTCAGCCTCGCCCAGGTCCAGGCTGGCGGTTTCGATTTCCACCGTGGCCTTGGAGGTGTCGGGGGCGGCGGCGTTATAGTCGATGACAATATTGTGCTTCTTGAACTTCGATTCGATCGGCACGTTCATTTGCTTGAACACGGCCGACACGCTGCTCTTGGCCGGGTCGGCTTTCAGCACGGCGGCGCTGGCGGCGGCTGCCACGGCCAGCAGGGCGGCCAGTAATACGCTTTTCTTCATGGGTCTAGCTCCAGGTTATGGCAGCATGCGCTTGAGCAGGCCGTCCTTGTCGATGAATTGGTGCTTCAGCGCCGCGCCGATATGGCCGACGACGACGGCGGCCAGCAGCATGTTGAGCCAGTAATGTACCGGCTTCAGGAATGCCTTGAGCGCGGGATCGGCGGCGAACAGCGAGGGGATCTTGATCAGGCCCAGGTACACGACAGGCACGCCGGCGGCGGTAGTGTACAGGTAGCCGGAAAGCGGCACGGCGAACATCAGGAAGTACAGCAGCCAGTGGCCGGCTTCGGCGGCCTTCACCTGCTGGGCGCTCATGCTGGCGGGGAAGGCAGGCGGCTGCTGCTTCAGGCGCCACAGCAGGCGGCCGGCGGCCAGCGCAAGCACGGTGACGCCCAGCCATTTGTGCCAGGAATAGTATTTGAGCTTGGTCGGGGTCAGGCCGGGGATGTCGGTCATCACCAGGCCGAGCACGAAGGCGGCAACGATCAGCAGGGCGATCAGCCAGTGCAGGGCGATAGCGGTGTTGGAATAACGCTCCATTGTGACCTTTGGTAAGTAGTACGTGTTAGGACTAATATACCAAAGAGTAACGGAGCTTGCTTACACCTTCCTTAAAACCGGTAAACCGGGTCTGACCCGCAGGGTCAGACCCCCGATGACCTTGATGCCGGCAAGCGTGGTTAAGGCTTTTTGGATTTTCGCCGAACGTCAAAAGCCTTACCCCAACACCAGCGGCAGCTGCACAGACGGGGTCTGACCCTGCGGGTCAGACCCCGGTTTACCGGTTTTAAATGGCCTTGGCCAGGGATGCGGCGATACCGGTGTAGTTGGAAGGCGTCATCGCCAGCAACTGCTCCTTGGCTTCTTGCGGAATCGCCAGTCCGCCGATGAACTCGCGCAGCGCTTCCTTGGTGATGCCCTTGCCGCGCGTCAGTTCCTTCAACTGCTCATAGGGGTTTTCGATGCCATAGCGGCGCATCACGGTCTGCACCGGCTCGGCCAGCACTTCCCACGAGGCATCCAGGTCCGCTTCCAGGCGGGCCGGATTGACTTCCAGCTTGTTCAAGCCGCGCAGGCAGGAGTCGTAAGCCAGCAGCGCATAGCCCAGGCCCACGCCGATATTGCGCAGCACGGTCGAATCGGTCAGGTCGCGCTGCATGCGCGAGACCGGCAGCTTTTCGGACAGGTGCTTCAGCACGGCATTGGCCAGGCCCAGGTTGCCTTCCGAGTTTTCGAAGTCGATCGGGTTGACCTTGTGCGGCATGGTCGAGGAACCGATTTCGCCGGCCTTCAGCTTTTGCTTGAAGTAGCCCAGCGATACGTAAGTCCAGATATCGCGGTTCAAGTCCAGCAGGATGGTGTTGGCGCGCGCGAAGGCGTCGAACAGTTCGGCCATGTAATCGTGCGGCTCGATCTGGATGGTGTACGGGTTGAACACCAGTCCCAGGCGCTGCTCGATCACATTCTTCGAGAAGGCAGGCCAGTCGAACGATGGGTAAGCCGACAGGTGGGCGTTGTAGTTGCCCACGGCGCCATTCATCTTGCCCAGGATTTCCACCTTGGCGATACGCTCGATGGCGCGCTGCAGGCGGGCGATGACGTTGGCGAATTCCTTGCCAAGCGTGGTCGGGCTGGCGGTCTGGCCGTGGGTGCGGCTCAGCATCGGCAGTTCGGCGTTGGCGTGGGCGATTTCCTTCAGCCTGGCGACCAGGCCGTTCAGGGCCGGCACCATCACGCCATCGCGCGCCGCCTTCAGCATCATGCCGTGCGAGGTATTGTTGATGTCTTCCGAGGTGCAGGCGAAGTGGATGAATTCGGAGGCGGCCACCAGCTCAGGCACATCCTTCACTTTCTCCTTCAGCCAGTACTCCACCGCCTTCACGTCATGGTTGGTGACCGCTTCGATTTCCTTGATGCGGGCGGCATCCGCTTCGGTGAACCCGGCCGCCAGTTTGTCCAGCAGGGCGGTGGCGGTCGGCGAGAACGGCTTGATCTCGGCAAAACCAGCCAGGGACAGCGCTTGCAGCCAGGCGATTTCGACCTTCACGCGGTGGTGCATGAAACCCGCTTCGGACAGGATCGGGCGCAGCTTGTCGGTTTTCGAGGCGTAGCGGCCGTCCAGCGGGGACAGGGCCGACAGGGTGGAGTAAGGAGTTGTCATGATAATGCTGGAAGCAGAGGCGGGAAAAAACGAGATTCTACCATTTGCGCGCTTGCCACTCCCGCCCCCCAGCGCTGCGCCCGCCTTCGGGACGCGATGCTATACTGTTGTCTAATTCTCTACTTCCAGCATTTATGAAACTTATCGGTTCACTCGCCAGCCCTTATGTCCGCAAGGTCCGTGTCGTCCTGGCGGAAAAAAAGCTCGACTACCAGCTGGAGCTGGAAAACGTCTGGGCGCCGGAAACCACGATCCAGAAACTGAACCCGCTCGGCAAGGTGCCATGCCTGGTCATGGAAGACGGCTATGCGATGCAGGATTCGCGCGTGATCGTCGAGTATCTCGATTCGGTGTCGCCGGTGTGCAAGCTGCTGCCGCCCAATGGCCGCGAGCGCGCCGACATCAAGTGCTGGGAGGCGCTGGCCGACGGCGTGCTCGATGCGGGCGTATTGATGCGCCTGGAGCGCGTGCTGCGTCCGCCGGCGTTGCAAAGCGAAGACTGGATCGCGCGCCAGATGCAAAAGGTGGAGCTGGGCCTGGCGGCGATGGCCGAGCGCCTCGGTGACGATCCCTGGTGCGCAAGCAACCATTACTCGCTGGCTGACGTGGCCGTGGGCTGCTGCCTGGGTTGGCTCAGCTTCCGTTTCCCGGATATCGATTGGCGCAGCAAGCACCCCAACCTCGGCCGCCTGTTCGACAAGCTGTCCGAGCGCCCTTCCTTCAAAGACACCGTGCCGCAGGCGTAAGCAGCGCCCCGCATGGCAGCCAAGCCCCCGTCCCAGGAACGCCTGCAAATGGCGGACATCGCCCGCCTGGCGGGCGTGTCCACCTCCACGGTATCGCGCGCGCTGGCCGGCAGCAAGCTGGTCAACGAGGAAACGCGCACCCGCATCATGGAGCTGGCGCGTTCGCTCAAGTACACCATCAATGTCGGCGCGCAAAACCTGCGGCTGAAGCAGAACCGCTCGGTGGCGGTGGTGGTGCCGTCCGACGCCAAGGTGCACCAGAGCCTGTCCGATCCCTTCTTCCTGTCGATGATCGGTTCGCTGGCCGATGCACTCACCGAGCAGGGCTTCGACATGCTGCTGTCGCGCGTCGATGCCGAGCAGCTCGACGCTGCCGCCACCCCCTTCGATACCGGCCGCGTGATCGGCATTATCCTGATCGGGCAATGGGGCCACCATGACCAGCTGAACGAAATGGCGGCGCGCCATGTGCCGCTGGTGGTGTGGGGGGCGCAATTGCCGCAGCAGCTGTATTGCACCGTCGGCGGCGACAACCTGAGCGGCGGCAGGCTGGCGGCCGGGCATTTGCTGGCGGCGGGCCGGCGCCGCATCGCCTTCTTCGGCGATACGCGCCTGCCGGAAGTCGAGCAGCGTTACCGCGGCTATTGCGCAGCCCTGGAGGCGGCCGGCGTCGCACCCGACCCGGCGCTGTGCGTGGCGGCTTCCTTCCTGCCCGAAGGCGGGCGTGAGGCGGTGGCCGAGCTGGCACGGCGCGGCGTGCAGTACGACGCGGTGTTCGCCTGCTCCGACTTGCTGGGGATGATGACCATCAATGCCTTGCGCGAGCAGGGCCGCGCCGTGCCGGACGACGTCGCCGTGGTCGGTTACGACGATATCGAACTGTCGTCCTATTTCCATCCGCCGCTGACCACGGTACGCCAGCCGGTGCCGGAAGCCGGCCGCGCCATGGTGGCGGCCCTGCTGGCGCAGACCGAAGGCCGGCCGGCCCGCTCGGTTGAACTTCCCACCACCCTCATCCAGCGCGCCAGCTCGCGCTGATTGCAACCGTTTGCATTTGGCGAATCGCTCGCGCAACAGCCGTTTAAAAATATTCTTTGCAATCGATTGCAATTTGCCAAAAGCTGATGAATAATGAGGCATCTGCAGAAAGCAGACCCGGCCAGCCGGCCGCACTAATAAGCCCCATCATCGGAGGAGACAATGGTTTTACGTACAGCCCAACGTGGCTGCATGGCTGCCGCCATCGCCGCTGCATTCGCCCACCCCGCCTTTGCCCAGGAAACCGCCCAGCAAGCCGCTGCGGCCGAAGGCCCCGTGGCCGTGCCGGCCGCCGCAATCGCTGCCGCGGCCCCGGCCGATGGCCTGAAGCTCGAGCGCGTGGTGGTGACCGGCACCGCCAGCCGCAGTTCCAAGATGCGTTCCAGCGTCTCGGTCAGCACCATGGAATCGGACGCCATTGCCCTGTCGGCGCCCACCAGCGCGGCCGAAGTGCTGCGCTCCATCCCCGGCGTGCGCGCCGAATCCTCCGGCGGTGAAGGCAATGCCAACATCACCGTGCGCGGCGTGCCGATTTCGGCCGGCGGCGCGCGCTACGTGCAAATGCAGGAAGACGGTTTGCCGGTCCTGCAATCGGGCGACTTCAATTTCATCACGCCGGACAGCTATGTGAAGATCGACGGCAGCCTGGACCACCTGGAAGTGGTGCGCGGCGGTTCCGCCTCCACCCTGGCCACCAATTCGCCGGGCGGCATCATCAACTTCATCAGCAAGACCGGCGAGCAGCAGGGCGGCAATCTCGGCATCCAGCGCGGCCTGGGCTACGACGAAACCCGCTACGACTTCGACTACGGCGGCCGCCTCACCGACAAGACGCGCTTCTTCATCGGCGGCCATTACCGCACCGGCGAGGGCCAGCGCAATACCGGCATGAACACGCAGGAAGGCGGCCAGATCCGCGGCAACATCACGCAGGAATTGTCGAACGGCTGGATCAGGCTGTCCTTCAAGCACCTGGACGACAAGGCGCCCACCGCGCTGCCGGTGCCGGTGCGCGTCACCAACGGCCGCATCAGCGAAATCCCCGGCATCGACCCGCGCGACACCACCTTCTACTCGCCGTACTGGACGCGCGACATTTCGCTCACCAAGGAAAACGGCAAGGCATCCAGCAACGTCAACGATGGCCTGCGCGTGAAGAGCGACAGCTTCGGCATCGCCGCGTCCTTCGACCTGGGCAACGGCATCACGCTGAGCGACAACTTCCGCAAGGCGCAGAACAGCGGCCGCTTCCTCGGCGTGTTCCCGGCCAATAACGGCGTATCCGGCAGCTACGTGATCGCCACCGGCCCGGACAAGGGCAAGGCTTACAACGGCATGGCGTTCTCCGCCGTGGTGTTCAACACCTCGATCGACAATGCCGACAATACGCTGAACGACCTGAAGCTCGCCAAGACCTTTGCCATCGACGGCGGCAAGCTGACCGCCACCGGCGGCCTGTATACCTCGCTGCAGAAGCTGGGCCTGACCTGGAACTTCAACGAGTACCTGATGCAGCTGAGCGGCGACAAGCCTGCCTTGCTGCAGACCGCATCGGCCACGCCCGGCTATGTCGGCCCGGCCTGGGGCGGCTGCTGCATGCGCGCGGTCGACATGGAATACAAGCTGCTCTCGCCCTACGTGAACCTGGGCTGGGAGAAGGGCCCGCTGAACGTCGACGCCAGCCTGCGCCAGGACCGCCAGCGCGCCAACGGCACGGCCAACATCGCCACCAATGGCGCGCGCTACGAGCCGGCCACCGAGCAGCTGGTCGACTACAAGCTGCACCACACGTCGTATTCGGTGGGCGGCAATTACCAGTTCAACCGCGACCTGGCCTTCTTCGCCCGCGTCAGCGACGGCGTGGCCTTCAATGCGGACCGCATCCTGTTCGGCACCCCGCTGGACGGCAGCGCGCCGGTCAACATCAATACGGTGCGCCAGGTGGAAGGCGGCGTGAAATGGCGCTCCGGCAGCACCAGCGCCTTCCTGACCCTGTTCCGCGCCAAGACCGACGAATCGAACTTCGAGGCCACCACGCAGATCAGCACCGCCAACCGCTACGACGCCAAGGGCGCCGAGCTGGAAGCGGCATGGAGCCTGGGCGACTTCCGCATCAACGGCGGCCTGACCTGGACCGATGCCGAAATCGTCGGCGCCGCGCCGGGCCAGGAAGCCACCATCGGCCACACGCCGCGCCGCCAGGCCCGCGTCACCTACCAGATTGCGCCAAGCTACAACGCCGGCCCGCTGACCGTGGGCGGCAGCCTGGTGGGCACCGGCCGCTCGTGGGCGGACGATGCCAACACCATCGACATGCCGGCCTTCCGTGTCGTGAACCTGTTCGCACGCTACCAGTTCACTTCGCAATTGAGCCTGTCGCTGAGCGTCAACAACCTGCTCAACAAGATCGGTTACACCGAGGTTGAAGGCGACGGCCATGCCGCGCGTTCGATCGGCGGCCGCGCCGTGAAAATGGGCTTGAACTACTCCTTCTGATCCGGGACCTGCAATGCCGATGTCTTCGTCCATCCACCACTTGCTCGACGCCGTGCCCGAGAGCCGGCGCGCCGAAGCCGCGCGCCGTTACGAAACGCACGGCACGGCGCTGCGCACCTGCCTGCAAAGCTTGTACGGCGGCGCGCCGGACTTCGAGCAGTGGTACGGCCGCCTGCTGTCCGCCATGGGCGAGCTGCATGGTGCGCGCAGTCCTGCGCTGACCGCGCTGGATACGGCGCGCGCCGCCCAGCCGGACTGGTTCCTGGGCCAGCAGATGCTGGGCTACTGCAGTTACGTGGACCGGCTGGGCGGCGACTTGCGCGGCGTGGCGCGCCGCATCCCCCATCTGCAGGAGCTGGGCGTGCGCTACCTGCACCTGCTGCCGTTCCTGAAAATGCGTGAAGGCGAGAACGATGGCGGCTTCGCGGTCGCCGACTTCGAGCAGGTCGAACCGCGCCTGGGCAGCAATGCCGACCTGGAGGAATTGACCGCCAGCCTGCGCGGCGCGGGCATCAGCCTGTGCTCGGATTTCATCCTGAACCATGTGGCGGACGACCACCCGTGGGCGCAGGGGGCACGCGGCGGCGATGCGCGGCTGCGCGGCTTCTTCCATGTGTTCCCGGACCGCACCCTGCCGGACCTTTACGAGGGCACGCTGGGCCAGGTGTTCCCGCAAGCGGCGCCCGGCAATTTCACGTTCGTGCCGGCGCTGCAAGGCTGGGCGTGGACCACCTTCTATCCCTACCAGTGGGATCTGAACTGGTCCAACCCCGAGGTGTTTTCGGAGATGGCCGGCACCCTGCTGCGCCTGGCCAACCGCGGCATCGAAGTATTCCGCCTCGATTCCACGGCATACCTGTGGAAGCGGGAAGGCACCAATTGCATGAACCAGCCGGAGGCGCACGTGATCCTGCAAGCGCTGCGCGCGCTGGTGGCCATTGCCGCCCCGGGCGTGCTGCTGAAGGCGGAAGCCATCGTACCGATGCGCGAACTGCCGGCCTATTTCGGCCAGCCGGCGCAGCCGGAATGCCATATCGCTTACCACAGCAGCCTGATGGCCGCAGCCTGGGGCGCGCTGGCGGAGCAGGACAGCGGCCTGCTGCGCAGCGTGGTCGCCGGCACGCCGCCGCTGCCGCCGCATGCCAGCTGGCTCAGTTATGTGCGCTGCCATGACGACATCGGCTGGAACGTGCTGCGCGCCGAGGCGGCCGAAGGCAATCCGCCCGGCCCGGCGGCGCGCGGCGCGCAAGCACGCCTGGCCGCGATCTCGCGCTTCTACGCGGGCGATGCCGGCAGCTATGCGCGGGGCGAAGCTTTCCAGAGCAGCGATCCGCACGCCGCGCATGGCAGCAATGGCATGGCCGCCAGCCTGGTCGGGCTCGAAGGCACAGAGAGCACGGACGGCACGGCCAGCGCGGCCGACGGTTCCCTGGCCGAAGTGCTGGCGCTGCGCCGCCTGTTGCTGCTGCACGGCCTGGCGCTGAGCTTTGGCGCGCTGCCCGTGCTGTACATGGGCGACGAGCTGGGACAGACCAACGATTACAGTTTCCGCCAGCGGCCGGACCGCGCCATGGACAGCCGCTGGCTGCAGCGCCCCCTGCTGGACGAGCAACGTTTCGCCGACCGCCACGACAGCGCCACCCAGGCCGGCCGCGTGTATGCCGCCCTGCGCGCCCTGGTGGGCGCCCGCAGCCGTCTGCCGGCCCTGGCAGCCAGTGCGCCACGCGCGCTGTTGCCTGCGCCGCCCGCGGTGCTGGCGCTGCAGCGCGGGCCGGACTTCCTGGCGCTATACAATTTCTCGGGCGAGGCCCAGCGTTTCACGCTGGACGGCGCCTGGGGCGACATCTTCGGGCGCCGTGCGCTCGAAGGACAGATTACGCTTGCACCATGGGCCATGCACTGGCTCGAGCGCAGCGGGCAACAACAATGATGGAGACAGCCATGGGTGTGGCATTTTTCGGCGAAGCCCTCGTCGACGATTTTGGCAGCGAACAGGTAGTCGGCGGTGCGCCGTTCAACGCGGCGCGCAACCTGACCGCCCTCGGCACGCCGGCGCTGATGATCACGCGCATCGGCGACGATGCCAACGGCGCCGCCGTGCGCGCCGAGTTCGAACGCTACCGCATGCCGCAGGCCGGCCTGCAGACGGACGCCACCTGGCCCACCGGCCGCGTGGTGGTGGAACGCGGCCAGCACGGCCACGCCTTCCATATCCTGCCCGGCCAGGCTTACGACCATATCGAGGCCGCAGCGGCGCGCACCGCGCTGGCGGCAACGGCGCCGCGCGTGCTGTACTTCGGCACCCTGGCCCAGCGCCACCTGACCTCCCGTGGGGCCCTGATCGCCCTGCTCGAAGCCAGCGCGGCCACCCGCTACCTCGACCTGAACCTGCGCGAAGGCCAGTACACCGAGCGCAGCGTGTTCGAATCCCTGCGCCACGCCGACATCGTGAAGGTCAACGAGGACGAGCTGGCCGCCCTGCTGGCCTGGTACGCGCCAGACGGCCCGCAACTGGTGCGTGCGCACGATCCAGAACTGCCGCCGGCCTGCGCGCTGCTGATCGACAAATTCAAGCTGCAGGCGATGGTCGTCACGCTGGGCCCGCGCGGCGCGATGTACATTGGCGCCGACGGCACCGTGATCCGCGAACACGGCAACGAGGAACCGTACAAGCTGGTCGATACAGTGGGCGCGGGCGATGCCTTCTCGGCCGTCTTCCTGCACGGCCACGTGCAAGGCTGGGACCTGGCGCTGACCATGGCGCGCGCCAACGCCTTTGCCGGTGCCGTGTGCAGCCTGTCCGGCGCCGTGCCGCAGGACATGGCGTTTTACGAACCGTGGACCCAGCGCTGGCAGGGACCGAAGGAGCGATGACATGATGCCGACCAAACCGCATCTGTCGTTCCGGCAGATCGTGAACATGAACATCGGCTTCTTCGGTATCCAGTTCAGCTTCGGCCTGCAGCAAAGCAGCATGAGCCCGATCTACAAGTACCTGGGCGCCGACGAAGCCAGCCTGCCTTACCTGTGGCTGGCCGGCCCCGTCACCGGCCTGCTGGTGCAACCGATCATCGGCGCCATGAGCGACCGCACCGTGTCGCGCTGGGGGCGCCGCACCCCGTACTTCCTGATCGGCGCCCTGATCTGCAGCCTGGGCCTGCTGGCCATGCCGTTCAGCCCGGTGCTGTGGATGGCCGCCGGCTTGTTGTGGATCCTCGATGCCGCCAACAACGTGACCATGGAGCCTTACCGCGCCTTCGTCAGCGACCGCCTGGCCGCGCGCCAGCACTCGCTCGGTTTCCTGACCCAGAGCGCGTTTACCGGCCTGGGGCAGACGCTGGCCTACCTCACGCCCTCGGTCCTGGTCTACCTCGGCATCAGCCGCGACGCCGTCAATAGCCACCACATCCCCTATACCGTGATCGGCGCCTTCATCCTGGGCTCCGTGTTCTCGCTCGCGTCCGTGCTGTGGAGCTGCTGGACCACGCCCGAGCTGCCGCTGTCGCCGCAGGAGGAAGCCGAGCTGCGCGCCAAGCCCGCCGGCTGGCGCCACACCTTGCGCGAGATCGGCGACGCCCTGCGCGACATGCCGCCCACCATGAAGCAGCTGGCGGTGGTCAAGCTGTTCCAGTGGTACGCCATGTTCTGCTACTGGCAATACATCATGCTGGCGCTGGCCTCCTCGATCTACCAGACCTCCGACCCCGCCTCGGCCGGCTTCCGCGAAGCGGGCTTGCTGAATGGCCAGGTGGGCGCCTTCTACAATTTCGTGGCCTTCCTCGCCGCGTTCGCGCTGGTGCCGTTCACGCGGCGCTTCGGTCCCAAGGTCACGCACAGCATCTGCCTGGCTGCGGCCGGCGTGGGCATGCTGTGCATCCCGCTGATCCGCGAACCGCTGCAATTGCTGTGGCCCATGCTGGGCGTGGGCCTGGCCTGGGCCAGCATCATGGGCAACCCGTACGTGATGCTGGCCGGCAGCATCCCGCCCGAGCGCACCGGGGTGTACATGGGCATTTTCAATATGTTCATCGTGATCCCGATGATCATCCAGATCTTCACCTTGCCGCTGTTCTACCGCAGCCTGCTGCATGGCGACCCGGCCAATGTGGTGCGCCTGGCTGGCGGGCTGCTGCTGTGCGCCGCCGTCGCGGTACTGTTCGTCAAGCTGCGCGCGGCCCGCCCGCTGGCCGGCGCCGCGCCGCACCAGGAGGCTGTTTTGCTAAAATAGCCTGGGCCATTCAACCTGGGGAGGGCAGCGATGTCGGCGAGAGTACTGGTATTCGGCGAAGCTTTGCTGGACGACTTTGGCGACAGGCTGGTTGCCGGCGGCGCGCCCTTCAACGTGGCGCGCAACCTGGCGGCACTGGGCTTGCCCACCCTGATGGTGACCCGCGTCGGCAACGACAGTGCAGCGCAGCTCCTGCGCGGCGAATTCGAACGTTTCGCCATGAGCACCGAGGGGGTGCAGCATGGCCCGGAACCCACCGGCCGGGTGACGGTCGAGCGCGACGGCGAGGGCGGCCACCGCTTCCACATCCTGGCCGGCCAGGCTTACGACCATATCGAGGCGGCCGCGGCATTCGACGTGATGCGCGCCTTTTCCCCCGGCACCCTGTACTTCGGCACCCTGGCCCAGCGCGCGCCCGGCTCGCGCGCCGCGCTCAAGGGCTTGCTCGACGGTGCCGGCGAAGCCGAACGTTTCCTCGACTTGAACTTGCGCGACGGTGCCGACGAAGCCGTCGTGTTCGCGTCGCTGCAGCAGGCCGACATCGTCAAGGTCAACGAGCAGGAATTGCAGGCCCTGTTTTCCTGGTACTGCCATACCTGCCCCGACACGGTCGACATGGATTGCGCCGCCGTGGAGGCGGAAGCGCGCGCCATGATGCACAATTTTTCCATCCAGGGCCTGCTGGTCACATTGGGCGCGCGCGGCGCCATGTACTTTGGCGCCGACGGCTCGCGCGTGGCCGACCACCAGGTGCAGGCGCCGGCGCAATTCGCCGATTCGGTGGGGGCAGGGGATGCCTTTGCCGCCGTGTTCCTGGCAGGCCGCGCACGCGGCTGGGACCTGCCGCTCATCCTGCAGCGTGCCAATGCCTTCGCTGGCGCGATCTGCGGCATCGCCGGCGCGGTGCCGCCAGACCTGGCGTTCTACCAGCCCTGGCGCAAGGCATGGGGCCTGGAATGAGGCCCCAGGGCAGGGCGCCTAGGCTGCCGCCACCTTGCGGCGCGTCTGGATCATTTTCCAGCCGTTGCCGGAAGGATCGCGGAAGCCGGCATCGACCGTGCCGTAGCGTTCCACCGGCTCCTGCGTGAACTCCACGCCGCGCTGGTGCAGCTTGTCGTAAGCGGCGAAACAATCGTCCACTTCGAGCACCAGGGGCGGCATGGCGCCCTTGGCCACCAGTTCCCGCAATGCCTGGGCGGTCGCCGCATCGTGGATCGGCGGACCGGGCACGTTCAATCCCAGCTGGAATGACGGCTGGTCCGGATGCTGCACGGTGAGCCAGCGGTAGCCGCCGTTGCGCACATCGGTGTGGACGCGGAAGCCGAGCTTGTCGACGTAGAAAGCCAGCGCTTCATCCTGGTCGCGTACATACAGGCCGGCTGTTTGAATACCTTGGGTCATGGGGTGGTCTCCTTAAGTTGAGCCCCCATTGTAGGGACGGCCTCCTGGCGCCGCTTCTCCGAAACTGCCATTGTGAGGTGGGGCCGGTGCGCGGCACTCAGCACGCAGGCGGGCACCGCACCGGGCTGGCCCGGCGTGCCGCGCTCCTGCTCCCGGATCTCGCCCGGGTTCCGGCCGGTGATGTCGCGGAAGGTGCGGCCGAACGTGCCCAGGCTGCGCCAGCCGGTGCTGAAGGCGATATCGGTGATGGGCAGGTCGGTTTCGCGCAGCAGCGTGACGGCGCGTTCGATGCGGCGGGTCAGCAGGTAGCGGTGGGGCGGCAGGCCGAACGCTTGCTTGAAGGCGCGCGCGAAGTGGGTGGCGGAAACACAACTCACTTCCGCCAGGCGGCTGACCGGCCATTCCTCGTGCGAGGCGGCATCCATCCGGTCCTTTGCGCGCAGCAGCCGGCGCAGCACGACCGGATCCATGCTTATTCTTCTTCAGACATCTGCGACTGCAGGTAGTTCTGGATGCCGATCTTGCCGATCAGGTCGAGCTGGGTTTCCAGCCACTCGATATGCTCCTCGGTATCCTTCAGGATGTCGAGCAGCAGGTCGCGCGAGACGTAATCGCCCACCTTCTCGGAATGCGCAATGCCTTCCTTGACGGTCACGTGGGCGCCTTTCTCCAGCTTGAGGTCGGCCGCCAGCATTTCTTCCGTGTTTTCGCCGACCAGCACCTTGTGCAGCGCCTGCAGGTTGGGCAGGCCGTCCAGCATCAGGATGCGGTCGATCAGGCGGTCGGCGTGCTTCATTTCGCCGATCGATTCGTCGTATTCCTTCTTGCCCAACTTGTCCAGGCCCCAGTGGCGGTACATGCGCGCATGCAGGAAGTACTGGTTGATCGCCGTCAATTCATTGGTCAGCTGCGCATTCAGCAGACGGATAACATCTTTGTCGCCCTTCATGGGGTTTCCTTCTTATCGGTTGGGAATAATGCCATTCTGCCACGAAGGTGGGTACTTACCTAGTCATCCGGGCAACATAGGATTGCTAACGACATTGCTAATGTAAATGAAAACAATTATCATTTGCGTTTCATATCTTTAACTATCAATTACTAACCATGTCGTTCATCAAGAGTCGCAAACACGCGCCGGCTACGTTTGCCGCCCTCGCCGCTACCCTGGCGATGCCTGTCGCCCAAGCCGAACCCAACGCCGCCGCCCCGGAGCAGAAAATGCAGGAAGTGGTCGTCACCGGCCAGAATGGCAATGACTTCCAGGTCAGGAAGTCGGCCTCCGACAAGTTCACCGCCCCGCTGCTGGACACCCCGAAATCGGTCACCGTGATCCCCGCCGACGTCATTTCCCAGACCGGCGCCACTTCGCTGACCGACGCGCTGCGCACCGTGCCAGGCATTACCGTCGGCGCGGCGGAAGGCGGCCAGCCGGTCGGCGACAACTTGTTCATCCGCGGCTACAACGCGCAGACCGACACCTATATCGACGGCATCCGCGACAGCGGCTCCCAGTCGCGCGAAATCTTTGCGTTGGAGCAGATCGAAGTGGTCAAGGGACCGAACTCGGCGTACGGCGGCCGTTCTTCCGCCGGTGGCGGCGTGAACATGGTGTCGAAGAGCGCCAAGGCCGAGAACTTCAGCAATGCCAGCGTAGGCCTGGGCAGCGCACAATACCGCCGCGCCACCGCCGACGTGAACCGCACCATCGGCGACAACGCCGCCGTGCGGCTCAACCTGATGGCGCATGAAAACCACGTCGCCGGCCACCATAAGGAAGTGTACGGCGACCGCTGGGGCTTCGCGCCGAGCGTGGCCTTCGGCCTGGCCGGCCCGACCAGGGTCAACCTGAGCTACTACCATTTCAAGTCGAGCGAGCTGCCCGATGCCGGCCTGCCGTTCGATAACCCGTTCACCAGCGGCGCCAACGTCGCCAGGAACGGCGCCGGCAAGCCCGTGGGCGTGGCACGCGACACTTTCTACGGCCTGGTCGACCGCGACTTCCGCGACAACAAGTCCGACATCGCCACCATCGACCTCAAACACGAATTCGCCAACGGCCTGGCGTTCCGCAACGTGACCCGCTACGGCAAGACCAACAACCATTACGTCTACACCTTGCCGGACGACTCCAAGGGCAACGTGGTGTTGTACGGCACCGTATGGCGCCGCCATAACAGCCGCAACGCCGAAACCGAATCGCTGGCCAACGCCTCCAGCCTGACCGGCTCCGTCGTTGCCGCCGGCATCAAGCACAGCTTCACCACCGGTGTCGAAGTGGCGCGTGAACTGACCGAGCGCGCGACCTACAATTTCACCCCGGGTACCAACAACCCGCTGACCAAGACCAGCACCTGCCCGACCGCAGGCGCGGCGACCCTGTACAACTGCACCACCCTGGTCAACCCGAATCCCTACGACCCCTGGACCACCGGCCAGGTGCGCAACGTCGCGCCGAACAATACCAACGTGCACAGCAACACCCGTTCCGTGTACGCCTTCGACACCATCGAGTTCAATCCCCAGTGGCTGCTCAACGTGGGCTTGCGCTGGGACGAGTTCCGCAGCAAGCTGCATACCAACGCCAATACTGCGGCAACCCCGGTGGTGGCTGCCATCGACGCGGAAAACAAATCCAGCTTCGCCAACTACCAGGCGGGCCTGGTGTACAAACCCGCCGCCAACAGCAGCATCTACGTTTCTTATGGCACCTCGTCGACCCCGCCGGGCAACGACGGCGGCGACGGCCTGGACGGCCTGTCGGTCGCCGTGCAGAACCTGAAACCGCAGGACAGCAAGAATTTCGAACTGGGCACCAAGTGGGAGATCCTGGCGCGCAAGCTGTCGATCAGCGGCGCGGTCTTCTCCAGCAAGATGAACAATGCCCGCGTCACCAACGTGGACGGCACGACCCAGAACGTTGGCAAGAAGTCCGTCAAGGGCTTCGAAATGGGCGTGAGCGGCGCGCTGAGCGCCAACTGGCAAGTGTTCGGCGGCTATACCTGGCTCGACTCCGAAGTGGACGACAACGGCTTCGTGAACGTCGGCACCGCGGCCAAGCCGGTGTACGTGGCTTCCCCATTCAACGGCAACGCTTTCCCGGCAACGCCGAAGCACAGCGCTTCGCTGTGGACTTCCTACACGCTGATGCCGCGCCTGGTCA
The DNA here is from genome assembly GCA_946482335.1 of uncultured Duganella sp. Next base: position 20,550 of record CAMLRG010000017.1, on the reverse strand, counting down.
TCGGCGGCGGTGTGAATGCGGTGTCCAAAGTTTGGGGTAATATCAACAACACCAAATTCGTACCGGGCTACACCCGCTACGATGCGATGGCGAGCTATGATGTGGACAAGCACATCAGCGTGCAGCTGAACGTGCAGAACCTGACCAACAAGATGTACTTCGACAAGGTCGGTTCCAACCATTACGCCGGCGTCGGCGTGGGCCGTACCGCCATTCTGACCGCGAACTTCCGCTACTGACCATGATGCTGCATATCCCCGGTGTGCTGACGCCGGAGCAAGTCAAGACCATCCGCCAACGGCTGGCGACCGCCGAATGGATCGACGGCCGCGCCAGCGTGGGAACGCAGGGTGCGCAAGTCAAGCGCAACCGGCAGATCGCGGAAGGGGCGCCGCTGGCGCTGGAGCTCGGGGATATCATCATCAGGGCGCTGGCGAAGAACCCGCTGTTCTATTCGGCGGCGCTGCCTTTGAAGATCTTGCCGCCTTACTTCAACAGCTACGCGGGCGGCGAGACCTACGGCTTGCATATCGACGGGGCGATCCGGCATATGACCGGGTCGTCGGATGTGATGCGTTCCGACGTGTCGACCACGGTGTTCCTGTCCGATCCGGAGGAGTATGAGGGCGGGGAGCTGACGGTGATGGACAGTTATGGGGCGCATGAGGTCAAGCTGCCGGCGGGGGACGCGATCATCTATCCGGCCAGCAGCGTGCACCGCGTCAATCCGGTGACCTCAGGCGAGCGGGTCGCGTCGTTCCTGTGGACGCAGTCGATGGTGCGCGATGACTGGAAGCGCACCATGCTGTACGAGTTGGACCAGAATATCCAGAAGCTGCGTGCGGCGCATGGGGACGATGAGGCTACGGTCGGACTGGCCGGGCATTACCATAACCTGCTGCGGATGTGGGCGGATCTTTAGAACCGGAAAACCGGGGTCAGGTGTCTGACCCTCCGGGTCAGACACCGGTTTACCGGTTTTCAGGACATCTGAAAATTAATCGGCACCACAACATACACCGGCTGCGCCTTGCCATCCTCCACGTACGGCTTGAACAGTGCGCGCATCACGGCCGCGCGGCCCGCTTCGTCCAGGTTGGAGGAGCCGGAAGACTTCTGCACCGACGCCTGTTCGGCATGCCCCTTTTCATTGACCAGCACGCGCAACGTAACCACGCCTTGCTCCCCCATGCGGCGCGAGACCGACGGGTACACCGGTTGCGGTGCGCGGATATATTCGACCGCCGACACCACGCGCGGCCCTGCCGGCACGGCAGGCGCCGCCGGTGCGGCTGCCACCGGCGCCGCAGCGACCGGCGTTGCCGGCGCAGCCTCGGTCACGCGCGCCTGCACAGGCGGCGTAATGGTGTTCTCGATCACCACGGGCAGTATCGGCAACGGCGGCGGGGAAATGGAAGGCGCTTTCGGCGCGACTGCTACCGTCTTGGGCTGGGCGGCAGGCGGAGGGGGCGGCGGTGGCGCCACAAAGGTAACATTGACGACTTCAGGAAGACGGTCCACCAGGCGGTGCATGGTGCCGTTGACAAAGGCATAGCCCAGGGCTGCATGCAGGGCGACGACTACCGCGATCTTGGTCAGCTTGTCGCTGCCAGCGGGGCTGGAGGCGAAGCCGCCCCCGGCCGGGAAAGTCATCGTCTGCATCAAGCGCTCCTTACACGGTCAGTGATGGGCGCTTGAGCACAGTCTCCTGCAGTCCGCTGCCCATATGTTCATCCAGCACTTCCACTGCATAGCTGAGGCAATTGCCGCAGCAGGTGGCCACGCCGAGCGCTTCGCGCAACTCGTCCATGGAGCTGATACCCATATCTATGGCTTGGCGGATTTCTCGATCAGAGATGTTGTTGCAGACACAAACGATCATTTCGGAAATTACCTTCTGGCTAAGATTGCGATCCTCGCAATGAGAATCATTATCATTACGGTTTCCATTCTACCCGAACACGGCTACAATGCAAGCGAAATTGAAAACCATTCTCATTTATAATGCTGCGGATGCATTACGCCCTGGAAAGTTCGCCATGACCCTTTCTCCTACCCTGATCAAGCTTGATTCCCTGCCGGTGGGGCAGAGCGGAACGGTGATCCATATCGCGCCAGGCAATCCCGAAGATACCGAAGACGGCGCCGACCTGGCGCGCCGCCTGATGGAGCTGGGCTTCGTGCCCGGCGAGCGCATCCGCATGCTCAAGCGCGGCCTGCCCGGCGGGGAGCCGCTCGCCATCAAAGTCGGCAATGCCACCTTTGCCCTGCGCCGCTTCGAAGCCGCGCTGATCTCGATCCAACCGGAATAAATAATGGGTGCAGTAGAAAAGGCTGCGCAAGCGCTTGCGCAGCAGCCAATGGTCGCCCTGCTGGGCAACCCCAATTGCGGCAAGACCGCGCTGTTCAACCACCTGACCGGCGCGCGCCAGAAAGTCGCCAACTATGCCGGCGTGACCATCGAGCGCAAGGAAGGCCAGTTCACGTCCGGCGCCGGCCACAGCTTCCGTTTGCTCGACCTGCCGGGCGCCTACAGCCTGTCGGCCCACACCCCCGATGAGGAAATCACGCGCGACGTGGTGGCCGGCCTGCGCGCCGGCGAGCGTTCGCCCGACGTGGTGGCCTGCGTGGTCGATGCCACCAACCTGCGCCTGAACCTGCGCCTGGTACTGGAAATCAAGCGCCTGGGCTTGCCCATGCTGCTGTGCCTGAACATGGTCGACGTGGCGGGCAAGCGCGGCATCGTGATCGATGCGGCCCGCCTGTCGCAGGAACTGGGCATGCCGGTGGTGGAAACCGTGGCGGTGAAGAGCGGTGGCGAAAAAGCCCTGGTCGATGCGCTCGACGCCATGTGGCCTTTCCACGAAAGCGTATCGAACCCGCTGTCGGCGATCGATGCGGTATCGGTGGAGGAAACCCAGCGCGAAGTGCGCCGCATCCTGTCGGTATGCGTGAAGGATGCCGACGACCGCGGCAACCGCACCGAGAAGATCGACCATATCGTGCTGCACCCGGTACTGGGCCCGGTCATCCTGGCCGTGCTGATGTTCTTCGTGTTCCAGGCGGTGTTCAGCTGGGCCGAAACGCCGATGGACATGATCAGCGGCGGCGTTGAAGGCATGGGCGCGCTGCTGAAGGAGCATATGGCGGACGGCGTGCTGCGTTCCCTGCTGGTGGACGGCGTGCTGGGCGGCGTGGGCGCCGTGCTGGTCTTCCTGCCGCAGATCCTGATCCTGTTCTTCTTCATCCTGGTGCTGGAGGATTGCGGCTACCTGCCGCGCGCAGCCTTCCTGCTCGACCGCCTGATGGGCGGTGTCGGCCTGTCGGGCCGCGCCTTCATCCCGCTGCTGTCGTCGTTCGCCTGCGCCATTCCCGGCATCATGGCCGCACGCACCATCCAGAACCCGCGCGACCGCATCGTCACCATCATGATCGCACCGCTGATGACGTGTTCGGCGCGCCTGCCGGTGTACGCGCTGGTGATTGCCGCCTTCATCCCCGACCGTGAAGTGTGGGGCGCCTTCAACCTGCAAGGGCTGGTGCTGTTCTGCCTTTACTTCGCCGGCATCATCTCTGCCATGGCGGTGGCTTGGTTCATGAAGCGTTCCATGCGCGCCAAGCGCAACCAGCCGCTGATGCTGGAACTGCCGGCCTACCACTGGCCGCATATGCGCAACCTGGCGATCGGCTTGTATGAGCGCGCCAAGATCTTCCTGACCCGCGTGGGGACCACCATCCTGACCCTGATGGTGCTGCTGTGGGCCCTGTCCAGCTTCCCCGGCGCACCGGAAGGCGCCAGCTACCCGCCGATTTACTACAGCGTGGCCGGTATGCTGGGCCGCGCGCTGGAATTCGTCTTCGCGCCGATCGGCTTCAACTGGCAGATCTGTATCGCCCTGGTGCCGGGCATGGCGGCGCGTGAAGTGGCGGTGGGGGCGCTGGGCACCGTGTATGCGCTGTCGCAGACCGGCGACGAGCTGGCCAATACGCTGCTCCCGGTGATCCAGGCCAGCTGGGGCATGCCGACCGCGCTGGCGCTGCTGGCCTGGTACGTGTTCGCGCCGCAGTGCCTGTCCACGCTGTCCGTGGTGCGCCGCGAAACCAACTCGATGAAGTATCCGCTGTTGATGGCCGGTTATATGTTCGCCCTGGCCTACGCCGCCACCTTCATCACATACCGCGTCGCGCTGGCGCTGGGGGCCTGAACCATGTGGCAGGAAATCATCGTCGGCATCGTCGTGGCAGCGGCCGCGCTGCATGCGGCGCGGAAGTACCTGCCTGCCGCGTGGCGCCAGCACATCGTGTTCGCCCTGGCACGCTGCGGCCTGCCGCAGCAGCGGCTGGCGCGTTTCTTCAACACGGAATCGAGCTGCGGCAGCGGCTGTGGATCCTGCGGCAGCTGCGGCGATTCTTCCCCCCCGCCGGCGCCGCCCATGCCGCCATCTGATGGCGGCCCCGCGCGCCGCGTGATCCGGCTGCATATTTCCAAAACTTGATCTAGGGCATGTCGCCCCGAAAAAGCGGTATCTACAATGTGACTTATCGAAAGTGACATTGCGGGAACCATCGTGGCCTGGAGCAGGAAACAATTAGCCAATATCGTCAGGATCGCATTGCTTGCGATGCTGGTGGCTGTTTCCGCGCCGGCTGTGTCTTCGCTGCTGGCGGCAGCCTGCGGCGACAATGGCGCCGCCCACTGCCATGACCAGCCCGCCGCGCATCACGTGGTCCAGAAGTGCGGCTACTGCATGGTGCAGGCGGACCTGCCCACCGTGCCGCCGCCATCCACCGGCAATGCGCTGGCCGTGCTCTCGCCGGCACGCGCCGCACCCTCGCTGCCGGCGCCTGCGCCAGCGGCGCAGCAGCAGCGCCTGGCGCCGCCGCCGCGCGCCCCGCCTGGCGCCTGATCCTTCCGCCCTGACCCAGCCCTGCATTGCACGCGCCGCGCGACGGCGCGGTCGCAAGGCGCTCGTTTGCACGACAAAAAAGGAAGCATCATGGATATCCGTCCCATTCCCCTGGCCGCCGCGCTGCTGGCCGCCTTTTCCGCACCGGCGCTGGCCGACCACGAAGGGGAATCGCCGCTCAAGCTGATCGGCACCGTCGTCATCGCCGGCGTCAATCCGACGTCGTTGCCGACCCAGATCCCGACCACGATCGAAGGCATCACGCGCGCCCAGATCGAGAACACCATCAATGCCAGCGACGCGGAAGACGCGCTGAAATACATGCCAAGCCTGCTGGTGCGCAAGCGCTATATCGGCGACTACAACCATGCCGTGCTGTCCACCCGCGCCTCCGGCACCGGCAACAGCGCCCGTTCGGCGGTGTATGCCGATGGCGTGCTGTTGTCGAACTACCTGGGCAACGGTGCCACCTTCGCGCCGCGCTGGGGCATGGTGGCGCCGGAGGAAATCGAACGGGTCGACGTGCTGTACGGGCCGTTCTCGGCAGCCTACGGCGGCAATTCCGTGGGCGCCGTGGTCGACTACCAGACCCGCATGCCGAAACAATTCGAGGCGCATGCCCGCGTGGCGTACGTGCGCCAGCCTTTCGAGCTGTATCACACCAGTGACACCTTCAGCGCGCGCCAGGCCGGCATGTCGCTGGGCAGCCGCCATGGCGCGTGGTCCTGGCTGGTTAGCGTCAACCGGACCGATAGCGATGGCCAGCCGCAAACCTATACCACGCGCTTGGCCGCGGCCGGAACCGCAGGCGCTGCCGGCCTGCCGGTCACCGGCGCGGTGGCAGGCAAGGACCGCAGCAACCGCGATATCCTCATCCTCGGCACGGCAACCCAGTACAGCACGGTGCAGGACCACGCCAGGGTCAAGCTCGCATACGACTTCTCGCCGACCGTGCGCGCCAGCTATTCGCTCGGCTGGTGGCAGAACGATTCGGACGGCCGCCCCAACACCTACCTGCGCGATGCGGCAGGCAGGCCGGTGTACAGCGGCGCGGTCTCAATCAATGGCCGCGGTTTCACACTGGCGGCAGCCGACTTCAATGCCTCGAAGGAGGAACTGCGCCACCTGATGCACGGGCTGACCGTGAAAAGCAATAGCAAGGGCGTGTTCGACTGGGAGCTGGCGGCCAGCCTGTACGACTACAGCCGCGATGTGCTGCGCGCGCCCACCACGGCGCGCCCGGCGGCCGCCAATGGCGGGGCAGGCCGCGTCGTGGACCAGGGCGGCACCGGCTGGAACACGCTGGCGCTGAAAGGCACCTGGCGCCCTGGCGGGATGCGCGGCGCGCACATCGTCGACTTCGGCTACCAGCGCGCTGCCTACAAGCTGTCCACCATCGAACGTGCCACTGCCGACTGGCTGGACGGGGCGCCCGGTGCGCGCAACCAATCCTTCTCCGGACGCACCAGTATCGACAGCCTGTACCTGCAGGATACCTGGCGCCTGGCCCAGGACTGGAAGGCGGTGCTGGGGGCGCGCTTCGAGCATTGGGCAGGGCGCGAAGGAGAAACCGCCAACGCGCTGGCTGTCGTGCGCCACGCCGTGCGCAGCGACAATTTCGTTTCGCCGAAGGCGGCAGTGGCATTCCAGGCCAGCGACGACTGGACGCTGAAGGCATCGGCCGGCCGCGCCGTGCGCATGCCGACGGTATCGGAGCTGTACCAGGGTGGCGTCAACAACACCGGTACGCTGGTCAACAACAATCCCGACCTCAAAGCCGAACGCTCCTGGACCGCGGAACTGAGCGCGGAGCGCCTGGCCGGCAATTCGGCCTTGCGCCTGACGGCATTTTTCGAGCGTAACAGCGATGCGCTGTATGCGCAGACCAATGTGCTGGTGACGCCCAATGTGACCAATGTGCAGAACGTGGAACTGATCCGCACGCACGGCCTGGAAACGGCGTGGTCGGACGAGAACGTGCTGCTGGATGGACTGGACCTGCAAGCCAGCCTGACCTGGACCGATTCGAAGATCAAGCGCAACAGCCAGTTCCCGGCCAGCGTCGGCAAATGGCAGCCGCGCATCCCCGAATGGCGCGCCAGCGCGTTGGCGACTTACCGCGTCAGCGACAAGCTCAGTGCGACCCTGGCTGCGCGCTACAGCGGCAAGCAGTATTCGACGCTGGACAACACGGACGTCAACGGCTTCGCCTACCAGGGCGCCAGCAAATACTTCACGGTCGACGCACGCCTGCGCTACCGCATCGACCGGCATTGGAGCGTGGCGCTCGGGGTCGACAACGCCAACAACTACAAGTACTGGAACTTCCACCCGTACCCGCAACGTTCCTACTCCGCTGAGGTGAAATATGATTGGTAATGCCCTCGAACTCGGCGAGTTCGAATTGTGGTGCCACCCGCACGTGGCGGCGCGCGACGGCAGCGTCGCCTGCGTGCAGGCCGCCGTGCGCTGGCGCCTGCAGGATGGCAGCTTGGCGCCATCGCCCGCCATTGCCGCCGCGCTGTCCGGCATTGCCGAGCAAGAGCTGTTCGTGCTGCACCTGGTGTGCGATGCGCTGGCAGCCTTGCGCATGTGGGACGGGGAAGGGTTTGAGCTGGACCTGGTGCTGGCGCTGCCCGTGCCGCAGCGGGTGCTGGACGGGCGCACCACGCGCGGCGCGGTGATGCACTTGCTTGCCCAGGCGGGCATGGCGCCGTCGCGTCTGGCGCTGCGTGCCGACGACCGCCTCGATGGCGATGCCGCGTGCTGCGAAGTGGCCGACCTGCTGGACTGGCTGCGCGCGCACGATGCCGGTTGCGCGCAGGCGGCAGGGGAATTCATCGCGACGCCCCGCCCGGCGCACGTGCTGCCGGACACGCTGCGGCGCTGGCAAGCCAGCTATTCGGTCATGTGCGCGGCAGACGCCTTCAGCTGAAATGGACCTGGCCGAAGAAGCCATATTGCAGGCTTTGCGCAATGCGGCTGGCCACGACGCGGAATTCCTGGGCCACGGCCGGTTCAAACAGGCGGTCCACAGTGGATTGGAACAGCGCAAGCCAGCGCTCGAAGTGCTGCGGCTGCACGCCCGGCAGCGCCATGTGTTTGCCGTACACGTTGCCCTGGAAACTCCTGGTGCCGAGCATGGTGGTGCTCCAGAACTCCACCATGCGCGCCAGGTGCGGCTCCCAGTCGTCGATGGCGGCATCGAATACCGGCCCCAGTTCCGGATCGGCGCGCACGCCGTCGTAGAACTGGTGGACCAGGGTGGCAATCGATTCGGTGGTCAGGGGCAGCATGCTTAATAAAGATGCAAAACGAATGCATCATTATACCTACATCTGCCGGAAGCGGCGTACGAAGGCTTCCGACACCGGCAACTGCTCGCGGCGCGACTTGAGCATGATCGCCAGCTCGCCGTCCAGCTTGGGGCCGATGCTGGCGATATGCAGCGCGTTGACGACGGTGGAGCGGTGGGTTTGCCAGAACTGCTCCGGGTCCAGCTCGGCCAGCAATTCCTTCAGGCTTTTCTTGATCAGGAGGTCGGAGTCGGCCAGCACGACGCGGGTGGACTTGTGGGCGGCCTGGAAGAACACCACTTCATCGACCGTAATCAGGCGCATCGCATTGCCGGCCGTGGCCGTGATCCAGCGCAGGTGGCGCGACGTGGCTGGCGGCGTTTCCAGCTGGTCGAGCAGGCCGCCCAGGTCGCGCGGCGCCTGCGGCACCTGCCGCTGCAGCCTTTGCACCGCCATCGCCAGGCGCTCGCTGACGACGGGCTTGAGCAGGTAATCGACAGCGCCCCGCTCGAAGGCTTCCAGCGCGTGCGCGTCGTAGGCGGTGACAAAGACGATGTGGCAGCGGTCGCGGATGATGCGCGCCACTTGCAGGCCGTTCGGGTCGGGGATCTGGATGTCGAGGAAGACGATGTCCGGCTGCTGCGCCATCACGCAGCGCAAGGCGTCCTCGCCGCTGTGCGCCCGGCCGACAATGCGCAGCTCGGGCCACAGCAGTTGCAGCTGCTCCTGCAATTCGTCGGCCAGTGCGATTTCGTCTTCGACGATCAGGGCGGTGGGGGATAGGGTCATTTGCCTCGGTTCAGCGCCGCCCGCAGGCGGCCGATCAGTTGGTCCAGCAGGGCCGCGCCCTCACTCGGCGCCACAGCGTAGCGCGCCTGCACTGCGCGCAGTTCGGCGGCGACGGCGACGGGGTCGATGCGGGTGCGCGCGGCCAGCAATTCCGCCTGGGCGACCTGGCGCGCCAGCAGGGCGCGTTCGGCCAGCATGCTGTTCAGGCGCGCGCGGTCGTCGCGCCGCTGCAGCCAGAGCAGATAAAGCCAGCCGAACAGGCCGCCCCACAGCATGATGGTCAGCCAGCCGTTGACGAATCCCGGCAGCGTCAGCCCCCACAGCACGGCACGTTCCCGCCAGATGCTTACCTCCAGCGCCCAGGACAGCCAGGACAACGGCGCGCTCGCGGCGCTCAGCACCAGAATGAAGCGCAGCGGCCGTCGCAGCATCGCCGCAGGCGCAGCGCCACCGCGCAGGGCCAGCATCAGGGCCAGGCCGACGACCGAGTACACAACGAATTGCACAAGCAGCACTTTCAGCAGCAAGGCGATGCCGTTTGCGGCCAGGTACGCGGGGGCGTTGTACATCCGTGAGAGCACCGCGTTGGCGGCGCCCGCGGCGGCGAAGGCGCAGGCAGTGCGGTCAATGCGCATTGGCGGCCGCTCCTGCGATGGTGACGGTGGCGCGCACGCCGCTCGGCTGGCCGGGCTGCACCAGCAGCCGGGCGGCATCGCCGAAGGCGCTGCGCAGGCGCGCCCGCACCGTGGTCAGTCCGAGGCCGCTCCCCGATTGCTGGCGCAGGCCGACGCCGTCGTCCGCGACTTCGATATGCAGGCCGCCGTCGCGCTCCTGCGCAGTGACCGACAGGCTGCCCGCGCCGGTCTTGGGAGCAAGACCGTGGCGGACGGCGTTTTCCACCAGCGTGGCCAGCACCAGGGCGGGGAGGGGCTGCTGGCGGTAGCTGTCCGGCACCTCGATCCGGTGCGCCAGCGTGGCGCCGAAACGGTAAGTCAGGATGTCCAGGTACAGCTGCACCAGGTCCAGTTCCTGACCCAGTGTCCAGCTATCCTGTTGCAGGGCCGGCGCCGCCGACTCCAGGAAGGCGGCCAGGGTATCCATCACCTGCGCAGCTTGCGCGGGATCGGTGCGGTACTGCCGCTTGACCAGCGCCAGCGTGTTGAACAGGAAATGCGGCTCGATCTGGGCTTGCAGCATCGCCAGTTCTGCGCGGCCAAGGTCGGCGGCGAGGCGGTTGGTGTCCGCCTGCAGGCCTTGCGCGGCGTCCTGGTTGCTTCTGTTGCTGCGGTTGAAGACCAGCCAGCCGTACACCAGCAGCGCCGCCACGCAAGCCTTGTAGGCAATGGCATACAGGCCGGTGCCGGTCACCGGGCGGCCCATCAGCAGCGGGAAGACGGCGCCATACAGGATGGCGGTCGCGCCAGCCATGGCGCACAACAAGGCCAGGGCGCCCGCCAGCAGGCGCGCCGGCAACCGGGGCAGGCGCCGTGCCAGCCATGGGTCGAGGCGGGTGCTGGCCAGCCAGACCAGGGCACCGGCGACGCTGAAGTAGGCCAATGCCACCGCCGTGCGGAATCCCACCTCGCCCAAGTCGCGCTGCCCGACGAACATGTGCAAAGAGCCCTGCAAGTACAGCAGCAGGGCGGCGAAAATGATCAGGGCGGCAATACGCATGCGGCGGCGACTTCGTTGCGATTGCCTATTATGCATTAGAAGTTAACGCACTGACAGAGGCGGGTGCAGCCATGTCGGACGCGGATCCTTCTAACGGATCGACAATGCCGGCTGCAGCACGTCGGTGACGGCGCGCGCAATATGCAGCGCACCGGGAAGATCGAGGGAAACGTCGCCATTGTTGGTCAGCACGATGGTGGAAAAGCGGTCGTCGGGCCAGCGCCGGTACTCGGCCACGAAACCCGCCATGCTGCCGGAATGCTTGAACAGGGGCCGCCCGTTGACGGTGAACAAATACCAGCCCAGGCCGTAGGAGCCGTTGACCGTCGCGATCTGCGCCCTGGTCATTTCGGACAGGCTGGACGGCTTCAGTACTTGGCTGCCATATAAGGCCTGGTCCCATTTCGCCATGTCCAGCACGCTCATTTCCAGCCCGCCCGCGCCCAGTGCGGCAAAGCGGTAGATGTTGGGGCCGAGTGTGATTTCGCGTACGCTGTCGCCCTCCTGCCGGTAGCCGGCTGCGCCGCCTGCCGGCGAGTTGGCGGCGTCGATCTTGCGCACGGACGTCATGCCCAGCGGGCGGAACACGCGCTGCTGCAACAGTTCGACATGGTCCATGCCGGCCACCTTGGTCGCCAGCATGCCCAGCACGCCGTAGGCAAGGTTGCTGTACTCGAACTGGCTGCCGGGTGTGGAACGCAGGGGAATGGCGGCGATGGCGGCGACGCGCTCGGCATCGCTGCCGGCCATGAAGCTGTCGAAACGCCGGTCGATGGAAGGATCGGTGGACGAGGGGTCCGGGTCGCCCGTCACGCCGGACGAGTGGCTGAGCAGCATGCGGATCGTGATATTGCTCCAGCTGTCCGGCAAACCGCTGTAGTACTTGCCCACTTTGTCGTCCAGCCCCAGCTTGCCGTCTTCCGCCAACAGCAGGATGGCGGTGGCGACAAACATCTTGCTGATGGAGCCGATCTGGAAGCGCTCTTCCGGACGGGCGGGCGCGCGCTGGGCGATATTGCTGTAGCCGTAGCCCTTGGCGTAGATGACTTGTTTGTCTTTCAGGATGGCGATCGTGGCGCCGGGCAGATTGAATTTCTTCAGTGCCGCCTGGACCACCTGATCCACTTGCGGGTTGGCCGCCTGGGTCATGCCGGCCGGGATGGTGCTGACTTCCGGCAGGTCGGCGATCCTGAACGATTGCTGCGCCAGGGGGGTGACGGCAGTGCTGTTGGGGGCTTTTTCACCGCCGCCGCCGCCGCAGCCGGCGGCCAGCAGCAAGAGGGCGAGGGGCACAATTGGGCGAATGTGCATGGTTATCCTTTCGTTTACTTGACGGCCAGTTCGGGATGGAAGTGCTCCGCGATGACGCGGGCGATATGCTGCGCGCCGGGAGTGCTCTGCGGCACGTTGCCGCTGTTGGTCAGCACCACGGTGGAGAAGCGCGCGCCGGGGAAGCGGCGGTAGTCGGATTCGTAGCCGCTCATGGAGCCGTGATGCCTCATCAGGAAGTGCCCATTGACCGTTTGCAGGAACCAGCCCAGGCCATACCAGGATGCATTGCCCAGCGTGACCTGCGGCTTGCTCACCTCCGCCAGGCTGGCGGCTTGCAGCACTTGCGTGCCGTACAGGGCGGCGTCCCACTTGGCGAGGTCCAGCGCGCTCATGGCCAGGCCGCCGGCGCCCAGGGCCCAGAAGCGGTTTTCGCCGGGCGGGTTGCTGATCTCGCGCAGCGTGCCGCCTTCCTGGTGGTAGCCCAGGGCGTCGACCGCGTCGCCGGCGTCGACCCGGCGCACGTTCATGCCCAAGGGGCGGAACACGCGTTGCTGCAGCAACTCGACATGGTCGATGCCGGCAATCTTGTTGGCCAGCAGGCCGGCCACGGTGTAGCCCAGGTTACTGTATTCGTATTTGGCGCCGGGCGTGGACAGCAGCGGGATGGTGGCGATCATGCCGATGCGTTCGACGTCGCCGGCTGCCATGAAGCTTTCGAACTTGCTTTTCATGTCCGCTGTGGTGTCATGCGGCAGGCCGCTGGTGTGGTTCAGCAGGTGGCGGATGGTGGTGCCGCGCCAAGCCTCCGGCAAGCCGCCGACGTGCTTGCTGACGGGGTCGTCCAGCGACAACTTTCCATCTTCCGCCAGCAGCATGATGGCGGTGGCCACGAAGGACTTGCTGATGGAACCGATCTGGAAGCGGTGCTCCGGCTTGATGGGCGCGCGCGTGGCAAGGTTGGCGTAACCGTAGCCCTTGGCGTAGACGACCTGCTGGTCCTTCATGACCACGACCGTCGCGCCGGGCAGGTGGAACTGCTTCAGCGCGGCCTGTACCGCCTGGTCGATCTGCGGGTTGGCCGCATGGCTGAAGCCCGCGGCGCCGGTACCGGTTTCCGGCAGGTCGGCCACGCGGAAGGATTGCGTGGTAACCGTAGTGGCGACGGCCTTGTCGCCGCCGCCGCCGCCACCGCCACCGCCGCAGGCGCTGAGCAAGGCGAGAGCCAGGACTGCGCCGGCGCGCAGGGAACGAAGCTTCATGCTGGGGTCCTTTCTTCAATTCGGAGTGCCCAGCCTAGCGCCGCCACGCGCCGGCGCGGTCATGAAGTGGACGAAGGCCGGAAATCCGGGATTGAAGGCGGGGAAATGCGGATTGGAAAAGCTGATAAGCTTGCGGGACAGACAACCTTTCCCGGAGTGCTTGCATGATCATCGTCCACCACCTCAACAACTCCCGTTCGCAGCGCGTGCTGTGGCTCCTGGAAGAACTGGGACTGGCGTACGACATCAAGCACTACCAGCGCGACCCGAAAACCATGCTGGCGCCGCCCGAGCTGCTCAAGATCCACCCGCTGGGCAAATCGCCCGTGATCGAACACGAGGGCAATATCATCGCCGAGTCGGGCGCCATCCTCGAATACCTGGTCGAGAAGCACGGCAACGACCGCCTGGTGCCGCCGGCCGGCACGCCGGACAAGCTGCGCTGGCGCTACTTCATGCATTACGCGGAAGGCTCGCTGATGTCGCCGCTGCTGATGAAGCTGGTGTTCGACAAGGTGGAAGCGTCGCCGGCGCCCTTCTTCGTCAAGCCGATCAAGCGCGCCATCGCCCAGAAGGTGCTGGCCACCTTCGTGCAGCCCAATATCGACCGCCACCTGGCCTTCCTGGAAGCCGAGCTGGCGCAGCGCGAATGGTTCGCCGGCAGCGAGTTCAGCGCCGCCGACATCCAGATGAGCTTCCCGCTCGAAGCCGCCGCCGCCCGCGGTGGCCTGGGCGCCAGCCACCCGCGCCTGCAAGCCTTCCTGCAGCGCATCCACGCCCGGCCCGCCTACCAGCGCGCCCTCGAACGCGGCGGGCCTTACGAACTGCTGCGCTGACCCTGAACCGGCCAGGCTTGCCAGATACTTTTAGTTGCCATTACGATGCTCATATTTCATATGGGAATATCAATGAACAGAATCATTCTGGCAACCGGGCTGCTCGCATTGAGCGGATGTGCAATCAACCAGACCGTAAAGCCGGTACAAGCCTTTAGCCATAAGGAAGTGTGCGTGATCGAGAATCCATCCGTGCGCGCTGGCTTCATCGACCAATTCAAGCGTTCCTTGGAAAGCAAGGGCTATGCGGTGCGCCGCATGCCGACCACGGCTTCGATCCAGTCCTGCCCTGTCGTATCGACTTATACCGCCAACTGGCGTTGGGATCTGGCGACCTATATGGCCTATGCCGAAATCAATGTCTTCGTCGATGGCAAACCCGCGGGGCAGGCGAAATATGACTCGCAGAGCGGTGGTGCGAGCCTTGGCAAATTTATCGCGGCTGAAAAGAAAATCGCCGAGTTGGTCGACCAGCTGTTCCCTGGCGGTGCCGGAAGTTGAGTGCGCGCCAAGGCCGGGGGGCGGTAGCTGTGCGGTAAAATGCCGCCTATGACGGGTAGATTGCTTGCCATCGACGGTTTGAATATTGTGCGGCGTGTGTATGAGGCCAGTCCGGAGCCGGACTCGGATCTCAAAGCCGAGATCGCGCTGCGCCATGCCTTCAGCGCCTTCCAGCGCCTGGTCAACGGCCACGAACCGACCCATATCCTGCCTGCCTTCGACTACGGCGGCGCCACCTGGCGCCATACCTTGTACCGGGGCTACCGCGAAGGCCGCCAGCCGATGCCGGAAGTGCTGCGCGAAGCGCTGCCGCAGTTCTACATGCAGTTGACCAATATCGGCATGTGCCCGATCTCCATCCCCGACGTGGAGGCCGACGACGTGATCGGCACCGTGGTCACGCGCTGGCTCAACGAAAACCGAGGCGAGGCGGTGGTGGCCACCACCGACAAGGATTTGCACTGCCTGATCGCCGAGGGCGCCCGCATCTGGGACCATTTCAAGTCCGAGTGGCACGACCGCGCCTGGGTCGAGAAGAAATGGGGCGTCACGCCCGGCATGCTGCCCGACCTGCTGGCGCTGATGGGCGACGAGACCGACTCCATCCCCGGCGTCTCCAACGTGGGCGTCAAGACCGCCGCCAAACTGTTGCGCACATACGGCACTCTGGACGCAATCATGGCCGGCGCGGGCATCCTGAAGGACAAAGTTGGCGAAAGCCTACGAAAAGAGCGCGAGATGTTGTATCTTTCACGTCAACTAGTACAACTGAAGACGGATGTGCGGATCGGCGTGAGCTGGAACATGCTGGCCTGGGACCACCGTTAAGACTTCCTGATGTTAAAAGCGGTAATCATCGACGGCAGCGCCATTGCACGCGGCTTGCTCAACACGGTGCTGATCGACGGCGGCTACGACGTGGTCGGCCAGGCCCATACCTGCCTGGCGGGCAACGTACTGCTGATCAAGCACAATCCCCAGATCATCTGCATTTCGCGCGACTGCATCGAGGCGGACTTGCCGGCCATGCAGGCCATGCGCCAGGAATGGCCGAAAGCGATGATCTTCATGGTGTCCTCGGAATTCGACCAGGCCACGATCCAGAAAGCCCATGCCATGGGCATCAACGGCTATATCGTGAAGCCGTTCAATGCGGGTACGGTATTGAAGACCATCCGCAACACCGTCATCGCGGCGGTAAAGCGGCAGCAGAAGGCGCAGGCCGGCGAGCAGGGCGCCAGCCCGGCCGAAGGGTCAGACGAAGCTTGAGCCGTCGATGATGCCGCCGCCCAGGCAGACGTCGCCGTCGTACAGCACGGCCGACTGGCCCGGGGTCACCGCCCACTGGGCATCCATGAATTTCAGCGCGAACTCGCTGTCGCCGTTAGCGGCCACGTCGCAAGCCACGTCAGCCTGGCGGTAGCGCGTCTTGGCGCTGATGCGGCCGGCCTCGGGCGCCACGCCGGCGACCCAGCTGGCCTGGCCGGCATGCAGCGCATCCGACAGCAGCCATGGATGGTCGTGGCCCTGCACCACCCACAGCGTATTGTTCTCCACGTCCTTGCGCGCCACATACCACGCATCCGAGGAGCCGTCGGCGTTCTGGTAAGACTTCACGCCGCCGATGCCGATGCCCTTGCGCTGGCCCAGCGTATAGAAGGACAGGCCGACGTGCTCGCCGACCACCTTGCCGTCCGGGGTCTTGATCGGCCCGGATTTATACGACAGGTAGCGGTTCAGGAATTCGCGGAAAGGGCGCTCGCCGATGAAGCAGATGCCGGTCGAATCCTTCTTGGCCGCATTCGGCAGCTTGAGTTTCTCGGCGATCTTGCGCACTTCCGTTTTCGGGATTTCACCCAGCGGGAACAGGGTCTTCGACAATTGCGCCTGGTTCAGGCGGTGCAGGAAGTAGCTCTGGTCCTTGGTATGGTCGACCGCCTTCAGCAGCTCGTGGCGGCCAGTGGCGCCGTTGTGGCGCACGCGCGCATAGTGGCCGGTCGCGATCAGGTCGGCGCCCAGGTGCATGGCGTGGTCGAGGAAAGCCTTGAACTTGATCTCGGCATTGCACAGTACGTCCGGGTTCGGCGTGCGGCCGGCCTGGTATTCGCGCAGGAATTCGGCGAACACGCGGTCCTTGTATTCGGCGGCGAAGTTGACGGCTTCGATGTCCACGCCCACCACGTCGGCCACGCTGGCCGCGTCGATCCAGTCCTGGCGGGTGGAGCAGTATTCGGAATCGTCGTCGTCTTCCCAGTTCTTCATGAACAGGCCGACCACCTCATAGCCTTGTTCTTTCAGCAGCCAGGCCGAAACGGAGGAATCGACGCCACCGGACATGCCGATGACCACTTTTTTCTTGCTCATGATGCGGTCCAATTGCGCCGCGGGGCGGCGCGCCCCCCGGCAAAGTGTTGCAAATTATCCAAACTAGAAGAAAGCTTCAGACTTCTTCGAATACCGACACGTGGGTATGCAGGATTTCCAAAGGCGCGCGCTTGCCCGCCAGGTATTCGTCCACACAAGTCAGCAGCAGGGGGCTGCGGTGGCGCTCGCGGCAGGCCGCGATTTCATCGCGCGTCATCCAATGCGTACGCAGGATGCCCTCATCGAGCGGCCGCTCCGGGTAGAAGGTGCCCACTTCGCCGCAAAAGGCAAAGCGCAGGAACGTCACCAGCTGGCCGGTGCGCGCCGAGCGGTAGCGCGACATATACATGCCCACCAGCGCGGTCGGGGTGAAATCGTAGGCCGTTTCCTCCAGGGTTTCGCGGACCACGGCCTGCTCCAGCGATTCCAGCGGATCGAGGTGGCCGGCCGGCTGGTTCAGGCGAATGCCGTCACTGGTCTCTTCTTCGATCAGAAGAAACTTCCCGTCGCGCTCGATAACGGCGGCGACTGTGACATTCGGTTTCCAGGTACGCGGCATGTTGGTCCATCCTCAGGAGACCCGACATTGTAGCCTGATCTCGCCCATCTGTTGTGACGACCGCATGACTTTCCTTGTGCAATGCAACATATAGCTGCAGGGAACATTGGCTTGACAACATTTCATGTTAGATTTTAGTCAGTTTTTCCCACTATTGGAGGCATTATGAAGATTGGCGTACCGGCCGAGTCTAGGCCGGGGGAGACCCGGGTGGCGGCAACGCCCGAGACGGTCAAGAAACTAGCAGTCAAACACCAGGTGGTGGTGCAGGCGGGCGCCGGCATTGCCGCTTCGGTGACGGATGAGGCATATGCCGCCGCCGGCGCCACCATCGGCACCGCGGCGGAGGCGCTGGGCGCGGACATGGTGCTGAAGGTGCGCGCCCCGGACGCCGGGGAGCGCAGCCAGATGAAACCGGGCGCGGTCCTGATCGGCATGCTGAATCCCTTTGACGGGGAAAACATTGCGGCCATGGCGGCTTCCGGCCTGTCCGCGTTTGCATTGGAAGCTGTGCCGCGTATCACGCGCGCCCAGTCGATGGACGTGCTGTCCTCCCAGGCCAATATCGCGGGCTACAAGGCCGTGATGGTTGGCGCCAATACCTACCAGCGCTTCATGCCCATGCTGATGACGGCAGCGGGTACCGTGAAGGCTGCCCGTGTGCTGATCATGGGCGTCGGCGTGGCCGGCCTGCAGGCGATTGCCACCGCCAAGCGCCTGGGCGCCGTGATCGAAGCGTCCGACGTGCGCCCGCCGGTGAAGGAGCAGGTGGAATCGCTCGGCGCCAAATTCATCGACGTGCCTTACCTGACCGATGAGGAGCGCGAAATCGCCAAGGGTGCTGGCGGCTATGCGCGCCCGATGCCGCCCGAATGGATGAAGCGCCAGGCGGAACTGGTGCACGAACGGGCCAAGCAGGCCGACATCATCATCACCACGGCACTGATCCCGGGCCGCCCGGCGCCGGTGCTGATTTCCGAAGATACCGTCAAGGCCATGAAGCCGGGCTCCGTCATCGTCGACCTGGCGGTGGAGCAGGGCGGCAATTGCCCCTTGTCCGAACTGGGCAAGACGGTGGTCAAGCACGGCGTCTACATCGTGGGCGAGCCGAACCTGGCCTGCCACGTGGCGGCCGATGCTTCGGCGCTCTACGCGCGCAATGTGCTGGACTTCCTCAAGCTGGTGATCGACAAGGAGGACAAGCTGGTCATCGACCGTGAGGATGAAATCATCAAAGCAACGCTGGTCTGCCATGGCGGCGAGCAGTTGCGGAAATAGGAGAGAGGAATGGAAGTCAGCCACACCATCATCAACCTGATCATCTTCGTGCTGGCGGTGTACGTCGGCTACCACGTGGTCTGGAACGTCACGCCGGCGCTGCATACGCCGCTGATGGCGGTGACCAATGCCGTTTCGGCCATCATCATCGTAGGCGCCATGCTGGCGGCCGCGCTGACCGAAGGGCTGGTCGGACAAATCATGGGCACCATTGCCGTGGCCCTGGCCGCGGTGAATGTCTTCGGCGGATTCCTGGTCACCCAGCGCATGCTGGAAATGTTCAGGAAGAAGGACAAGCCCAAGGCGGCCGCCGCTTCGGCATCCGAGAAGGAGGCCAAGGCATGAGCTTCATCACCATGAACCTTGTGACGATGATGTACCTGATCGCGTCGGTCTGCTTCATCCAGGCGCTGAAAGGCCTGTCGTCGCCGGCCTCCGCGCGCAAGGGCAACGCCTTCGGCATGGCCGGCATGGCGATTGCCGCCATCACCACCGTCGCCCTGATCCTGCGTTTGAAAGCGGATGCCGCCGCGGCATCGGAAAGCGCGGAAGCGGTGGCAGCCGCAGCGCGCGCGCTGGGCATGGACGTGTATGCGCGTTCCGGCTCGGGCGGACTGGGCCTGGGCCTGGTGGCGCTGGGCGTGGTGGTCGGGGGCGGCATCGGCGCCTTCCTCGCCAAGCGCGTGGAAATGACCAAGATGCCGGAACTGGTGGCGGCCATGCACTCGCTGATCGGCATGGCGGCGGTATGCATCGCCATCGCGGCGGTGGCCGAGCCGCACGCCTTCGGCATTGCGGCGCGCGGCGAAGCGCTGCCGGTCGGTAACCGCATCGAGCTGTTCATCGGCACCTTTGTCGGCGCCATCACCTTCAGCGGCTCGGTGATCGCCTTCGGCAAACTGGCCGGCAAGTACAAGTTCCGCCTGTTCCAGGGCGCGCCCGTGGTGTTCGCCGGCCAGCACATGCTGAACCTGGTGCTGGCGCTGGTCATGGTCGGCCTGGGCCTGGTGTTCGTGTTCAGCGGCGGCAGCGAGCCGGCCTGGACACCGTTCCTGGTCATGACGGCGATCGCCTTCGTGCTGGGCGTGCTGATCATCATCCCGATCGGCGGCGCCGACATGCCGGTGGTGGTGTCGATGCTGAACTCCTACTCCGGCTGGGCGGCGGCGGGCATCGGCTTCTCGCTGAACAACTCGATGCTGATCATCGCCGGTTCGCTGGTGGGTTCCTCGGGCGCCATCCTGTCCTACATCATGTGCAAGGCGATGAACCGCTCCTTCTTCAACGTGATCCTGGGCGGCTTCGGCGGCGACACCTCCGCCGCGGCGGCCGGTGGCACGCAGGCGCAGCGCAACGTCAAGTCGGGTTCCTCCGACGACGCCGTGTTCCTGATGCAGAACGCAGAAACCGTGATCATCGTCCCCGGCTACGGTCTGGCGGTGGCGCGCGCCCAGCATGCGCTGAAGGAACTGGTCGAGAAGCTGGGCCACCATGGCGTGACGGTGAAGTACGCCATCCACCCGGTGGCCGGCCGCATGCCGGGCCATATGAACGTGCTGCTGGCGGAAGCCGAAGTGCCGTATGACCAGGTGTTCGAGATGGAAGACATCAACAGCGAATTCGCGCAAGCCGACGTGGTGCTGGTGCTGGGCGCCAACGACGTGGTGAACCCGGCGGCCAAGGATCCCAAGTCGCCGATCGCCGGCATGCCGATCCTCGAGGCCTACAAGGCCAAGACCATCATCGTCAACAAGCGCTCGATGGCCGCCGGCTACGCCGGCCTGGACAACGAGCTGTTCTACATGGACAAGACCA
>CAMLRG010000016.1 GCA_946482335.1 uncultured Duganella sp. | reverse complement strand
CCTTGTGCGCGGCGTCCACGCCTTCGATGTCGAAGGTCGGGTCGGCCTCGGCGTAACCGAGGCGCTGCGCCTCCTGCAGCACGGTGCCGAAGTCCAGGCCCTTGTCGCGCATCTCGGACAGGATGAAGTTGGTGGTGCCGTTGATGATGCCGGCGATCCATTCGATGCGGTTGGCGGTCAGGCCTTCGCGCAGCGCCTTGATGATCGGGATGCCGCCGGCGACGGCCGCCTCGAAGGCCACCATCACGCCCTTTTCCTGGGCGGCGGCGAAGATTTCGGTGCCATGCATGGCCAGCAGCGCCTTGTTGGCGGTGACCACATGCTTGCCGTTGGCGATGGCCTGCATCACCAGTTCCTTGGCGGTGTCATAGCCGCCAATCAGCTCCACGACGATATCGATTTCCGGATCGTTGACGATCGCGAAAGGGTCTGCCACTACCTTGCACTGACCTTCAGTGCGCTCCTTTGCGCGCTCCAGGTTGCGGGCCGATACGGCCACGATCTCAATCCCGCGGCCGGCACGGCGGCGGATCTCTTCCTGGTTGCGTCGCAATACACTGAACGTCCCGGCGCCTACATTGCCGACGCCCAGCAAACCTACTTTAATCGATTTCATCTTTCAAATTCCCTGGATTGTGTTAACTGTGCCCGTGCCGTTTTCGGTAGCCTTCCATGAAGCGCGCGATGCGGCCGAATGCATCTTCCATATCGTCCGAATTGGGCAGGAAGACCACGCGGAAGTGGTCCGGGCTGTGCCAGTTGAAGCCCGTGCCCTGCACGATGAGGACCTTGGTTTCTTCCAGCAGCTCGTATGCGAATTGCTGGTCGTCCGCGATCGGGTAGATCTTCGGATCGAGGCGGGGGAACATATACAGTGCAGCTTTTGGCTTGACTACGCTGACGCCCGGAATCTCGGTCAACAGCTTGTATGCCAGGTCGCGTTGCTTGAGCAGGCGCCCGCCGGGGGCCACCAGGTCGTTGATGCTCTGGTAGCCGCCGAGCGCAGTCTGGATCGCAAACTGGCCCGGCGCATTGGCGCAAAGGCGCATCGAGGCGAGCATGTTCAGGCCCCAGATGTAATCCTTCGCATATTTCTTGTTTTCGCCCGAGAGCACCATCCAGCCGGCGCGGTAGCCGCAGGAACGGTAGCTCTTGGACAGGCCGTTGAAGGTCACGCAGAACACGTCGTCGCACAGGGCGGCGATCGAGGTATGGGTGACGCCGTCGTACAGCACCTTGTCGTAAATCTCGTCGGCGTAGATGATCAGCTGGTGCTGGCGCGCCAGTTCGATAATCTGCAGCAGCACCTCGTCCGAATACAGCGCGCCGGTCGGGTTGTTGGGGTTGATGACCACGATCGCCTTGGTGTTGGGCGTGATCTTCTTGCGCATGTCGTCGATGTCCGGGAACCAGTCCTGGGCTTCGTCGCAGACATAGTGCACCGGCTTGCCGCCGGACAGGCTGACGGCCGCGGTCCACAGCGGGTAATCGGGCGCCGGCACCAGCACTTCGTCGCCGTTGTTCAGCAGCGCATTCATCGACATCACGATCAGCTCGGACGCGCCATTGCCCAGGTAGATGTCGTCCATGGTGACGTTGGCGACCTTCTTTTGCTGGGTGTAGTGCATCACCGCCTTGCGCGGCGCGAACAGGCCCTTGGAATCGGTATACCCGGCCGCATTGGGCAGGTTGACGATCATGTCGTGCACAATCTCGTCCGGCGGGTCGAAGCCGAACGGTTGCATATTGCCGATATTGAGCTTGATGACCTTATGGCCCTCTTCTTCCATCAGGCGGGCCTTCTCCGGCACAGGGCCGCGGATTTCGTAGCAAATCTCGTTAAGCTTGTTGGATTTCTGAACCGGACGCAAAATCAATCCCTTAGATGTAATTGCTGCAATGCGAAAATACCCATTCTGCCGAATTAAATTGGTTTAATCAACCATCGATATACGCAAAACGTTACAATAAGATCTGTATTGCATTTAAATATAGCTAAAACTCATGAAGCTCCACGCCAGCACCACCAACCAATACCAGACCGTCTCGGGCTATTTCGACGGCGGCGTCGAGATCAACGGCCAGCGTTTCGCTTACAGCCTGCTGGTGCTGCCGGAAACCCCGCCGCGCGCCTGGCCGGTGGCGCGCTTCGAGGAATTGACGGTGGAGCACTTCGAACAATTGCTGGCCGAGCTGCCGGACGTGGTGATCCTCGGCACCGGCGAACGCCAGCGCTTCGTCCATCCGCGCCTGACCGCCCCGCTGATCGGCAAACAGATCGGCGTCGAATGCATGGACACCAATGCCGCCTGCCGCACCTACAACATCCTGATGGGCGAAGGCCGCAAGGCCTTGCTGGCATTGATCATTGAAAAATAAGAACGTTGCCCCCATATTAACGCACATGACCCACACCATCGCCGACTTCAGCGCCGCCATGACCGGCGGCCAGACCTTCCAGCTCTCCGGGCGCCCCGCCAAATCCACCGTACTGTTCTTCTACCCCAAGGACAACACGCCGGGCTGCACTACCGAGAACATGGCCTTCCGCGACCTGCACGAGCGATTCACCGCGGCCGGGGCCGAAATTTATGGCATCAGCCGCGACTCGCTGCGCTCGCACGAAAACTTCAAGGCAAAACTGGGCCTGCCGTTCGAGCTGATCTCCGACCCGGACGAAGCGGTCTGCCTGGCCTTCAATGTCATGAAGATGAAAAAAATGTACGGTAAAGATGTACGCGGCGTTGAGCGCAGCACGTTTGTGATTGACGCAAAAGGCCGATTGGTGAAAGAATGGAGAGGCGTGAAAGTACCAGGTCACGTCGATGAAGTGCTGGAATTCGTGGCAAACCTGGGCTGATGGCAAGGCCCCGCCGCGAATGTGTTAGCTCAACGGGAGCTTGTCATTTGATCGTGTCAGCCAGATTTTGAGTCGAGTAAGTCCATCCACCCTCTGTCCCCGGTGGCACAATGCCCACCGGCTTTCGGGCGACGCAGACGCCCGCCAGGCATCCTTTAGTTTTTCCGAACCACCCCCGCATACGTCCATGCCAGGCCTCCGCCTTCGCGTGGGCGCATACTTTTTGAGATTGAGATCCTGATGCCACTGCCAAAACTGCCTAGCAAGCCAGCCACCCTGCTGCTGGCTAAAGACTACCCGAAGGCGAGCGGAGCGAATCCGGTTCCCTTCCCTACCGAAGAAGAGGCAGCACCAGCGCCGAAGAAAGCGGCCACCAAGACTGCTGCCAAAGCAGTAAAAGAACCAGTTGCGAAGAAGACGGCAGCGAAGAAAGCGCCAGCCCTGAAGGCCGTCAAGCTGCCGGACGACGTACCGGCCCCGCCGCGCACCAAGGCTGCGCCGCAGGCGCGCGCCAAGGTCACGCCGATCAAGGCCGATGCGCCGCACCCGGCCAAGCACAAGGCCCACGAAGTGGTGCTGAAGTCCGCCATCAGCCGCAAGGCCGACGTGGTGGGCAGCACCAAGCTGTTCGTGCTCGACACCAATGTACTGATGCACGACCCCTCCTCGCTGTTCCGCTTCGAGGAGCACGACGTCTTCCTGCCGATGATGACGCTGGAAGAATTGGACAACCACAAGAAAGGCATGTCCGAAGTCGCCCGCAATGCGCGCCAGGTCTCGCGCACGCTGGATGCCCTGGTCAGCAACACCGACGACGACGACATGGAAACCGGCATCCCGCTGAACAAGCTGGGCAACAAGGATGCCAAGGGCCACCTGTACTTCCAGACCAAGGTGCAGGTCGCCGACCTGCCGGAAGGCCTGCCGCAAGGTAAGGCCGACAACCAGATCCTGGCCGTGGTGCGCTCGCTGGAAGCCGAGCAGCCTGGCCGCGCCGTGGTGCTGGTGTCGAAAGACATCAATATGCGCATCAAGGCGCGCGCCCTGGGCCTGCCGGCGGAAGACTACTTCAACGACCATGTGCTGGAAGACACCGACCTGCTGTACTCGGGCATCGTCCAGCTGCCGGACGATTTCTGGAACAAGCATGGCAAGGACATGGAATCCTGGCAGGAGAACAAGCACGGCCAGTCGAGCACCTTCTACCGCGTGACCGGCCCCTTCATCCCTTCCCTGCTGGTGAACCAGTTCGTGTTCCTGGAGCCTAACAACGGCGAGGCGCCGTTCTACGCGCAAGTGAAGCAGATCAACGGCAAGACCGCCGTGCTGCAAACCCTGCGCGACTACTCGCACAACAAGAACAGCGTGTGGGGCGTCACGGCCCGCAACCGCGAGCAGAACTTCGCGCTGAACCTGCTGATGAACCCCGAGTGCGACTTCATCACCCTGCTGGGCCAGGCCGGTACCGGCAAGACCCTGCTGGCCCTGGCCGCCGGCCTGGCCCAGGTGCTGGAGACCAAACTGTACAACGAGATCATCGTCACCCGCGTCACGGTGCCGGTGGGCGAAGACATCGGCTTCCTGCCGGGGACCGAGGAAGAGAAGATGGGCCCGTGGATGGGTGCCTTCGACGACAACCTCGAAGTGCTGAACAAGTCCGACGGTGAAGGCGGCGAATGGGGCCGTGCGGCGACGCAGGACCTGATCCGCTCGCGCATCAAGATCAAGTCGCTGAACTTCATGCGCGGCCGCACCTTCGTCAACAAGTTCCTGATCATCGACGAGGCGCAGAACCTGACGCCGAAACAGATGAAGACCCTGGTGACGCGCGCCGGTCCGGGCACCAAGATCCTCTGCCTGGGCAATATCGCGCAGATCGACACGCCGTACCTGACCGAAGGCTCGTCCGGCCTGACCTATGTGGTCGACCGCTTCAAGGGCTGGGCGCACAGCGGCCACGTGACCCTGGCGCGCGGCGAGCGTTCGCGCCTGGCCGACCACGCGAGCGACGTGCTGTAAGCTGCCGCCCGCACCACCAAGCCCCGCCGAGTGCGGGGCTTTCTTTTTGGAGAACCCGCACTGGTGTCAGACCCATCGGGTCTGACACCGGTTTACCGGTTCTGGTTCAATCCTGCCGGATATTCACCGCCAGGAAATCGAGCAGCAAACGCACGCCCGGCAGCAAACCTCGCCGCGACGGAAACACCGCATGGATCACGCCCCCCTTCGGCGCCCAGCCGGGGATGACGTCCACCAGCGCGCCGCGCGCCAACGCCTCCTCGGCCACCATGCACGGCAACTGCACCACGCCAATGCCCTCCTCCGCCGCCTGGCGCAGCGCCGTCATGTCGTCCGTGATGTAGCGCGGCTTGTGCGGTACCGCCGCCTGCGCCCCGCCCGGCCCTTCGAACTGCCACACATGTTCACGCGGCGGCCCCCAATCGAGGCTGGGCAAGCCCGCCACCGCCAGCGCATCCGGGTCTTTGAAAGCCTTGCGCGGCTTGAGCAAGGCCGGGCTGGCGACCAGCCGCTGCGGGCTGCGCGCCAGAACCCGCATCACCAGATCGCTCGATTCGAGCGGTGGAAAACGCACGCGCAGCGCAATATCGAATCCCTCGTTCAGTACGTCGACGCGCCGGTTGCTTGCCTCCAGCACCACGCGCACCTTCGGCCATTGCCGCATGAAGCGCGCCACCAGTGGCCCAATGCGGTATTCCAGCAAGGCTGTCGGACAACTGACCCGCACCACGCCCTGCGGTTCGGAGCGCTGGCGTTCCATCACTTCGCGCGCGCCCTGCACTTCCGCCAGCACGGCCAGGCATTGCTGGTAAAACTCGCGCCCTGTCTCGGTCACGGAGAAATGGCGCGTGGTCCGTTGCAACAGCCGCACATCGTATTGCTGCTCAAGGGCGGCGATGCGCCGGCTCAGCTTCGATTTCGGCATGGCCAGCGCCCGCCCCGCCGGCGTAAAGCCGCCATGGTCGACCACTTGCACGAAATAATAAAGATCGTTCAAGTCATCCATCATTGTTCCTTAAAAAGAACACTGAAGCCATTTTACGGCACTAGCGGAGCGATTGTTGCGCGCCTATCCTGTACCTACACCCACAACCGCTGAAGGAGAACGCCATGTACAAACGCCTCGACAAGAATGATGCCGCCGTGCTGCTGGTCGACCACCAGGCGGGCCTGCTGTCCCTGGTACGCGACATCGAGCCCGACAAATTCAAGAACAATGTGCTGGCACTGGCCGCCTCGGCCAAGTACTTCAAGCTGCCTACCGTGCTGACCACGAGTTTCGAGAACGGCCCGAACGGCCCGCTGGTGCCGGAGCTGAAGCAGATGTTCCCCGAAGCGCCCTTCATCCCGCGTCCGGGTCAGATCAATGCCTGGGATAACGAGGACTTCGTGAAAGCCGTCAAGGCCACCGGCAAGAAGCAGTTGATCATCGCCGGCGTGGTGACGGAAGTGTGCGTCGCCTTCCCCGCCCTGGCGGCCATCGATGAAGGCTTCGACGTGTTCGTGGTGACCGACGCGTCGGGCACCTTCAATGAAATCACGCGCGATGCCGCCTGGCGCCGCATGCAGGACGCAGGCGTGCAGCTCATGAGCTGGTTCGGCGTGGCCTGCGAATTGCACCGCGACTGGCGCAACGACATCGAAGGCCTGGGCGCGCTGTTCTCAGCCCACATTCCCGACTACCGCAACCTGATCACCGCGTTCAACAAGGGCTGATCAGCCCCGGCGTGCGATCGGGTGGCCGGGATTCAGTTGCAGCAAATCCCACAGGTTGCCGTACAGGTCGGCGAACACGGCAACCATGCCATAGTCCTGCTGCTTCGGCTGCCGCACGATGCGCACGCCCTTCGCTTTCAGGCGCTCGAAATCGCGACAGAAATCATCCGTGTTCAGGAACAGGAACACGCGGCCGCCGGACTGGTTGCCGATGAAGGCTTCCTGCTCCGGCTGGGAGGCGCGCGCCAGCAGGATCGTGGTGCCGCTGCCGCCCGGCGGCGCCACCACCACCCAGCGCTTGTCCTGTTCCGGCTGGTAAGTGTCATCCTGCAGCTCGAACCCGAGGGTGTTGACGTAAAAATCGATCGCCTCGTCATAGTCGCGTACGACGAGGGCAATGTGGACGATGGATTGCTTCATTTCCCGCGGGCCTTTCGCCAGAGCTTGCGTACCACTGCGCCGACCGCCAATATGATCAGCGCCCATGGCAACAGGTAGGCCAGGCCGGTGATGGTGCTGGCAACGCCTTCCGACAGGTTGCTTCCGAAGTCGCCCATGGCGCGCGCGACCGGCGACCAGAAATTGCGCTGGCTGCGCGACTGGATCGTGATATTCAGTAAGTCCAGCTGCACGCGCTCCATCAGGCGCGCTTCGACGCCGGCCGCCGCTTCCAGCTCGCTCTGCACCGACGCCAGCTCCCGCGATAGCTTGATTAACGCTTCCGCATTGTTGCCGACCTTGTCCTCCAGCGCCAGCAGCTTGTCGCGATAGGAGCGCAACATGTCCAGGCGCCTGGCATTGTCGCGGATCGGGCCTTCCAGGTCTTCCGCCGCCGTATTGCGCGACGCAAGTTCGCCGCCCGCGGCCGCCATGGCCAGCAGCTTGTCGACGCCCGGCCGTTTGATCCGCAGTCGCAGGTGGGCGCTCGCTTGCCGCCCGCCTTCGAGGCCGGAAGCGAGCAAGGTGCACTGGTTGGCCGTGTCGGCATGGCAGGCAGCGACCAACTTGTCGAGCAAGGGCTTGACTTGGGCTTCGGCGGCATCGACCGTGGCCGAATGCCCATATGCCAGGAATTTCCCGCGCTGTGCCTGGTCGGCCGGTGGCGCTTCCTTCGGTGCCGGCATGGCCGCGTGTTCCGCCACGGCCATGTCCCCGCCCCGCGCCGGATGCGGTCTCGAACAGCCCTGCAATAAAAGCAGCGCCAGCACGCTTGACTTTACAATGGTGGGAAGGATTAAAGTGAGCTTACCCATTTGACGAAAGGAACTCCAAATGTACGAACTGACTGTAGAGAACATGACTTGCGGACATTGCGTGTCGGCCGTGACGGAAGCGGTGCATACCGTCGACCCGGCTGCCTTCGTCGAGGTCGACCTGAAAGGCAAGCACGTCAAGGTCAACTCGGCCGCCGCACTGGAACCGATCAAGGCGGCCATCGTGGATGCCGGCTACCCGGTCACGCGGGCGGCCTGATTCGCACCCCGCGCTCGAGCTCGGGATAATTGCGGAACAGGTCGTCCTCATTGTTGGCCAGGCGGCGTTTGGAAGCGAGATAGGCCGCCACCCGCGGGCGCGCCGCCACCCGCCCCGCCAGGCGCACCAATCCCGGCCAGCGCTCGCCATAGGCTTCCATCGATTTGGGGAAGGCATAGCGCAAGCCGTCCAGCAACTGGAACAGCGACAGGTCCACGTAGCTGAGACGCGAGCCGACGATCCAGCCACCGCGCCCCGGGTTGGCGCGCAACACCGTCTCGAAGTAGTCGAGGTACTTGGGAATGCGCTCGACCACGAAGTCGCGCGACTTTGCGCGCGCTTCGCGCGTCTGTTCTTCGTAGTACAGGTTGACGGAGATCGGATGGTGCGTATCGTGCGCTTCGGCGACGATATCGGAAATCGTCAGCTGCAGCTGGTTGCACCACAGCCGCCCCGCTTCCGAACGGGGCGCCAGGCCGTGGCGCGCACCGAGATACATCAGGATGTTCGCAGTCTGCCCGATCAGCAATTCCCCCGCCCGCAGCACAGGCGGCGCAAATGCCGCGCGGATGTCGCTGCCATGGGCAATTACGTCGATCATCGCCTGCATCCCGCCTTTGCCGCGCGCCACGTCGATATAGGGAACGTCCGCCTCTTCCAGCGCCAGCCGCACAAATTCGCCGCGGCCCTGGATCGTCGGCCAGTAGTAAAGCTTGTAAGGCTCCATCATTCATCCTCCGGTAAAGCCGCCCATCCCCGCAGGTTTGGCGGCTGCCCCGATGATAATTGACTTTGCGCGGAAAATCAGTCCCGGTAGGCCAGCGCGCCGGCGTTGGATGGCTGCCAACCGCCGCCAAGCGCCTTGAACGCCGCGACCGCGGCGCGGGCCGATTCGGTGCGGGCCTGCACCTGCATATCGCGTGCGCGCAGCAGGTTTTCGTCGGCCTGCAGCACTTCGATCAGGCTGACCAAGCCGTTCTGGTAAGCCTGGGAGGAGGGCTGCCGTGCCCGGTCGAGCGCGCCGACGCCCTGGCCGAGCACCCGCAGTTGCTCTTCGCGCTGCACCAGGTCGGAGAAGGCATTTTCGACCTCTTCCGCCGCATGCAGTGCGGCCAGGCGGTAGGCGGCCAGCGCTTCGGCTTCCTGTCCCCTGGCCTGCCCGATCTGCGCGTTGATGCGGCCGAAGTCGAACAGCCGCCAGCGCAGCCCCAGCACAGCCGCCGCCTGGCCGGCACCGCTGGTGAACAGCTGGGCGCCGGAGCCCGACGTCGCGCTGCCCAGCAAGCCGCCGAAGGCAAATTTCGGATAATACTCGGCGATCGCCATGCCGATCCGCGCATTCGAAGCGGCGAGGCGGCGCTCCGCCACGATCAGGTCGGGGCGCCGCCTGAGCAGGTCGCCCGGCGATCCTGCCGCCGCGATGCGTGGCGCGGCCGGGATGGCCGCCATGCCGGCCAGCTCTGCCCGGTGCGCACCTGGCGCCGTGCCCAGGATGACGTCCAGCGCATTCATCGCTTTGTCCAGGCCCGCTTGCAGCACCGGGATCGCGGCTTGCACCTGTGCCACGGCGCCCTCGGCCTGGCTCACCTGGAGCTCGGCTGCCAAGCCTTGTCCGTGGAGCTGCCTGATCCTGGCCAGCAAGGCCTGCTGCGTCTGCAACTGCTGGCGCATGACGTCCAGGCGACCTTGCAGGCCGCGGATGCCGATGTAAATATCGGCGGTTTGGGCGGCCACCGCCAGCCGGGTCGCCACCGCGCCGGCTTCCGAGGCCTGGTATTCAGCCCGGGCGGCCTCCCTGCCGCGGCGCAGGCCACCGAACAGGTCCAACTCCCAGCCCGCGCTGAAGTTGGCCTCATAAGCATTGCCGTAGCGGTCGAAACCGGGTTGTGCCCCCAATATGCGCCCCAAGGGCGTGTCAATCGACTGGTAGGCGCGCGCGCCCTGGGCATTGAGGCTGCCGGACGGCCGCAAGGCCGCATCCGCCGCCCCGAGTCCGGCGCGGGCTTGCGCCATCCTTGCAGCAGCTTGCGCCAGGTCCAGGTTCTGCTCAAGCGCCAGTGTCACGAAACGGGCCAGTTGCGGATCGCCGAAGCCTTCCCACCAGAGCGCGAAGTCGGCGACACCGGCAGCGCTGCGCTGCTCAAGCGCCGCCTGGCCGAGGTAGCGCTGTGGCAAGGGTGGATCGGTCCGGATGTAATCCGGCCCGACGGCGCAACCGGTGGCAAGGCTGGTGGCGGCAACCATCAACAGAGCGCGCTTTAGCATTTTGTCTTCCCCGAAATGAATGGATGCGAGTGACTATATCACACAATGGTCACTTGTTGTGCGAAGCCTGGACTAGCGGTAAGCTGTCGGCCATGAATAAAGCATCCACCCGGGGGCCGGCTGACCATGAAGTGCGCGACCAGATCGTTGCCGCAGCCACTGAACATTTCCGCCTGTACGGCTACGAAAAGACCACCGTTTCCGACCTCGCCAAGGCGATAGGCTTTTCCAAGGCTTATATCTACAAGTTCTTCGAATCCAAGCAGGCGATCGGCGAGCTGATTTGCTCGCAATGCCTGCGCGAGATCGAAATGGATATCCGGGCGGCCGTCGAGGCGGCCGACCACCCTTCGGAAAAACTGCGGCGCATGTTCAAGACCGCCGTGGAATCAAGCCTCCGCCTGTTTTTCGAGAACCGCAAACTGTACGACATCGCCACCGCCGCCGCCACCGAGCGCTGGGACGTGGTGCGCGTCTATGAGCAGCGCATCCAGGCCATGGTGCTGGAAATCCTGCGCCTGGGCCGCGAAAACGGTGAGTTTGAGCGCAAGACCCCGCTCGACGAGACCACCGCCGCGATCTGCCTGGTGATGCGCCCTTACCTCAACCCGTTGCTGCTGCAGTACAGTTTCGACTCCACGGAAGAAGCGCCTGCCAAGTTGGCCAGCCTGGTACTGCGCAGCCTGTCGCCCTAATCCTTTCGCATGTATATGTGACTATTGACTTATTTGGTCACTAGATCCAAAATGAAATCCTGTCTGGTTCTTCCAATGGGATTTCTATGCGCCGCCATCTCCTGCTTCCTGCACTCCTCTCAGCATTGCCGCTCGCGCTGGCCGCTTGCGGCGACAAGACGCCATCCGACCCGCGCAGCGCCGTGCCGCTGGTGCGTGCCGCCGTCGTGCGCGACGCGGCTTCCGCCGCGCGCTCGTTCACCGGCACCGTCGCCGCGCGGGTGCAAAGCGACCTCGGTTTCCGCGTTGCCGGCAAGGTGCTGGAACGGCGCGTGGATACGGGACAGAGCGTCAAGCGCGGCCAGGTGCTCATGCGCCTCGACCCTGCGGACCTGAAGCTGGCCGTGCATGCGCAGCAGGAAGCGGTTGCCGCCGCCCGCGCCCGGGCGCAGCAAACCGCGGACGACGAGCTGCGCTACCGCAACTTGCGCGGCACCGGCGCGGTTTCAGCCTCCGCCTACGACCAGGCCAAGGCTGCCGCCGATGCCGCCAAAGCCCAGCTGAGGGCAGCGGAGGCCCAGGCCGAAGTGGCCCTGAATGCCAGCCGGTACGCGGAACTGCTGGCGGACGCCGACGGCATTGTCGTGGAAACGCTGGCGGAACCGGGCCAGGTGGTCGGCGCCGGACAAGCCGTGGTGCGGGTAGCGCATGCGGGCCAGCGCGAAGGTGCGATCCAGCTGCCGGAAACCTTGCGGCCCGCGCCCGGCACTATCGGCCAGGCTTCACTGTTCGGCAAGGAAGGCGTCAGCGTGCCGGCCCGGCTCCGGCAGCTCGCCGACAGTGCGGACCGCCAGACCCGCACCTTCGAAGCGCGCTTCGTGCTGGAGGGGGAGCTGGCATATGCACCGCTCGGGGCGACCGTCACCATCCAGCTGCCGGAGGCGAAGGCCGACACCCATGCCGGGTTGGAAATCCCGATCGGCGCGCTGCATGACGCCGGCAAGGGACCCGGCGTGTGGGTGATCGCGGGCGAACCGGCCAAGGTGGCGTGGCGCCCGGTGACCGTCACGCGCCTGGACGACGAAAGCGCGCGCATCAGCGGTCAGCTCAAGCAAGGCGAACGTATCGTCGCGCTTGGGGCGCACCTGCTGCGCGAAGGCGAACAAGTGCGCCTGGCCGGCCCGGCCGCCGGCAGCGGCGCAGCCAACGGAGGGCGGCCATGAGCGCGGGACGTTTCAATCTGTCGGCGCTGGCCGTGCGCGAGCGCTCCGTCACGCTATTCCTGATCTGCCTGGTTTCCCTGGCCGGCGTCATCGCCTTCTTCAAGCTGGGACGGGCGGAAGATCCCGCCTTTACCGTCAAGGTGATGACCGTCGTGACGGCCTGGCCCGGCGCGTCGGCGCAAGAGATGCAGGACCAGGTCGCCGAGAAGATCGAAAAGCGCTTGCAGGAGCTGCGCTATTACGACCGCTCGGAAACCTATACCCGCCCGGGCCTGGCCTTCACCACCCTGACCTTGCTCGACTCCACCCCGCCTTCGGAAGTCCAGGGCGAGTTCTACCAGGCACGCAAGAAGGTCGGCGACGAGGCCGGCAACCTGCCGCCTGGTGTGATCGGACCGATGGTCAATGACGAATACGCGGACGTCACCTTCGCCCTGTATGCGCTGAAAGCCAAAGGCGAACCGCAGCGCGCACTGGTCCGCGATGCGGAAACGCTGCGCCAGCGCCTGCTGCGCGTGCCCGGCGTGAAGAAGGTGAATATCATCGGCGAACAGTCCGAACGCATCTTCGTGGAGTTTTCGCATGAGCGCCTGGCAACGCTGGGCGTCAGCCCGCAGGACGTGTTCTCAGCGCTCAATGGCCAGAATGCCTTGACGCCAGCCGGCGCAGTGGAAACCAGGGGGCCGCAAGTCTTCGTCCGCCTCGACGGGGCCTTCGACGAATTGGAGAAGATCCGCGCCACTCCAGTGGTGGCGCAGGGCCGCACGCTGAAACTGTCGGATATCGCCACGGTGAAACGCGGCTATGAGGATCCCGCCACGTTCATGATCCGCCACGGCGGCGAACCCGCGCTGCTGCTTGGCGTCGTCATGCGCGATGGCTGGAATGGCCTCGACCTGGGCAAGGCGCTCGAACAGGAAGTCGGCGCCATCAATGCCGGCCTGCCGCTGGGTATGAGCCTGGACAGGATCACCGACCAGGCAGTCAACATCAGCGCGGCGGTGGACGAATTCATGGTGAAATTCTTCGCCGCGCTGCTGGTGGTCATGGTGGTGTGCTTCCTGAGCATGGGCTGGCGCGTCGGCATCGTGGTGGCCGCCGCGGTTCCGCTTACCCTGGCCACGGTGTTTGTCGTGATGGCGGCCACCGGCAAGAATTTCGACCGCATCACGCTCGGCTCCCTGATCCTGGGCCTGGGCTTGCTGGTGGACGATGCCATCATCGCCATTGAAATGATGGTGGTGAAGATGGAGGAAGGCTACAGCCGCATCGCTGCCTCCGCCTACGCCTGGAGCCATACGGCGGCCCCCATGCTCTCGGGTACCCTGGTCACCGCTGTCGGCTTCATGCCCAATGGCTTTGCACGCTCCACCGCCGGCGAGTACACCAGCAATATGTTCTGGATCGTCGGCATAGCCCTCATCGCCTCCTGGGTAGTCGCTGTCGTATTCACGCCTTACCTTGGCGTCAAACTGCTGCCCGACCTCAAGGTGGTGCCGGGCGGCCATGCCGCGCTGTACGACACCCCGCGCTACAACCGCTTCCGCCAGGCGCTTCAGCGCATCATCGCGCGCAAATGGCTGGTGGCCGGCTCGGTGGTGGGCCTGTTCGTGGCCGCCGTGCTGGGCATGGCCGTGGTCAAGAAGCAGTTCTTCCCCATCTCCGACCGTCCCGAAGTGCTGGTCGAGGTGCAGATGCCGTATGGCAGCTCCATCGCCGCGACCAGCACCGCCACGGCCAAGGTGGAAGCCTGGCTGTCCCGGCAGCAGGAAGCCCAGATCGTCACCGCTTATATCGGCCAGGGCGCGCCGCGCTTCTACCTGGCGATGGGGCCGGAGCTGCCGGATCCTTCCTTCGCCAAGATCGTCGTGCGCACAGAAAGCCAGGGGCAGCGCGAAGCGCTGAAGCAGCGCTTGCGCCAGGCGATTGCCGAGGGTTTGGCACCGGAGGCGCGGGTGCGCGTCACCCAGCTCGTGTTCGGCCCCTACTCGCCCTTCCCGGTGGCCTACCGGGTCACCGGCCCGGACCCGGCCAAGCTGCGCGAGATTGCTGTCGACGTGCAGAATGTGATGGATGCCAGTCCAATGATGCGCACCGTGAACACCGACTGGGGCGCACGCACGCCGTCGCTGCACTTCACGCTCCAGCAGGACCGCCTGCAGGCGGTGGGGCTGAGCTCCAGCGCGGTGGCGCAGCAGCTGCAATTCTTCCTCACCGGCGTGCCGGTCACCACCGTGCGCGAAGATATCCGCACTGTGCAGGTGGTGGCCCGTGCCGCCGGCGACGTCCGCCTCGATCCGGCCAGGGTCGCCGACTTCACCCTGGCCGGCAGCAATGGCCAGCGCATCCCGCTGTCCCAGGTGGGCAAGGTCGAAGTGCGCGCCGAGGAGCCTGTGATGCGCCGGCGCGACCGGGTGCCGACCATCACGGTGCGCGGCGATATCGCCGAAGGCTTGCAGCCGCCGGACGTATCCGCCGCCATCAGCAGGCAGTTGCAGCCCATCGTCGACAACCTGCCGGCCGGCTACCGCATCGAACAGGCCGGCTCCATCGAGGAGTCGGGCAAGGCGACCGCCGCAATGCTGCCGCTGTTCCCCATCATGCTGGCGATCACCCTGCTCATCATCATTTTCCAGGTGCGCTCGATCTCGGCGATGGTCATGGTGTTCCTGACCAGTCCCCTGGGCTTGATCGGCGTGGTGCCGACCCTGATCCTGTTCCGCCAGCCCTTCGGCATCAACGCCCTGGTGGGCCTGATCGCGTTGTCCGGCATCCTGATGCGCAACACGCTGATCCTGATCGGCCAGATCCACGACAACAAACAAGCCGGCCTGGATCCCTTGACGGCCGTGGTCGAAGCAACCGTGCAGCGTGCCCGCCCGGTCATCCTGACGGCCCTGGCGGCGATCCTGGCCTTCATCCCGCTCACCCACTCGGTGTTCTGGGGCACGCTCGCCTACACGCTGATCGGCGGCACCCTGGCCGGGACCGTCCTGACGCTGGTGTTCCTGCCCGCCATGTATGCCATCTGGTTCAGGATCGATGCCGGCGGCGGCAGCCTGCATGCCGGGCGGTCGCAGGAAAACATCGCCCCCCTTCCAGTCGCCGGCACCGGCACAGCCTGAATTCATTTGAAAGGAAAAAACATGTCGACATCAATCGTAGTGGTAACTGGCGTCTCGTCCGGTATCGGCCGTGCGGCCGCGCAGCAATTTGCCCTGCGTGGTTGCAAAGTATTCGGCACCGTCCGCAGCCTCGCCAAGGCGCCTCCCGTGCCCGGCGTCGAACTGGTCGAGATGGACGTGCGCGACGACGCATCGGTCCACCATGCCATGCAAGCCATCGTCGCGCGCGCCGGCCGTATTGACGTACTCGTCAACAATGCCGGTGTGATGCTGGTCGGGGCGGTCGAAGAAACCACGGTAGAGGAAGCCGGCGCCTTGTTCGACACCAACCTGTTCGGCGTCCTGCGCACGGCGCGGGCAGTCCTGCCGCACATGCGCACGCAGCGCTCGGGACGCATCGTCAACGTCAGTTCCGTGCTCGGTTTCCTTCCGGCCCCGTATATGGGGCTGTATGCGGCATCCAAGCATGCGGTGGAAGGGCTGTCGGAAACACTGGACCACGAAGTGCGCCAATTCGGCATCCGCGTGACGCTGGTCGAACCGTCTTTTACCAGGACCAGCCTGGACGCCAATGCGCCGCATGCCCAATCCCACCTGCCGGCATATGAACGCGAGCGCGGCCTTTCGGCCGCTGCGGTCGCCGGCAGCGTCAACGCTGCGCCGCAGCCCGATGGCGTGGCGCAAGCAATCGTCGACGCCGCGCTGGGGCCGTGGCGTATGCGGCGCACGCCGGCGGGCCAGGCTTCCCTGTTGAGCAAATTGCGCCGCTTCATGCCGGCCGGCCCCGTCGATGCGAGCCTGAGGAAATCGTTCGGCCTGGCCTGAGCGCCACCGCGCCGGTCAAGCCCCGGCCTGCGCCAGCAGCCACTCCTCGACGGCGCGCACGTCTGGGCGCGCCTCGCCGCTCTCCGGCCGCACCACGTAAAAGTCGAATCCGCCGAGCACGGGCCCCACCGGCGCTTCCAGCAACCCCATCGCAATCTCCTCGCGCACCAGCGGCAAGGCCGTCAGCACGACGCCCTGGCCGGCAATGGCAGCCTGCACGGCATGGGTTTCTTCCGAAAAGCGCATGCCGCAATCGGTGTCCAGCGCCACGCCGGCTGCCCTGGCCCATTTCTCCCAGGTCAGGGCGCCTTTGAAGCCGCGCTGCCAGTCAAAGTGGATGAGGGGGTGGCGCGCCACGTCGCCGGTCTTGCGCAGCTTCAGGCGCGGGCTGGCCACCGGCGCGAAGCTGGCGTGCATCAGGCGCTGCGCATGCAGGCCGGCGAAATGGCCGGCGCCGCCGCGCACTGCCAGGTCGGCCGCGCCAGCGGCCAGGTCGACCGGCCTGTTGCTGGCCAGGACGTTCAGCGCGATGTCGGGATGGTCGGCATTAAAAGCCGCCAGGCGCGGCACCAGCCAGCGCGCGGCAAAAGCGGGCGTGGTGGACAAGGTGACTGTCCGGCGCCGCTCGCGCCGCAGCCGTTCCACACCGGCCGCAATGGCGTCGAAGCCGCTGCCGGTGGCCTGCAACAGGATGCGGCCCTCGGGCGTCAACTCGACGGCGCGCGTCTTGCGCAGGAACAGGCGCAGCGCCAGCGCTTCCTCCAGCGCACGCACCTGGTGGCTGATCGAGGTCGCGCTGACTGAAAGCTCTTCCGCGGCCAGCTTGAAGCTCTGCAGGCGCGCCGCGGCTTCGAAGCTGCGCAAGGCGGACAGGGATGGCAGGCGGCGTTTCATGGCACCCACTATACATGAATTCCATTCATCCATCCGTCAGGAAATAATCGTTTGTCGCCGTTCGCCTGCGGGTGCACAGTGCAGCCATCGCAACCCACCGGAGAGACACATGACCACGATCCTGCATATCGATTCCAGCGCGCGCCCCGGGCGCTCCGGAGAACAGCCCCATGGCTCGCACACGCGGCGCCTGACCGCGCGCTTCCTGGAGCGCTACCGGCAACTCGATGGAAGTATTGAAATCATCTATCGCGACGTCGGCGCACAGCCGCCCTCGCCCGTGACGGGCGGCTGGGTGCATGCCGCCTTCACGCCGCCGGCGGCGCGCGAGCCGTGGATGGCGGACGTCCTGGCGCCAAGCGATGCGCTGGTCGATGAAGTGCTGCGGGCCGACATCATCGTCGCGGGCGTGCCGATGTATAACTTCGGTCCGCCGGCGCAATTCAAGGCCTGGCTCGACAACATCGTGCGCGTCGGGCGCACGTTCGGCTTCGACCGCGCACGTCCAGGCGAGCCGTACTGGCCGCTGCTGGCTGGCATGGGAAAACAGCTGGTGATCCTGTCCTCGCGCGGCGACTACGGCTACGGGCCCGGCCAGCGGCTGGAGGCCGTCAACCACGTCGAAGCGTCGGTGCGCAGCGTGTTCCGCTACCTGGGCGTGACCGATGCCTACAGCGCCGCCATCGAATACGACGAATTCGCCGACGGGCGCCTGGCGCGCTCGATCGCCGACGCGGAACGCGCCACCGCGCTGATCGCCGAAACCATCGCCGCTGTCCGCGGCGCGGCGGCGCGCGACAAGGCGGCTTAAGCGGCCTTTATTTCTGCGACAGGATCCATTTGACCAGGGTGCGGGCGTCGGCCTCGCTCAGCTGGGGATTGGCCGGCATGGGTACCGGCCCCCACACGCCGCTGCTGCCCTTCTGCACTTTGGTCAGCAGCTTGCCCTCGGCGCCGACATCGGCGCCATATTTGCCCGCGATGTCCTTGAAAGAGGGACCAACCAGCTTGGTGGCCGCCGCATGGCAGGCCATGCAGTTTTTCGCCTTTGCCAATTCGGGACTGGCGTGTGCCGCCTGCCCCACCAGGCCGAGCGCGCAGGCAAGGGTGAAAGTCATCGATTTTTTCATTGGTCACTCCTGATAAACAATTGTCTATAATTGTCTATCAGTATCCATTTACTGCGTGGTACGTTCTTGCCCACTTTTGGTACATCCTTGCTGCAGCCGTTGGGGAGGCACTATGCTTAGCAGTCTTACAACGCACCTGACGCCCGAACCGACCGCCACCAGCGTCAACCGGCCTTCCTGGGGCGGCGTGGTCCTCAACTGGCATAACTGGCATGGCGGCGGCCATGTCACCTCGCCTGAGCTGGACCATGACGTGATCGCCATGCGCACCTCCGGCGTGGTGCGCCTGACCCAGTCCAGGGATGGCAAAACCCACTCGGCAACCGTCAGCGCCGGCAATGTCACCGTGCACCCGCGCGGCATGGAGTCGCGCTGGTCGTGGGACAAGCCGGGGGCCATCCTGATCACCCGCATCCCGACCCACCTGTTGCGCGAGGCAGCGGAAGCGACCCTCGCGTCGCCCAGCCCCCTGATCGAACTCATCAATTGCTTCGGCGGCCGCGATCCCTTCATCGAACGCATCGGCTTGCTCATGCTGGACGAGTTGCGCGCGCCAAGCCACCCGGCGCAGGAATACATCACCCAATGCCTGTCGCACGCCCTGGCCTGCCATATGGTGCAGCGTTTCGGCGCCGAACAGCGCCGCCCGCAGCGCTTGCCGTCCGGGCTGCAGCCGGCAACGCTGCAACGCGTCAAGGATTTCATCCAGGCCCATTTGCACGAGCCGATCGACCTCGCCGCGCTGGCGGGCATCGCCAACGTCAGCCGCTTCCACTTTGCGCGCATGTTCCGCGCCAGCGCCGGCATCACAGCCATGGCTTACCTCGAACAATGCCGCATGCAGCGAGCGCAGGACCTGATACGCGCCGGCACCTGGCCGCTGTCGCGGGTGGCCGACCTGGTCGGCTATGACGACCAAAGCTACTTCACGCGACGCTTCCGGCTGTTCTGCGGCATGACGCCGATGGCTTATGCGCGCCAGACCGGCCTCAAGGAATTGCTGGCATTCCAATGAGCGCAGGACGGTACGGGGCAAGGGCCATGCTGGCGGCGGCGAGCCTTGCCACGTCGTTTGCCGCGCCGGCGCAGGTTTCGGACGGGGCCATCAGGGTCGGCTTCCTGACCGATCTGTCCGGCGTCTACGCCGATATCGACGGCCCCGGCGGCGTCGAGGCGATCCGCATGGCGATCGCCGATGCCGGCGGCGCCGTGCACGGCAGGCGCGTCGAGCTGCTGGTGGCGGACCACCAGAACAAGGCCGATCTCGCCGCCACCAAAGCGCGCGAATGGTTCGACCGCGAGGGCGTCGA
Organism: uncultured Duganella sp.; assembly: GCA_946482335.1. The sequence continues at coordinate 26,342 of CAMLRG010000016.1, read as the reverse complement.
CGTGCTGCTGGGCGGCACCAATTCCGGCGTCAACCTGGCCATCGCCAAGGTGGCGGCCGAAAAGCAGCGCGTGTTTTTCGCCGTCGGCAGCGGCAGTACGCGGCTGACCAACGAGGAATGCTCACCCTACACCATCCATTATGTGTTCGATACGGTCGCCCTGGCACGCGGCACCGGCGCCGCCGTGGTCAGGCAGGGTGGACGCAACTGGTTCTTCCTGACGGTGGATTACGCCTACGGCACGCAGATGCAGAAGGATGCCAGCGCCATCGTCGAGCATGCCAACGGCAAAGTCGTCGGCAGCGTCAAGTTCCCGCTTTCCACGCCGGACTTTTCGTCCTACCTGATGCAGGCCCAGGCCTCCGGCGCGCAGATCCTCGGCCTGATCAGCGCGGGCAACGACACCATCAATGCGATCAAGGCAGCCAATGAATTCGGTACCGGCAGGACGATGCAACTGGCCGGCATGGCGATCTTCATCAGCGACATCCATGCTCTGGGCCTGAAGCTGACACAGGACATGTACGTCACCGACGGCTGGTATTGGGACCTTACGCCGGCCAGCCGCGCATGGGCCCGGCGCTATTTTTCGCGCATGAAGCGCATGCCCACCATGCTCCAGGCGGGCGACTACTCCGCCACCGCGCAATACCTGCGCGCGGTGAAGGCGACCGGTACCGACAGGGCGGAGAAAGTGCTGGCTTACCTGAAAAGCACGGCGATCAACGACATGTTCGCCTCAAACGGCATGGTGCGGCCGGACGGGCGCATGGTGCACGACATGTACCTGTTGCGGGTGAAGCGTCCGGCCGAATCGGCATACCCCTGGGATTACTACAAGCTGGTACAGACCATCCCGGGCGCACAGGCCTTTACCACCAGGGCGGAAAGCCGCTGCCCGTTGTGGAAATGAGGGCCGGCCACGGCACGGCGCTGCCTGCGGGCAAGCTCCGGGCAACACCGCTATAATGGTCCGATGCCTGAGATCCACACCATTTTGCTGCTTGCCGCAGCGGGCCTTTTTGCCGGCACGCAGAATGCGTTGGCCGGCGGCGGTTCCTTCATTACCTTCCCCGCCCTGCTGCTGGCGGGACTGAACCCGGTGGCGGCGAACATGACGTCGACCGTCGCCATGTTCCCGGCCCAGGCCACCTCCGCCATCGCCGGGCGCAAGATGGCGGAAGGCGTCAGCGGGCTGACGTTCAACCAGTTGGTCGCGATCAGCTTCCTAGGCGGCATCGCCGGCGCCATCCTGTTGTGGATCACGCCGCCGACCTTTTTCGCCAGGCTGGTGCCCTGGCTGATCCTGTTTGCCACCGGCATGTTCGCCTGGGGCGCTTTCCGCCGCCAGCCGATCCAGGCCGCATCCAGCATGCCGAAGTGGATGCTGGCGGTGGTGCAGACCTGCATCGCGATTTACGGCGGCTACTTCGGCGGCGGGATCGGCTTCCTGATGCTGGCTGCGCTGACCATCGCCGGCCAGCAGATCCGCGCCGCCACCGCCACCAAGAACATGCTGGCGATGGCCATGAACGCGTCCGCCACCCTGATCTTCGCTTTTTCCGGCATGATCAGCTGGGCGGCCGCGCTGGCCTTATGCGCGGGAGGTATTGCGGGCGGCCTTCTGGGATCGTGGCTGATCTACCGCCTGCCCCCGCAGCTGATGCGCATCTTTGTCGTGCTGGTGGGCGCAGTGCTCACCGTGTACATGTTCCTGCGCTGAACCCAGCGTCTGCAGGATCGGGCAATCGGGACGGTCGTCGCCGTGGCAGTTGCGCGCCAGGCTGGCCAGCGTGTCGCGCATTTCGGTCAGCTCCACGATGCGCTGGTTCAGTTCGTCCACGTGCGACATGGCGATGGTCTTGACGTCCGCGCTGGCACGGCCGGTATCCTGCCACAGCGACAGCAGGTCGCCGATCTGTTCCAGCGAAAAGCCCAGGTTGCGGGCACGCTTGATGAAGCGCAGCGTATGCAGGTCGCTCTGGCCATAGATCCGGTAGCCGCTTTCGGTGCGCGCCGTTTCGCGCACCAGGCCGATGCTTTCGTAGTAGCGTATCATTTTCGCGCTGACGCCGGAGGCGGTGGCAGCTTGTCCGATATTCATCACTCACTCCTTCGAAGGTTGCCAGCGGCGCAGCAACAGCGCATTGCTGATCACGCTGACCGAACTGAATGCCATCGCGGCCCCGGCCAGCAAGGGATTGAGCACGCCCAATGCGGCCAGCGGAATCCCTGCCACATTGTAGATGAAGGCCCAGAACAGGTTCTGCCGAATCTTGCTGAAAGTGCGGTGCGAAATGTCGATCGCGTCGGCCACCAGCAGCGGTTCGCCGCGCATCAGCGTGATGCCGGCGGCATTCATGGCGACGTCGGTCCCGGTGGCCATGGCGATGCCAACGTGGGCCGCCGCCAGCGCCGGTGCGTCGTTGATGCCGTCGCCGACCATCGCGACGCGCTTGCCTTCCGCTTTCAGCCTGGCGATGACGGTGGTCTTGCCGGCCGGCAGCAGGTTCGCTTCCACGCTGCCGATGCCCAGGTGTTGCGCCACGGCTTGCGCACTGCCGTGGTTGTCGCCGGTCAGCATGACGGTGGCGATGCCGCGCGCATGCAGGCGCTCGATGGCCGCGCGGGCATGCTGCTTGGACTGGTCGGCGAAGGCCAGCATGCCCAGCAGCCGGTTGCTGTCCGCCTCGGCCAGCCAGGAGATCGTGTGGCCGGCCGCTTCCAGTTCCGTGGCGCGCTGCTGCAGCGGCGTCAGGTCCACGCCGCGCTCGGCCATCAGCCGTCCGCTGCCCAGCAGCAGCCCGGCGCCATCGACCGTCGCCGCCAATCCCCGTCCAGGCAGTGTCGTCACCGCGCCCGCCGTCAGTGGCGGCAGCGCAGCCGCGTCCTGCGCCGGCGCGGCCGCTTCGGCGTCGAGCACGGCCCGCGCCAGCGAGTGCTCGCTGCCGCGCTGGATGGCGGCCGCCAGCTGCAGCGCGCGGGCGGCCGGCACACCGTGCGGCAGCAGTTGCGCCAGCACAGGCTTGCCTTGCGTCAAGGTGCCGGTCTTGTCGAATACCACCGTATCGACCTGGCGCGCCATTTCCAGCGCCTCGGCATCCTTGATCAGGATCCCGTGCCGCGCCGCGATGCCGGTACCGGCCATGATGGCGGTGGGCGTGGCCAGCCCCAGCGCACAGGGACAGGCAATCACCATCACCACCACCGCATTGATCACCGCTTGCTCGATGTCGCCCGTCGCCAGCCACCAGCCCAGCAAGGTCAGGCCGGCGATCGCCAGCACCACCGGCACGAAGACCGCCGCCACCTGGTCGACCAGCTTTTGCACCGGCGCCTTGGCCGATTGCGCATCCTCGACCAGGCGGATGATGCGCGACAGCATGGTCTCGGCGCCGGTCGCACTGGTGCGCACCAGCAGCAAACCTTCGCCGTTGATGGCGCCGCCGGTCACTTTGTCGCCGGCATGCTTGGCCACCGGCAGGCTCTCGCCGGTAATCAGCGATTCGTCGACGTGGCTGGCGCCGTCCACCACCTCGCCATCGACGGCCACACGTTCGCCGGCGCGGATCACCACGATATCGCCCACCCGCACCTGCCCGATCGGCAGGTCGGCATCCGATTCGCCCTCACGCCGCACGCGCGCCGTCACCGGCCGCAAATCCTGCAGCGCGCGGATCGCCGAGGCGGTCTGCCGCTTGGCCCGCGCCTCCAGCCACTTGCCCAGCAAGACCAGCGTCAGCACCACGGCCGAGGCTTCAAAATACAGGTGCGCCATGCCCCGCCCCAGCGCCAGGTACACGCTCAAGCCATACGCGGCCGACGTGCCCAGCGCCACCAGCAAGTCCATATTGCCGGCACGCGCTTTCAGCGCCTTCCAGCCGGCACGGTAAAAGCGTGCACCGAACACGAATTGCACCGGCGTCGCCAGCAGCCATTGCAGCCAGAATGGCAGCATCAGGTGGGCGCCGAACCAGTCGGACACCATCGGCACCACCAGCGGCAGCGACAGCGCGGCGGACAGGACGACCGCCAAGCCTTCGGGAATGCGCGGCGCGGACTCGGCGGCGGGGGCCGCGACCTCGCTGGCCGCATAGCCGGCCTTGCCGATGGCTTGCTGCAGGGCGGAAAAGTCCAGCGGCGCATCGGAATCGACGCGCGCTGTCTCGGTGGCAAGATTGACGGCGGCATGCGCCACACCCGGCACCGTGGCCAGCGCCTTTTCGACGCGGCGCACGCAGGATGCGCAACTCATGCCCTCGATACGGACGGTTTGCTGGAATTGACTCATGGGATACTCCTCGCCTAGGTTCTGGCGACCAGTATCAAGTATCCCATGATGGGAAGGTCAAGCGCTTTTTTCAGCGTACCACGCAGTCGACGCTGGCGGCACTGTCCGGCCGGCTGCCAGGCTGGCCGCCTGCGCTGCTATTGAAAATCGGCGGCGGCGTGAATTTCAAGCCCGGATTTTGCGGCACCACGATGGGCGGCAGGTTGAAGTTGGGGACAAAGCCGAACTGGCCGGCATTGAACGTCTGGGCGCCGCCCTTGTTCGTCAACTGGATCATGCCGTCCAGGACTTGCACATACAGCCCAGGCGGGCGCTCGCCCGTCGGTGCGCCGGCCACCGGTATCTTGCCCGGCAGCGGCGGATTGGAGTGGGCCGCAGGCGGCGTGGCCGCCGGCGGGTTGGCCGCGGCCGCGGGCAGCGTGCCCGGCACTGGCACGCCAAGCTGGGCCAGCAGCACCGGCGGCGCGATCGGGCCGGCATCGCTGGCGACCGGCAGGGCGGCGGTGCTGGCCAGCAGGAAGGCCCGTGCCGCCGCCAGCTTCTGTTCCGGCGCCTCGTCCACGTACTCGGCAATGAAGGTGGTGCCGCGGATGCCGATGGTGGCCGATGGCGTCTTCAGCTCGAATTTCTCCTTGCTGCGCTTGCCCAGCAGGCCGGTGACCGAGCGCAAGCCCCCCTTCACCAGCTTGAAGCTGGCCTGGTCGCCGTCCTGCTTGTCGTTGTCGAAGCTGAAATTTTCGATCGTCATCGTGCTGCCGGGCTTGAGCGTGATCTCGCTGTTGTCGATGAAGCGCACCATGGCGTAGGTGTTCTTCTCCGTCACCAGCGTGTCGCCGTTCTCCACTTCCGATTTCACGGACAGGGCCTTGACCACGCCATTGGCTTTTTTCGCGAACAGCGGGCCGCTCAGGTGCACCACCTTGCCGGCAACCGGCGCCGCCAGCGCCAGGGCGGCCATCGCCCACAGGGCGAACAGCAGCACGCCCTGGGCCGCGAACTTAGTTGCAGTACATTTTCTTAACAGGTTCATACTTGGTCACCTCAGCTTTTTCCTCTTGCTTCGCCACGCTGTCGCCAGCGGTCTTCTTTTTGTCATCGTCCGGTGAACTGGACAATGCGGCAACGCCGCCGGTCGACGAGCCACCCGTCGCGGCGTCGGCCTGCTTGGCCTTTTCCGTCACGGTATTGACTTCCTTGACCACCTCGTTGACCGCCTGCTGCACCGGCTTGACCGGCTCGCTTTCGGTCGGTGGCAACAGGATCTGGCAAGCGGCCAGGTTCGGATTCACCGTGCACAAGTCGGGCGCCGGCAAGACGGCGGAGCAGCCGGCCAAGGCAGGATTGGCCGCGCACTGGGTCAGCGTCGGCAACACCGCCTGGCAGCCTGCCAGGACGGGCGAAGCCACGCACTGGCTGAACGAAGGCAGTACCACCGAGCAGCCGGCCAGTGCCGGCGACGACACGCATTGGTCAAAGGTCGGCAGCACTGCCTGGCAGCCGGCCTGCGACGGCAGCGCCACGCATTGCGACAGCGGCGGCAGCACCGCCTGGCAGCCCGCCAGCGAAGGCGTCGCCACGCACTGCGACAACGGCGGCAGTACCACCTGGCAGCCGGCCAGCGATGGCGTTGCCACGCACTGGGACAGCGCCGGCAGCACGGCCTGGCAGCCCGCCAGGGCCGGAGTCGCCACGCACTGGGACAGCGGCGGCAGCACCACCTGGCAGCCCGCCAGGGTCGGCGTCGCCAGGCACTGGGACAGCGGCGGCAAGACCACCTGGCAGCCCGCCTGGGAAGGGTTCGTCACGCATTGCGCCACGGTTGGCAGGACAGCCTGGCAGCCAGCCAGCGCTGGATTGGCCACGCATTGGTCGAGCGGCGGCAGCACCGCCTGGCAACCCGCGAGCGAAGGATTGGCCACGCACTGGCTGACCGGCGGCAGCACCGCCTGGCAGCCCGCCAGCGAAGGATTGGCCACGCACTGGCCGAGCGGCGGCAGCACCACCTGGCAACCCGCGAGCGCAGGATTGGCCACGCACTGGTCGATCGGCGGCAGCACGGCCTGGCAGCCGGCCAGCGTCGGATTGGCCACGCACTGGCTAAGCGGCGGCAGCACCACCTGGCAGCCAGCCAGGGCCGGATTGGCCACGCACTGGTCGATCGGCGGCAACACCACCTGGCAGCCGGCCAGGGTCGGATTGGCCACGCATTGATCGATCGGCGGCAGCACTTCCTGGCAACCCGACAAAGCCGGATTGGCCACGCATTCGGCCAGGGTTGGCGGAAGCGGCACGACCACCGGCGGTTGGTTCTGGTTGGCGGCCTGTTTGATGGTGCCATTGGGCGCCAGCACGTTGGCGGCCGGATACGTGATGTCCGATCCGGCGCTCAGGCTGATATTGCCGGAAGCGGACTTCACCAGCGCACCGCTGCCAATGGTCAGGTCATCCCCGCTGCTGCCGCTGTTGCCGGCCACCAGGCTGATATCGCCCGACACGGTCTCCACCGTCCCATCGACGGTCAGCGGGCTATGGGCGGTAATGGCGATATTGCCGCTATCGGTCTTCACCACGCCGGTGGACGGCACCACGGTGGCACCATAGTTATCGAGCGTCACCGCGCCCGCATTGCCGGTATTGACCTTCAGGCGCTGCACCAGCAGCTGGCCAGGCGTGCCTTGGTTGTTGGTGATGCGGATCGGCGCAATGCCGCTGGTTGCCGTGGTCTCCGCATACAACTGGGCAGCCTTGGTCAGCAGCGGCGCCGTTGCGCTACCGATGCTGCCGCTGGCCATGACCTTCAGCTCATTGGCGGCGATCGGCGCCGTGCCGTCGGTCGTCAGCGAACCGATGATGTTGAAGTTGACAATCCCGCTGCCATACACGCCATTGACGTCGTAATCCGTATCCGCCAGGGCGCTGCCGCCCTGCATGTGGACGATGGCCAGCGATTGGGCATTGCGGAAGGTGAAGTCGCCCCCGGCGACTTTGGCCGCCAGCTTGCCGACCTGGTTGGAGGCGTGGTCCAGCAGCACCGGGCCATTCGCCTCCACCCCCAATTCCTGCACCGTCAATCCCGCAGCCGCGGCGCTGGCGTCTTGCGTGATGCTGGTGTTGCTCAGCAGGCCGAGACGGATGGTGGCGGCATTCAGGTTGGCGGCGCCGGCCAGCGTCAACGCGCCGGAGCCATCGGTATCGCTGCTGCCGATGCCGACCGTGGCTGCCACGATCCTGTCCAATTGCGTCAGCGACAGGCAGCCGCCGGTGTTGGCGCAAGCCGCGCCCACCGTCACCGCTTTGCCCGCGGTCGCCGGCGCCAGCAAGGCCATGGTCGCCGTCACGTCGGCGTTGATTGCCATCACGTCGGCTTCCAGCCTGATGTGCTTGGCCAGCACCGGCGCCGCCACGGTCAGCGTGCCGGGGCCGGACGTGGAGCCGCTTCCCGCTTCCAGCCCCAGGTCGAGGTTGGCATTGCCGATGGCGGCGCCGACTTTGATCGATGCGCCGCTGCCGATGTGCAGGGCGCTGGCGTTGATGCCGGCCAGGGCGGCACTGGACAGGAAGCTGGGCGAACCGGCGGTCGGGGCGCTGCCCCCCAGTTCGATGTCGCCGGCGCTGTACAGCGAAACCTTGCCCGCGCCGCCGTTGGCGGCGATGCCGCCGCCGCTGAAATTGATGGACTGGCCATTCAACATCACCGTGTTGGCGGCCAGCGTGGCGCTGCTGGTGATGTTGCCGGCCGCATTGGCCAACAGGCCGGCCGTGCCTGGCAGGGTGACGGTGCCGGAAAAGTCGATCCCGTTGCCGGAACGCAGGTGCAGCGTGCCAAAGCCCGCCGTGCCGACGTCCAGGTTGCCGACCGCGATGGAGGCACCGTTCGCCGTTTCGCCGCCCACATTGTCGATCCGCACGCGCGGCGCCGAGATCCTGGACAACGATGCGCCGTCGATCGCCAGGGCGGACAGTTCGTTCGCGCTGCCGCCCACCCGGATGGTGCCGCCCGGATTGACCAGCGCGACTTCGCCGCCAGCGCCGCCCGTGTCGGTGACGCCCTTGACCGTGCCGCCCAGCAGCATGCTGCTGGTCGATTCCAGGGTGACGTAATTGCCCTCGATCTGGGAGCCGCCGGCCGTGGACAGGCCCTCATAGTGCGCCGTCAGGTGGAGGTCGCGCCCTTTCACCACGGCGCTGCTGCCCACCGCCACGTTGGCGCCGAGCAGGTCGAGCATGCCGCCGCGGGAATCGACTGCGCCGCTGACGGTCAGGCTGCCGCCGGCATCGACCCGCAGCGTGCCGCCGGTGGCGCTGGCCGCCAGGCTCAGGGCGCCGATATCGACCGAGCCGCTGTCAATGTAATCGAGGCCGCCGATATTCTCGGCCACCAGTTTGGTGGCGTGGTTGTCGTAGTTGATGTTCAGGTTGACCTGGCCGCTGTTCGACAGCGTCAGCGTTCCCGCAGCACGCACCGGCGACGAGTCGCCCTGGGTCAGCGAGCTCGCTTCCAGCGTCACGTTGCCGCTGCTCGATTGCACGCCTGCCATGGAGTCGCCGAAGCTGCCCACATTCAGGCCGGTCGCGTTGCGGAAGCTGATGTCGCCCGTGGCGGCCGCCGCCAGTTCGTTGACCTGGTTGGCACCGGTCAGCGCAATGCTGTCGCCGCTGGCATACAGGGCCGATCCAGTGATGGTGCCGGCGCCGCCAATGGCGCCGCTTGACTCCAGGTACACCACGGAGCGCGGCTTCAGGTCCGAGGCCACCTGCACGGTGGCGCCGGCCAGCTTCAATAGCCCGGTGCCGGCATTGCTGGCAGACAGGTCGAGCGGACCGGCCACGGTCAGCGCGCCGCCGCCGGAACTGCCGATGCTGACTTCCTGGGCGCTGATGGCGGCCAAGGTAGCGCTGCCCAATTCCAGGGTGCCAGCGCCGGTGCCGCCCACGGTGATGGCCTTTGCCGCGCTGTTGGGTGCGATGTAGGCGCTGGTCACGGCCGAGGCACTGGCGCCGCCGGCAAAGTCGATCTTGTCGGCATACAGGCGCAGTTCCTGGCCGGCCAGTTCGGCGCCGCTGCCGAGCGACAAGCCCGCGCCGTACAGGTGGATGCTGCCCACGCCCGTGCGGATGGCGCCGCTGGCGCCCACGTTGATGGCGCCGGAACCGCTGGCCGCGCCGGACGCGCTGTCGTTGGCGATCAGCTTGACGGAGCCGCCGTTGGTGGCGATCGCCGCATTGACGTTGATGTTATTGCCCGCCTGCGCCGTCAAGCCCACCGCCGGTGCCGAAATTGACACCGCATCGCTGAAAGTGATGTCGTGCTTGGCCTGCAGGTTGACCTGGGCCTGCGCCCCGTCCAGCAGGGAAGTGGCCACTTCGGTGGCGCCGGTCGCTGCACCGGCCGCGAAGGTGGCGACATCGGACAGCGTGCCCGGCACGTTCGGCGAGGTCCTCACCACGATATCGTATGGGTCGAGCAGCCACTGGCCGCGCTGGCCCTGCGCCGCGCTGGCATCGACGCGCAAGCCCGCCATTTCCAGCTGCTGCGCCGAGGTTTCGACCAGGCCGCCATCGCCGCCGGCCGCGCCGCCGCGCGCCGCAATCGTGCCGTGCACGCGCGCCACGTCGTCGGCCCACACCACCACCTTGCCGCCCTGGCCCGTGGTGCCGGCATCGGCCGACAGCAGCGCATCCTTGCCGATATAGACTTGCCGGGCATTCGGACCGCCGGCATTGGCGCCGCGGTAATCGCCGCCCACCAGTACCGACCCGCCGTTGCCCGCGCCTTCCGGCGCCGCGCTGGCGTCGATCCGGGCGTTGCCGGTCACACCCACCTGCGGGCCAAGGATCGCCACTTCGCCGCCCCTCGCCGCGGTGCGGCTGCCGCCTTCGACCATGGTGCGCACGCTGGAACGCAGCATGACCTTGCCATTTTCGCCCAGTACCGCGCTGTCGGCACTGGCCAGGCCGCGCTGGTTGACCAGTGCGCCGAAAATGCCGATGCGGCCGCCCTGTGCCACCACCTGGCCCAGGTTCAGCGCACTGTCGGCCGGGGCCGAGACCACCACTTGCAATGCCGGGTTGGCGGCATCGACCAGCTGCACGCTGTGGCCGGCGGCCAGCATGACGGCGCCGCCCGGCGCGTGGATGATGCCGCTGTTCGTCACGTCGGGCGCCACCAGGTAGACCTGGCCGCCGCGCCCGGTGCTGATGCTGCCCTGGTTCTCCACCTTGCCGGCCGCGCCCTGCGCGCTGAAGTGCGCGCGCCCGGCCAGGAAGTCGGTATTCGACATGCCCAGGCTGGACGCCGCCAGCCCTTGCACGTCGATGCGCGCCTCCTTGCCGAACAGGATGCCGTTCGGGTTGATCAGGTACACCTGGCCGTTCGATTGCAGCGTGCCCAGGATGCGGCTGGGGTCCTGGCCCGTGATGCGGTTCAGCACCTTGCTGTCGGCACCCTGCTGCAGGAAGCGCGTCACCTCGTTGGCATTGACCGAGAAACTTTGCCAGTTGATGATGGTGTTCGGCGTATTGGTCACCGTGAACACATTGCCCTGCTGTTGGAAACTGGCTTGCCCCGCCACCACCTGGGGCGACAGCGGGTTGGCTTGCACGCTGCCGAAGCAGGCCGCCACGGCCAGGCTAAGCAGCAGAAGTTGGCACTGTTTATTCTGTTTCATGGTGAGATCTCAATAGGCAAAGCCGAAGCGCACATGCAGGCGGCCACTGTCGTCGCGCCCAGTGGCGCCGGCCTGGACTACCCGGCCGTAATCGAGTTGCAGGTTGGCCTGGCTGGCCAGCATCAGGCGCAGGCCGAGGCCGGCGCTGGCAATCGAAGTGCGCACCAATTCCCCCGCCAGCGCATGATTGCGCCGCACGTGGGCACGGTCGTGGAAGGCCAGCAGCCGGCATTGCCAGCGGCCGTCGCCGCACAGGTTCGGCGTGTACAGTTCGAGGTTGGCACCGATACCGCTATCACCAGCCACATCGCGCTCGCCGAAGCCGCGCACTGAGCCGGCGCCGCCGCCGCCAAACTGCTCGCCGGGCACCAGCGCATCGTGCGAGTACTGGCCGTTGGCGATGGCGCGCCATTGCCAATCGCCGGCCAGCACGCGGGTCACGCTGGCGCCGGCGCGCAAGACCGTGTAATCCTCGTCCGCGCCGGTGCGGGCGCGGGTGAAGGCTTCCTGCCCGCCGCGCTTGCCGCCCGGGATATTGCGCAGCAAGGTCAGCGCCACGCCGGCATCGCTGCCCGCGCCTTCCCAGCTGCCCAGGTAGCCGATGCTGAGTGGATGCAGCGCCACGTCGTTGCCCAGCTCCTGGCCCAGCAACAGCACGCTGTTGCGGAAATCCTTGTATTCGAGGCCGTACAGCAGCTTGTCTTCGCGGCCCGGAGCGCTGCGCAAGCGCTGCGTGTAGCGCATGCCGTACACCGCGCCCTTGCCGCTGACGGCCAGGTCGAAGGCGCCCGCCGTCACCGTGCCCGAATCGATATTCGAATAGCTGGCGTACAAGTCCAGGGTATCGCCCAGGGCATACAGCGGGATGTGGTAGCCCAGGCCATAGACCTTGACCCGGCCCGGCTCCTCGGCCGAGGTGGTGTACTGCAGGCTGGCCACGTGGTCGCGCCCGAACAGGTTGGCGTGCTGCAGCACGGCGCCCACGTGGGTCTTGCCGGTCTGGCCGCTGCCGCTGTTGTCGGCATTGAGCATGGCTTTCCATTGCTTGTCGTCGGCCACGTCCAGCAGCGCATCGACTTCGTCATCCTGGTCGGCGCTTTGCAGCTTCATCGTGATCTTGCGCGCCGGCTGCTCGTTGGCCAGCTTCAGCGCCGCGGAAATTGCCGCCACGTTCGGCGTCTCGCCTTCGCGCAGCGGCGGCAGGGCGCGCCGCACATTGGCTTCGTCCACGTGGCGCTGACCGCGCACCTGCACCCGGCCGATGCGGGCTTGCACCACGTCGAAACGCACCACGCCGCGCTCCAGTTCCTGCTCCGGCAGCGTCACCGACACCACGCTGTAACCGGCCGCCTGGTAGGCCGCGTGCAGGGCTTCCAGTGCTTGCTGGACGTGGCCGAAGTCGCGCCCCGGGCCGCGGAAGGGCGCCAGGATGCGCTCCACGTCCGCCGCCGGCAGCAGCGTATTGCCGCGCACCTCGAAGCGGCTGATGTCGAAACGGATCACGTCGGGCGCGGCATCGGCAGCAAAGGCCGAGGCCGCGATCAGCGGCGCAGCCAGCAGTAACGCAAGGCGTTGTTTCATAAGCAATTTTTCTTGGATTTTGGGGGAGGACAGCAGATGACCGCGATTATCCCGCATTTACCTGCGGAAACAGTTGCAATCATATGACAAGTTGCGCCGTTGCGGCGACTTGGCGACACTTTTATAACAATATTTCCTGCTGGCCAAGACTGGCCGCGGCACTCACCAGCGATAGCCGAAACGCAAGGTCAGGCGGTTGCGCGCATCGTCGGGCAAGGTGTCGGAGCGCACCACCCTGCCATAGTCGAGCTGCAAGCTCATCCCCTTATCCAGTTGCAGCCGCATCCCAACGCCCAGGCTGCCCACGCTGCGGCCGCGCAGCTGGCCATTCAGGTTGCGGTTGGTGCGCACCGCATTGCGGTCATAGAACAGCAAGCCGCGGCAATGGCGGAACAGGCCGGCGCACAGGTTGGGGGAATACAGTTCGACATTGCTGCCCAGGCCGCCGTCCCGCAGGACGTCGCGGTTGGACATCAGGCGCAGCGCCGTCAGCGGCGACGGTGCCAGGGTATCCTGCAGCGTCAGTTCGCCGGGGCTGTACTGGGTATTGATGCTGGCGCGCACCAGCCAGTCGCGCGGCAAGGTTTGGGTCAGGCTGGCCGCCAGGCGCACGGTGGGCAGGCTGCCGGGCAGGCCGGGCAAATGCGACGGCGGGTAAGCGGTGGCGGAAAAATCCAGGCTCGGCGCGGCACGTCCGGTGTCGGGCGGTGCGGCCTGCGCCGCGGTGCAAGCGGCCAGGGCCAGGAGGGCGGCGAGGCTGGACTTCATGACTTCCCCCGGCATTCAAGTGCCTAGCTAAGAAGCAACTCTTGTTACTCTCAGTTTAGGACGAAATGGCGGAATTGACAGGGTCATTGTACGCCTGTCGGGGTGCGCACGGTTGAGTGTTGCTTATTTGCTGTCGAATGTGGTGACGCCGTCCCAATCGGCGCCCGGCGGCGCCGCTTCATAGTGGTCGATCCGCGCCAGGTAGAGCGCGTACAGGTCGCATCCCGGGGCGGCGGCGGCCAAGGGCGCCAGTTGCGTGCGTGCCGCGGCCCATTGCTGGCGCCGCACCAGGGCCAGCACCGCATGCCATTGCGCCAGCCCGGCCATGGCGGCCTCGCCCAGTTCGGCGGCCAGGCCGAGCGGCTCGAAGATGGCCACCGGCTCCTGCTTGCCCTTGACGCGCACCAGGTCCAGTTCGCGCCAGGCGAATTCCGGCGCTTGCGCCCGCGTCAACGGCCCGGCCACGATGCCCGCGCCATACACCTTGGTGATGCCTTCCAGGCGCGAGCCAAGATTGACCGCATCGCCCATCACGGTATAAGCGCGGCGGATGGCCGAGCCCATGTCGCCCACGTGCATCGGGCCGCTGTTCACGCCGATGCCGATGTGCAGCGCCGGCCAGCCGCGCTGCTCGAAGTCCTTGCTGAGGCGGGCGGCGGTGGCTTGCATCGCCAGCGCGGTCGCCACCGCGCGGCTGGCATGGTCGGCGCAGGCCACGGGCGCGCCCCAGAACGCCATCACGGCGTCGCCGATGTACTTGTCCAGGGTGCCGCGGTGGCGGTCGCGGATTTCCTCCGACATCGCCGTCAGGTAGAGGTTGATGTACTCGCGCAGCTGCTTGGGCGACAAGCCTTCGGAAATCGTGGTGAAGCCGCGCACGTCGACGAACATCACGGTCAGCTCGCGGCTCTCCCCTTCCATGCTGTATTGGGCGGGGTCCTCCGCCATTTCCGCCACCAGCTCGGGCGCCACATATTCGCCGAAGCGCGACACCAGCGCCTGCCCGCGCCGCACTTCGAAGAAATACCCCCAGGCCAGGTTCAGCATGAAGAGCGCCAGGCCGAGCAGCAGCGCGGTGGCGATATCGAGCACCATATCGTAGCGCTGGTACAGCAGGAAGTTCAGCGCCGCCGCCGCGGCCAGCGCCGCCAGCGAGAACGCGATGGCCGCGGCCGGCGCCAGCACCGGCAAGGCCAGTGCCAGCAGCACGCCCAGCACCAGCACTTGCGCCAACTCCAGCGCGAATGCGAAATCGGGGCGCTGCTTGAAGCTGTCGTCCAGGATCGACTTGATCAGGTTGGCGTGGATTTCCACCCCCGGGTATTCGGCGCTGACCGGGGTGGCGCGCAAATCGTTCAAGCCGGGCGCCGAGGTGCCGACCAGCACAACGGTGCCGGCCAGCACTTCCTGCGCCACGCGTCCGGCCAGCACGTCGGCTGCCGACACGTAGCGGAAAGCGCCGCCGTCCGGGCCGCCGCGCCCGCGGAATTGCACCGTCGTGGTCAAGCCTTCGCCGACCGGGATGCGCAGCCGGCCTTCCGCGTGGAACAGGCCGATGGCATCCAGGCCGCCGCTTTGGCGCTCCGCATCGCTCAGGGTATCGACGGTCCCTTCCCACAGTGGGGCGATGGCGTGGGCACGCAAGGCCGCTGCCACCGTCGCCAGCGACAGGGTCGGATAATAGCCGTCGCCAATGCGCTGCAGCAGGGCCGAGGAGCGCACCACGCCGTCGCGGTCGGGCAACGCGGTAAAGATGCCGGCGCCCTGCGCCGCTTCCTGCAGGCGCGCGATGTTCGCCTCATAACCCTCGGCGGCATAGGCGTCCAGGGTGCGGCCATTCAAGTCGTCGACCGTGAAAGCCGGCGCCGGCAGGACGCCCTTGCGCTGGCTGCCCGACAGGCTGTAGCCCAGCACCACCGGCTGGCCCTGCAGGGCGCGCGCCAGCTGGCCATCGTAATCGAGCTCCGGCTGCAGCCTTGCCAGCTGCGCCGGCAAGCCCGGCACATGGCGCAGCGCGCCGCCGGCCAGGCGCTGCAGCACTTCGTAGCCGGAACTGGTGTCGGCCTCGGGGAAGGAAATATCGAAGCCCAGCGCCGCCACCTCGTACTGCACGGTCAATTGCTCGACCAGCCGCGCCACCTTGTCGCGGCTCCAGGGGAAGCGCCCCACCTCGGCCAGGCTGCGCTCGTCGATATCGACGATGACGATGCGCGGATCCAGTTGCGGCGGGTCGAGCCGCATGCGCAAGCCGGCGAAGAACGTGTCCATGCGCGCCACCGATTCCGACGGCAGCCAATTGCCAACCTGCAGCACGGCCAGCGCCGTGAGCAACAGGCCCAGCAGCCAGCGGGCGCCGTAGCGCTGCAGCAGTTTGCGCATTTAGGGCGTGTATCCCGGGATCAGGGATTCGTCGACCTGGTCGATCTGGCGCGGATCCATGTGCTGGAAGGCGAACTGCAGGTATACCTTCTGGCGGATGAAGATGTCGAACAGGTCGGGGTCGATATGGCCGTTCAGGCTGAACTTGCCCAGGATGTGCAGCGATTCGGACAGGGTCTTGCCCTTCTTGTAGGGCCGGTCGCGCGCGGTCAGCGCTTCGAAGATGTCGGCGATGGCCATCACGCGCGCCGGCACCGACATCTGCTCGCGCGTCAGGCCGCGCGGATAACCCTTGCCATCCATGCGCTCGTGGTGGCCGCCCGCGTACTCGGGCACGTTCTGCAAATGCTTGGGCCAGGGCAGCGATTCCAGCATGCGCACCGTCATCACGATATGGTTGTTGATCACCTTGCGCTCATCCTCGGTCAGGGTACCGAAGCGGATGCACAGGTTGTCCACTTCCTCGGCGCTGAGGAAGGGCTGTTCGCTGCCGTCCGGACCCACCCAGCGCCGCTGCGCGATGCGCCGCACGCGCGCCTGGTCTTCCGGCGCCATGCCTTCGCCGCCGATATTGGCGTGGCGCAGGAAATCCCGTTCGGCGCGCAATGCCGCCTGCTCCTCGGCCAAGGCCGCCTGCAGCGCCGCCGCATCGCCGCCGGCCAGTTGCGCCCGCAGCGCCCGCAGCTCGGCGTCGCGCAGCAGCACTTCGTAGCGCGTGTCGAGCAGGCCGATGCGGTCGTAAATGGTTTGCAGCTTGGTGGCCTTGTCCACCACGTGCACGGGCGTGGTGATCTTGCCGCAGTCATGCAGCAGGCCGGCCAGCCACAGCTGCTTGCGTTCGCCCTCCGACAGGCGGAAGCCGGCCAGCGGCCCCTCGTCCACGGCGTGCGCGGCATCGGCCAGCAACATGGTCAGTTTGGGCACCAGCTGGCAATGGCGGCCGGTGTAGGGCGACTTTTCATCGATGCCGATATTGATCAGGTTGACCAGCGCTTCCAGCAATTCTTCCAGCTGGCCGATCAGGCGCTGCTGGGTCAACGCCGCCCCGGCCTGCGCCGCCAGCGCCTCGATGAAGCGCTGGTCGGTGGCGCTGAAGCCATCGCCGCCCGCGCCATTCACCAGTTGCAGCACGCCCAGCAGCTCGCCCTCGTGGTCGCGCATGGGCACGGTCAGGATCGAGCGCGTGCGGTAGCCGAACTGCTGGTCGAACTGGCGCATGCCGGAGAAATTGAATTCACTGGCATCGTAGACGTCGGCGATCGACACGGAACGCCCCATGTGGGCGGCGTAGGCGGCCACCGCGGACAGGTTCTGGCCGCCCTCTTCCGTAAACAGCGGCACCGGCGCGATGGTGATGGCCTGGCCGCTGTTGCCGCCCAGGTGGATTCCCAGCGTATCGTTGACCACGATCTGGAAGTTCAGCTTGCGCCCGTCGGGGCTGGGCTGGTACAGGGTGCCGCCGTCGGCCTGCGTCATGTGCTTGGCCACATGCAGGATGCGCTCGAGCAGCAACGTGGTGTCATGGCCATCGCCGAGGGCGACGCTCAGTTCGGTCAATTGCTCAAGGCGGGCGGTAATTTGGGGCAGCGTCAAGTCTTCCATAGCGGAAGTGTATCTCTCGCGCAAGCAAATGTGTATGGCTTCATCCTGCGCCGCATAAAAAACGCTATCATCCTCTTGTCAATCCGGCCAAAGCATTATCATCCGGCTAATAAAACTACCGTACATATACAACATGAAATTCAAGTTCTGGGGGGTGCGCGGTTCGATACCCTCGCCCGGCCCGCGCACCATGCGCTACGGCGGCAACACCACCTGCATCGAAGTGCGCTGCGGCGGCGGTACCCTGATCGTGCTCGATGCAGGCACCGGACTGTTCCCGCTGGCGCAAGCGCTGGTGGCGGACGCCCGCCGCCCGATCGACGCCAACCTGTTCATCACCCACAGCCACTGGGACCATATCCATGGCCTGCCCTTCTTCCTGCCCCTGTTCGTCGCGGGCAGCCGGGTGCGCCTGCATGGCGCTGCCGACCAGGTCACCGGCCAGGGCATCGAACACGTGATGGGGGTGCAGCTGCAGTACAGTTATTTCCCGGTCGGCGAAGCCCAGATGAACGCCACCATCGAATACCGCACGCTGGAGCTGGGCGCGCCGGTGGCGGTGGGCGAAGCCACGGTCAGCAACGTCGTCATGAGCCACCCGGTCACCAACCTGGGCTACCGCATCGATTGCGGCGGCAAGTCGCTGTTCTTCACCGGCGACCATGAGCCGCCCTTCAACCCTTATCCGCCGGACCATCCGGAATACGCGGCGCGCGCGGCCGAAGTGGCCGCCAGCAACGACGCCATCGACGCCCTGGTGCGCGGGGTCGATGCCCTGATTGTCGATTGCTCCTATACCCGCGACGAATACCCGGCCAAGCTTGGCTGGGGCCACGGCACGTTCGACAGCGCGCTGGCGATGGCGCTGCGCTGCGGCGTGCGCCAGCTGTATTGCACCCACCATGAACCCACGCGCAGCGACGACGAGCTGGAGGCGGTGTTTGCCAATGTGATGGCACGCCACGCCGGGCAGCTCAACGGCCTGCAAGTTTTCCTGGCCTACGAGGGCCTGGAAGTGAGCCTGTGAGCCCCCGCCATGAGTGAAGCCGACCGCACCCCAGCCAGCAACGACAGCGAATTGCGGCTGGCGTTTTTCCGCAAGCTGCAGGCCGTGACGACCAAGATCCACGCCACCAGCAACCTGGACGAAATCATGCTCGACCTGGGCATGGAGTTTTGCGACCTATTCGAGTGCGACCGCTTCACCCTGTATGCGATGGACCACGAGAAAAATTACATCGTGTCCAAGGTCAAGACCGGGCTGACCAGCTTCCGCGACTTGAAGCTGGCCATCAATCCGAGCAGCATTGCCGGCTATGTGGCGCTGACGCGCCAGACCCTGAATATCCGCGACGTCTACGACAGCGAGGAATTGCGCCGCATTTCTCCCGAGCTGCACTTCCAGCAGGGCGTGGACCAGCGCACCGGCTACCGTACGCACCAGATGCTGGTGGCGCCGCTGGAGGCGGTGGCCCACGACAGCCTGCTGGGGGTGGTCCAGTTCATCAACACGCGCAATGGCCACCCCTTCTCCTCCATCGCGCTGGAAGGGGTGCGCCAGTTGTGCGACACGCTGGCCGTGGCCTTCAGCCAGCGCCTGCGGCCGGCGCCGCTGCCGCGCACCCGCTACGATGCCCTGGTGGCCGACAGCGTGATCTCGGCGCAGGAGCTGGAACAGGCCTTGCGCACGGCGCGTGACAAGGAAACCGACGTGGAAACCGTGCTGGTGCAGGATTTCCAGGTCAAGCCAGCCGCCCTGGGCGCGGCGCTGGCCCAGTACTACACCATCCCCTACGAGCCGGCGCGGTCCGACCGCGTGCGCCCGGCCGACTTGCTGAAAAAGCTGCCGCAGCAGTATCTGGAAGAATCGGGCTGGCTGCCGCTGGAGGAAAACCGCGATGGCTTGCTGGTGCTGACGACCGACCCCGACCGCATTATCCAGTCGCGCATCGTCAACCAGGTGTTCCCGCGCCAGCGCATCAATTACCGCGTCACCACGCGCCAGGAATTCGCCGACACCCTGGCGCAATTCTTCGGCACCAGCGGCGATGCGGCCAGCGTGGGCGAACTGCTGTCGGGCATGACCGAAGACGGCGAGGAGGATGGCGACGCGTCGCATGACGTGTCGGAAGCGGTGGAAAACGAACTGGTGCGCCTGCTGAACAAGGTGATCGTCGACGCCCATCGACAGGGCGTGTCCGACATCCACATCGAGCCGCTGCCTGGCAAGGGCAAGACCGGCATCCGCTTCCGCAAGGATGGCGTGCTGGTGCCGTATATCGAAATCCCGGCCGCCTACCGCGCCGCCATGGTGGCGCGCATCAAGATCATGTGCGACCTCGATATCTCCGAGCGCCGCAAGCCGCAGGACGGCAAGATCAAGTTCAAGAAATACGGCCCGCTGGACATCGAGCTGCGCGTGGCCACCATCCCTTCCGCCGGCGGCGTGGAAGACGTGGTGATGCGCATCCTGGCGGCCGGCGAGCCGATCCCGCTGGAACAGTTGGGCGTGCTGCCGCGCAACCTGGACCGCCTGCGCGCCACGGTGGAAAAGCCGTACGGCCTGTTCTTCGTGTGCGGCCCGACCGGCTCCGGCAAGACCACCACGCTGCACTCGGTGCTGAATTACCTGAACACGCCGGAGACCAAGATCTGGACCGCGGAAGACCCGGTCGAGATCACGCAGAAAGGCTTGCGCCAGGTGCAGGTCAACCGCAAGGCCGGGCTCGACTTCGCCACCGTGATGCGCGCCTTCCTGCGCGCAGACCCCGACATCATCATGGTGGGCGAAATGCGCGACAAGGAAACCGTCAGCATGGGCATCGAAGCGTCGCTGACCGGCCACCTGGTGTTTTCCACCCTGCATACCAACAGCGCGCCGGAATCGGTGGTGCGTCTGCTGGACATGGGCATGGACCCGTTCAACTTCGCCGACGCCCTGCTGGGCATCCTGGCGCAGCGCCTGGCCAAGCGCCTGTGCAGCCGCTGCAAGATGCCCTACCATCCGGGCGAGGCGGAGCTGGAATTGCTGCTGGCCGAGTATTGCGAGGAATTGCAGCAGACCGGCGCATTCGCCAACGACGCCGAAGCCGCGCGCCAGCAAGTGCTGGCCGGCTGGCGCGAACGCTATGCCGATGGCGAGGGCCGCTTCACGCTGTACCGGCCGGTGGGCTGCAGCGAGTGCAACAAGGGCTACCGGGGCCGGGTCGGCCTGCACGAGCTGATGATCGGCAGCGACCGCATCAAGCGCCTGCTGCAGGAGCACGCGCGCGTGGCCCAGCTGCTGGCGGCGGCGCTGGAGGATGGCATGCTGACCCTGAAGATGGACGGCATCGAAAAGGTCCTGTTGGGCATTACCGACATCAAGGCGGTGCGCCAGGTGTGCATCAAATGATTTCCCACGTCTTCCTCGGCGTCAGCGATTTCGCCGCCGCCTATCGCTTCCACGCGGCCGTGATGGCGGCGCTGGGTCACGCGCAGCGCTTTTGCGACGACAGCAAGCCATGGGCCGCCTGGCAACCGGCCACCGGCGGCCGCCCGCTCTTCATCATTGGCCGCCCCTTCGATGGCGCGCCCGCCAGCGCGGGCAACGGCGCGATGACCGCCCTGCTGGCACCGTCGCGCGCGGCGGTGGATGCGGCGCACGCCGCCGCCCTGGCCAACGGCGGCCGCTGCGAAGGCGCGCCGGGCTTGCGCCCGCACTACCACGCCAACTATTACGGCGCCTACTTCCGCGACCCGGATGGCAACAAGATCGGCGTCTGCTGTCACGACCCGGCTTGACGTGGCTGCGCCGTCGCCTGCGGCAGCAGCTTGTACATGAACGTGGTGGCGCCCAGGCGGCCATCGGGCATGGTGGCGAACTGCGGGATTTCGCCGCAGCGCTGGTAGCCCAGTTTCAGGTACATCGCCTCAGCCGGTTCGCCGGTGCAGGTATCGAGCACCAGCAGCGTGCGGCCCAGCGCCTGCGCCTGCAGTTCGGCATGGCGGATCAGCGCTTGCGCCAGGCCTTGGCGGCGCGCGCGCGGATGCACCAGCATTTTCGACAGCTCGGCGCGGTGGCGGCTGTTCGGCATGCCGGCCAGCACCAATTGCAGCGTGCCATCGATGCGGCCATCGGCGCCGCGCAGCACGAACAGGCGCCGCTCCCCGCGCGCCACCGCGCCTTCCAGCCCGAGCCAGAAGGTGTGCGCTTCCTCATGCGGGCAAGGCAGTTCGAAGCCGACACTGGCGCCGGCCAGCACGCAGGCGCGCAGCACGTCGGCCAGCTGGCCGGCATGCGCCGTCAAGCCGGCGCCATCGAGTTCTTCTATGGTTCGCATATCGCAATCAGGTAATGGGCCGCGTCGGGCCCGGGACAGGAAAAGCGCGTCGCGCCATACAGGTGGAAGCGCAGGCAATCGCCCGGCTGCAGCCGGTGCGTGGTGCCGTCCAGGGTGTAATCGAGCGCGCCGGACAGCATCCACAGGTGCTGTTCCAGCCCCGGCACCGACGGCTTGTCATAGTCGATCGCGGCGCCGGCAGGCAGGCGGCCCTCGATCAACTCCGCCGCGAAGCCGCGCGCCGGCGGCGACACCATGCGGCGCAGGAAACCGGTGGCCGGGTCGCGCCATTCGGCTTGCCCGGCGCGGCGCAGCAACTGCACCGGTGCCTGCTCCACTTCGGCGATCAGGCGCGACATCGGCATGCCGTACACCGTGCACAGCTTGCCCAGCATGTCCGCCGTCGGGCTGGTTTCGCCGCGTTCCAGGCGCGACAGGGTGGCGCGGCTGATGCCGCTTTGCGTGGCCAATTGTTCCAGCGACAGCGCGCGCGCTTCGCGCAGGCTGGCGAGGCGCTTGAGCAGCCGGTTCTCGAATGAATTTCCCATAATTGGGAATATATCCCAATTTTGAGATGCCTGTCACGCAAAAAAAACCGGTCAACCGGGGTCTGGCCCGACGGGCCAGACCCCGCTGCCGGCTTACATGAATTGCGTACCCAGCCACCACGCCACGGCGGCCACGAACGCCGACGCGGGGATGGTGAAGATCCAGGCCCACACGATATTGCCCGCCACGCCCCAGCGCACGGCCGACATCTTCTGGGCCGAGCCGACGCCGACGATGGCGCCGGTGATGGTGTGGGTGGTGGAGACCGGCACGCCCCAGAAGGAAGCCATCAGCAGCGTGATCGCACCGCCGGTCTCGGCACAGAAGCCGCCCACCGGTTTCAGCTTGGTGATCTTCTGGCCCATGGTCTTGACGATGCGCCAGCCGCCGAACAGCGTACCGAAAGCGATCGCGCCGTAGCAGGAAATGATCACCCAGTCGGGCGGCTGCTTGGCGTCGGCCGCGACATGGCCGGACGCGATCAGCAGCATCCAGATGATGCCGATGGTCTTTTGCGCATCGTTGCCGCCGTGGCCCAGCGAATAGCCGGCGGCCGACACCAGCTGCAAGCGGCGGAACCAGGTGTCGACTTTGCGCGGGGTGCTCTTCACGAACACCCACGATACGATCAGCATGATCAGCGAACCGAGCACGAAGCCCAGCAACGGCGCCACCACGATGAAGGTCACGGTCTTGATCAAGCCGCCGGAAATCAGCGCGCCGGTGCCGGACTTGGCCACCGCCGCGCCCACCAGGCCGCCGATCAGGGCGTGCGAGGAAGAGGACGGGATGCCGTAATACCAGGTGATCACGTTCCAGATGATCGCCCCGCATAGCGCGCCGAAGATCACGTAATGGTCGATCACGGAAGGCTCGATGGTGCCTTTGCCGATGGTGGTCGCCACCTTCAGGCCGACGATGAAGATCGCAATGAAGTTGAAGAAGGCGGCCATGGCCACCGCGGTCTGCGGCTTCAGCACGCCGGTGGACACCACCGTGGCGATCGCATTCGCGGCATCGTGGAAGCCGTTCATGAAGTCAAACACCAGCGCCAGGAAGATCAGTGCCCCCAGCGCGTAGATGCTAATTTCGAGATTGCTCATGAATTGGTCTTTTTATTATGCGTTTTCGACGATGATGCCTTCGATGATGTTGGCAACATCTTCGCAGCGGTCGGTGACGGTTTCCAGGATCTCGTAGATCGCCTTCATCTTGATCAGGTTGCGCACGTCCGGTTCGTCGCGGAACAGCTTGGACATGGCGGCGCGCATCACGTGGTCGGCATCCGATTCCAGGCGGTCGATTTCCTCGCAGATGCCCACGATCTGGGACGCGTTGTCCATGTTCGACAGCAGGGCGACGGCGTCCTTCACCTTCTCGGTGCAAGCGAGCACCAGCTCGGCCAGGCGTTTGGCTTCCGGGGTCACGGAATGCAGGTCATACAGCGATACGGTCTGGGCGGCGTCTTCCATCAAGTCCAGGATGTCGTCCATCTTGGTGATCAGCTTGTGGATGTCGTCGCGGTCCAGCGGGGTGATGAAAGTCTTGTGCAGCAGGTCCACTGCGGCGTAGGTGATCTTGTCAGCCTGCTTCTCGATGCTTTCGATGGCGTGCACGCGGTTTTCCAGGTCATCGAAGTTGGCCATCAGGCCCAGCATTTCTTTGGCGCCCTTCACGCACAGTTCCGCGTGCTGGTTAAACATGTCAAAGAATTTGCCCTCCGTGGGCATCAAGCGTCCAAACATTTTTGTTCTCCGTTGGTTGATTCGTCGATACTGCAGCAGGGCCACCCAGCGCGGCCTGCCTGGTAATCAGTCGCCTTGGTAGATCGACAGGTTACCGGTGTAATTGCCAAACTTGGTGTACGCCCCGATCCAGGTCAGGCGCACCGCGCCGATCGGACCGTTACGCTGCTTGCCGATAATGATCTCGGCGGTGCCTTTATCCGGCGAGTCGGGGTTATAGACTTCGTCGCGATACAGGAAAATGATCACGTCCGCGTCCTGCTCGATCGCGCCGGATTCGCGCAGGTCGGACATGACGGGACGTTTGTTGGGACGCTGCTCCAGCGAGCGGTTCAGCTGGGACAATGCGATGACGGGGCAATGCAGCTCCTTGGCCAGGCCCTTGAGGGAACGCGAGATTTCGGAAATCTCGGCCGAGCGGTTGTCGCCCGGCTGGCTGCCCTGCATCAGCTGCAGGTAATCGACCACGATCAAGCCCAGCTTGCCGCATTGGCGGGCCAGGCGGCGCGCGCGGGCGCGCATCTCGATCGGGTTCAGGGCCGGGGTCTCGTCGATGTAGACCTGGGCTTCGTTCATTTTCTGGATGGCGTGCGTCAGGCGCGGCCAATCCTCGTCGATCAGTTTGCCGGTCCGCAGGCGATGCTGGTCCAGCAGGCCGACCGAGCCGAGCATACGCATGGCCAGCTGCACGCCGCCCATCTCCATCGAGAACACGGCCACCGGCAAGCCCGCTTCCACCGCCACGTTTTCGGCGATGTTCATGGAGAATGCCGTCTTGCCCATCGAGGGACGGCCCGCCACCACCACCATATCGCCCGGCTGCAGGCCGGACGTCATCTTGTCCAGGTCAGTCCAGCCGGTCGGCACGCCCGTCACTTCGGACGTGGTGTCGCGCGAATACAGTTCGTCGATGCGCTCGACCACCTGGGTCAGCAGCGGCTGCACCGGCAGCCAGCCCGCCGCACCGCGCGCGCCGGCTTCGGCAATGGCGAAGATCTTGGCTTCCGCCTCGTCCAGGATTTGCTTGACTTCCTTGCCCTGCGGGTTGAACGCATTGCCCGACACTTCGTCGGCCACCGTGATCAGCTTGCGCAGCACGCCGCGGTCGCGCACGATCTCGGCGTAGCGGCGGATGTTGGCCGCCGACGGCGTGTTCTGCGCCATGGCGTTCAGGTAAGCCATGCCGCCCACTTCTTCCGCCTTGCCCAGCATGTTCAGCGCTTCCGACACGGTCACCACGTCGGCCGGTTTGCCGGCGTTGATCAGGCGGATCATCTGCTCGAAGATGATGCGGTGGTCGTAGCGGTAGAAATCCTCGGCCCGCATGAAGTCCGCGATGCGGTCCCATGCCGCGTTATCGCGCAACAGGCCGCCGATGACAGATTGCTCTGCCTCGATCGAGTGCGGCGGGATGCGGAGGGAATCGACTTGTGGGTCGGACTGGGGTGCGGCGTTCATGGCGCGCATTATACCTGCTTCGGCAAGCCAGAAAAAATCTTGTAAACAAAAAAAGCCGGGAGAACCCGGCTTTTTTGATGCAGCTTGACGACGTTGCCGATTAAGCAGCTTCGCCCACGACTGCCACGGTCACTTCCGCCACCACGTCGGTGTGCAGCGACACGGCAACCGGGAACTCGCCGACGGTCTTCAGCGGACCGGCTGGCAGGCGCACGGCAGCCTTTTCCACGGCGAAGCCGGCTTTGGTCAGGGCTTCAGCGATGTCGAAGTTGGTCACGGAGCCGAACAGACGGCCGTCCACGCCGGCTTTCTGCGACACGGTCACGGTCATGCCGTTCAGCTTTTCGCCTTGGGCTTGGGCAGCGGCCAGCTTGGCGGCGGCAGCTTTTTCCAGTTCGGCGCGCTTGGCTTCGAATTCGGCCACGGCAGCAGCGGTCGCGCGGCGTGCCAGCTTTTGAGGGATCAGGAAGTTACGGGCGTAGCCGTCTTTCACTTTCACCACGTCGCCCAGGTTGCCGACGTTGATAACTTTTTCCAGCAGGATGATTTGCATAGTGTTCTCCAGGTACTAGTCTGACCGCGAATTAAGCGTGGTGCAGATCGGTGTATGGCAGCAGGGCCAGGTAGCGTGCGCGCTTGATCGCGGTGTCCACTTGGCGCTGGTAGTGCGCCTTGGTGCCGGTCAGGCGTGCTGGCATGATCTTGCCGTTTTCCTGGATGAAATCTTTCAGGGTATCTACGTCTTTGTAGTCCACTTGCTCAACGCCAGCGGCGGTGAAGCGGCAGAACTTCTTGCGCTTGAACAGAGGGTTTTGTTGCTTGCGCTTTTCTTTCAGCTTGAGCTTGTTTTTGTCGAACTTTTTACCGAATGCCATTTTAGGCTCCTGTATATAAAAATTGCATCGCTGCTTTAGGCAGCACGAAAATCAATGATGTGAAACACCAGGGTTCTGCTATTGCGGTTCTTCTTGGCCAGGAA